>JBCDEB010000056.1:0-39321 GCA_039180005.1 Cyanobacteria bacterium P01_G01_bin.54 | reverse complement strand
TCCGATATTGCCGGAGTCTGAGGGGGCAATCTCCCCCTCAGCGGGAGGTGTCGGGGGGCTGGCCCCCTGACAACCGGGTTTGACAACGAGATTTTAAGGTTTTGAGGAATGCGATCGCTTCGCTTATCCAGAACTCAGGTTATTCAGCTAACCCTTCTATTCATCGGAAGGATGGATAATATTGATTATATTTCAAGGTTATCTACCGTCGGTGATATTTTTTACTTAGAGGTTTGCTAGCTGATCAATACTGAGATTTTTCTAATGCTGTGAGCAAGGCTTGATTGAGCGGTGCATAACCCATTGGTTTAAGATGTAGCTCATCTTTTTGATAGTTCCGTGGTAACTTTCTCTGAGCACCAGCAAGGAGTTGAAACGAATCAAGTACAATAACTTGCTCTCCAGCAAGGGTCAAGATTTCGCCATTGACTTGGGTGATCGCCCCCTCAATCTTGTCTGACCAAAACGGCCGACGTGCCAAGGGAATCTCACCCGTCGGAAAAATCGTCGTCACAATGACAGTTGACCCAATCCGTTGGGCATCTACTACAATCCGTCGAATATTGGCCAGACAATTCGCCACAATTTCATCCCGACGCTCAGGAAACAGAGCAATGGTTTTCAGGTCATTAATGCCGACTTGTACCACCACCACATCGGGGTGTAGCGGTTCAACATGGGCAGCAAAGCGTTGAGAAGTTTGCACCGCCGTTTGGCCAGCAATACCACGATTGAACCATTCATAGGCTTCACTTTCCGGCGACAACCAGCTTTCAGCGCGGGAATCGCCAAAGAAAATGACACGGGGGCGATCGCCCTTTTTCTGAGGCAGATCTTGATGGGTATAGTAGCTCAATTCTGCCGGATCAAGACGAGTTTTATTGAGTTCAAGATAATACAATTTTGCTCGCTTAAACAACAGAAAATTTGATGTGACAGAAATACCCAACAGGGCAGTAATGAAGATGAGTAAGACGAGGCAAAGCGGTTGTTTGGAGAGCATAGAGTTTGGCATATTCCCAGAGAGTCTCATCAATTAGGGCACATCATCAATTAACCTCAGAAGCCTTATGGGACAAGCGATAGAGCGCCCGACCCAAAAAATAAGGAAAGGGGCTGTACGCTAGATCTAGCAATAGTTTGAAATCTAAATGATGATAGCCCCTAGCCTCAGAAGCCTTGCGGAAAAAATGATTATAAAGAAGGATATGCTATCCTCATGTTTTTACAAAGTTCGATGTAGGGCGTGTCATCAGATGAAATCTATCTCTCGTTGTCGGTCTATACCTCCGGGACGCTACACGAACGACTCCGTCCTGGACTGAGCGGAGTCGAAGTCTCAGCCCTCACTTTTGGATCTATAGCTTTAGCTTATGAACTGGGTATTGTAGCGGATTGCGAAAGAATGAGAATGCCACTTCCCCATGTTTATGAAAACTGCTATATACCAGATCTGAATTGTATTCACAAAGAATCGAATACTCAGTAGGGGTAGGTTTAAAACCTGCCCCTACGTTGAATTTTTAGCCTTTACTTTTCGGATTTTATATTAGGGCTTGTGCATCTCAATATGATTTCGGATTGCTATAGAACCCGTTGACCTTCTTGGTCAAAAAGAATCGCACCTGCTTTTTGGTATTTTGTTGGATTAGGTTGATACCAAGTCGAAATTTCAGGCTCTTTACTCCAGATATTACTCATACAATATTGTTGAGTGATTTTGGCTCCAGCCAGTTGTGTGAAATGCAAAGAACTATATAGGCTGCTGAATCTTAAATCTGCCTCCCTGAGATCAGCACCAATTAATGTGGTCAGGTGAAGTTTGGCATATTGTAAATTAGCATATCTTAAATTGGCATATTTCATATGACTCAGCTTGAGATAGGCTTTCTGTAAATTGGCTCTCGTTAAGTTTGAAGTTTCTAGAGTTGCCTCTTCGAGAGTGGATTGTGTCAGATCTACATCAGTTAGATTCGCACGATCAAACCGGACTCGGCATAAATCCGAATAGCTCAAGTTTGCACCTTTCAAATTTGCCTTTTTGAAATCAGAACAAGTTAGAGATGCATGGCTTAAATTTGCACCTTTGAAGTTAGTGCGTCGGCAATTTGCATTGGTGAGCTTGGCTCCTTGGAGATCAATACCCTGTAAATCTAATCCTTTTAGATTTGCACCTCGAAGATCAGGTTCAGTGGTTAATAGAATATTTCGCCATCGATTCCAAATAACAACGCCTTCTTTGAGGAGGATTAAATGCTCGGGATTACCTTGAAATTCTTTGATTCTTTTCATTGTCAACCTCGAATCAGAGTGGGTTTAAGACCCCAGGATTTATGGTTTTACGTGACCTTTTTCCTCTTTAAGCCTCAGATTCTTTTTCGTGTTACGGCAAGGAGGAATTGATCGATTTTTTTAACTCTAGAAAGATTAATTCGAGAAAACCGTAATCGATATCACATGATCGCGTGATTTTAAACTGTGTGATGTACGGTTTTGTAAGTAAAGTTACATTTGAGTAATGAGGAGGATTGAGTCAGTAAAACCCACGATAAAAATCAAGAGTTTATGTGATTTTTGGTTGCGTAACTTACGGTAATGTAAGTGGAATCAATGAGAGAAACGAGATAAATTAAGTCAGTAAAACCCACAATTATGTCGAATGCTTACGTGATTTACGGTTGCGTGATTTACCGTTGCGTAGGTGGGATTGATTTGAGTAATGTCACCATTGCAGTCAGTGAGACTGCGATGGTCACGGCTGACTCTGGTTGAAGGGTGACTGAACCTGGACAATACAGCGTGAACTTAAAGTCGGGATAGTCTGCGATCGCTGCTTCGAGTTCTGCTGTCGCCGTCCAGGTTGCGGGCAGGGCGACTAAGCAATGGTGAGACTGCCCCTCTGCCTGCCACTGGTCTAGGGTCTGGCAAAGCTGTTGGGTCAACGGCGTTGGGTTGGGCTCGGTCGCCGGATCGGCTAAGACCTTGCAGATGTGGACGGGACAGCGGGCGGCCATTAGGGTATCCCAGAGCATCATCCCGACCCCTGCATCGGTGCAGAGGATACCGATCTGGCCCTGTGGGCGTTGCCAACTGTGGGCTTTAGGGCGCTGGAGGGGTGTAATATCGGCGATCAGCTTGAGTTCCGGGTGACGGGCCAGGGCGGCTGCACTGAGCGTAATTTGACCATCCAGGGCCATTACTTGGCCATTGGCTTTGATGCCCAGTGGATCAATCGCTACACTATCGAGATCTTTACGGGCGAAGAGATAATACATTTTCTCCAGAATTCGGCTGACTGCGGTGATGCGATCGCCCTTTAAGCCCATTTGAATCGCCAGATGGCGGGCATAGAACGGTGAAAACTCCTGATCGACTGCCACTTTGTGCAGATTTATGTCCGGGGTTTGTGTGGGGGGGTGTAGCGCCCCCAGGAGGATCGGCAACTGCTGACGGTAGTCCAGGACGACTGCTAGATAGAGCTCTTGCTCAGGGGTGTAGCGAGCTTCGGCAAGTAGAAGCTCAGGACAATCGCCGTCAATGGGCAGTTGAAAGATCGTCTGGGCCGCCGCGATCGCATCGATTGTATTTTCCACAAAGCGAACGCCCCCCGCTGGCCCCCGCTGCCCGGCCCGCACCTGAGACTTGAGTACGATGGGATAGGACAACCGCAGTTGTTTGAGATCCCGGGGGTTGTAGATTTGTTGGGAGAGGGGAACCGGAATGCCCACTTCACGGAAGAGGGTTTTGGCTTGATATTCGAGTAATTCCATCGCTGATGATGACCCTGACTGTTATCCAACTCCTGTGCGAATCATGGACTTCTCTATTTTGCAAGAGATGCTCTCTTCAAACTTTTCATGCAGCAGGTTTAAGCCCACCGTATACGGCAAAATTGAAATACTTCCAGACAACATCCACTTCAACAAATCCCATATGATGTAGCCAATCCAACTGACTCATCAGCTTGGCAGGATGATCCTCGTCATAATGCGCAGGGAGCCATTTTTGGTCAACTTCTTCGCTGGAAACGTTTAAGCGCATATAATCTTGCCATTTCTCCATATACAGATCTTGAAGATGAGCACTAGCGGCCAGAATGACATCCGCATTATAAAAAACACCCTTTGGTCTCAAACCAGCATAAATTTTCTTGTAGAATTTGAGCTTGTCATCATCTGTTACTAAATGATGTAAGGCCAGGGAGGAAACGGCTATATCGTAAGCTGCATCAAACTCATAATGCTCAAAGTTAGCGAGTTGATAGCGCATATCTGAACCTTGCCCGAGTTTAGTCTGGGCGATCGCCAGCATTTTCTCGGCAATATCAACGCAAGTGATTTGCGCTTGAGGATACCGATCCTTGATCCGTCTGGCGATCGTTCCTGTGCCACAGCCTAAGTCAATGACACGGATCGGCTGAGCAGACCCAAAGGGCAGAGCCAGAACGAGAGCATCCACCATTTGCTCATAGTAAGGAATCAGACGCAGAATGATGGAGTCAAATTCTTGGGCCTCTGCTTCAAAGTGCTGTTTAACGTTTTCCATATCACTGCAAATCGCTCAGTCTATTCCGTCAGGCCATTGTCAGCACGCAGATAGGCCTCCACAAAGGCATCCAACTTGCCGTTCATCACATCGTCGATCGCCGTGGTCTCGGTATTGGTGCGCAGATCCTTGACCATCTGGTAGGGGTGAAACACATAGTTGCGAATTTGGTTGCCCCAGGCCGCTTCCACCATGTCACCGCGAATCTCGGCGATCGCTGCTGCCCGTTGCTCCTGGGCAATGACTAAGAGCTTAGCCTTGAGCAGCGCCATCGCTTTTTCTTTATTCTGGAGCTGCGATCGCTCCTGGGTACAGCGCACAGCGATTCCGGTGGGAATATGCAAAATACGCACCGCCGTTTCCACCTTATTAACGTTTTGGCCGCCTTTGCCCCCCGATCGCGTCGTGGTGATTTCTAGATCTTTATCGGGAATCTCCACCTCAATTTTTGAGTGATCCAGGGCTGGCATCACCTCCACTCCGGCAAAGCTGGTCTGGCGCTTGCCATTGGCATTAAACGGTGAAATTCGCACTAAGCGATGGGTTCCCTTCTCGCTGCGCAGGTAGCCGTAGGCATAGCGGCCCGTAATTTCCAACGTGGCGGATTTAATCCCTGCTTCATCTCCGTCGGAGAGTTCAGCGAGTTGGACTTTGTAGCCATTTTGCTCCCCCCAGCGGGTATACATGCGCAGCAGCATCTCGGCCCAGTCCTGGGCATCGGTGCCGCCCGCTCCGGCATTGATGGTGAGCACGGCACCTTCGGTATCGTATTCGCCTGAGAGCAGTTGTTGCAGTTCCCAGCGATCGAGGGCTTGGTTGAGCGTTGTGATGGTTTCACCCGCCTCGGTGAGCAAGCTTTCATCGCTTTCCAGTTCCAGGAGTTCGGCGATCGCCTGGGTGTCTTCGAGTCGGCTCATCCAGCCGTGGTATTCTTCCCAACTCGACTTGAGGTCATTGAGTTGCTGCAAGGTCGTCTGCGCCGTGTTCTGATCGTCCCAAAATTCCGGTTGCGCGGCGATTTGTTCCAGGTCATGAATCTGGGCTTTGAGGGTGGGCAGGTCAAAGATAGTCCTGGGCTTTGCCCAGGCGCTCAGAGAGCAGGGTGGTTTCGCGTTTGAGTTCGGTGAGTTCCATCGTGAGTGTCTCCACAAAGACTGTGAGTTGACAATAGTTGAGTCTAACGCGTCTGAAGAGCCAGCGCAGAACTCCAGCATGAGCGCATGGAGTAGGAAATCTCGAACTGGGCATGTGAAGTCCAAGTCAGGCGATCGCTCGTTGGCTACAATGAGAAGCCCTCTGCCGAAAGCATTGCCCAAACCATTCACTTCTTTGCACTCCCTATGCCCGACGCTGACGCCATCATTAGCTTTGTCGATCGCACCCTCTATGCCCAGACGGGAGAACACCTCAACACCCTCCAGCGGTTACTGCTGCAAGAAACCTGGCAAGAAACTCGCCGCACCTATGAAGAAATCGGCAAAGCCTATGGCTATTCGGGCAGCTACATTCAGCAGGGCATCGCCCCCAAGCTCTGGCGGCTCCTTTCCAGGGTGTTTGGTGAAAAAATTAGCAAGAAAAACCTGCGATCGGTGCTGCTGGGCCAATTTCAACAACAAACTCAGCAACAGGCCCAGCAACAATCCCCTCAACCCCAGACGCCAGTAGTCGCAGCCCCAGCCCCCCCAGCGACCCAACCCGCCCTAGACTATCCCACCGATAGTGTGCCACTGGACTCGCCCTTTTATGTGGTGCGATCGCCCCTTGAACCCCAATGCTATCAAGATATTCTCCAGTCCAGCGCCCTGCTGCGTATCAAAGGCCCCCGGCAGATCGGCAAAACCTCACTCATGAACCGAATCCTGGCCCAGGCCAAGCAGGCCGGACAGCAGACGGTGGTACTGAATTTTCAACAAGCGGAACAGTCGATCTTGAGTGATTTAAACCGCCTATTACGCTGGCTGGCTGCCAATATCAGCCGTCAGCTCAAGCTGCCTGCCGTGCTGGATGAGTTTTGGGATCAAGATACCGGCAGCAAAATGAGCTGCACCCTCTATATGGAAGGCTACCTGCTGGCCGAAACGCAAACCCCTTGGGTGTTGGCTCTTGAAGAAATTAGTGAACTCTTTGACTACCCGGAGGTGGCGAGAGATTTTCTCGCCATGTTGCGCACCTGGCATGAATATACCAAGGTCGAGCCCGAATGGCAGACAATGCGCCTGGTGCTGGTGCAATCCACCGAGAGCTATGTGCAGCTCAATATTAATCAATCGCCTTTTAATGTGGGGTTGGAGCTGGCCTTGCAGCCCTTTACCGCCGAGCAGGTGCAAGACCTCGCCCAGCGCCATCAGTTGGCACTGACCCCGGCGCAGCTCGCTGAGGTGATGCAAGGAGTTGCGGGTCATCCCCATCTGGTGCGGTTGCTGTTTTACCATCTGGCGCAGGGAACCGGATCTTGGTCAGAACTGATGGCCGGTGCTGCCACTGATACCGGGATTTATCACGACCATCTCCATCGGCATTTGGGCCAGTTAGAGAAATTCCCGGCATTGCGCGGAGCGTTTGCCCAAGTATTGCAAGCTGACCAACCGATTGAACTGCCTCAAGTTGAGGCGTTTCGACTCCAGAGTATGGGATTGGTGCAACTGCTGAATAATCAGGTGACAGTCAGTTGTGAGTTGTACCGACAGTATTTTGCGGGTCGGCTTGAGTGTTGACTTAGGGCGTGTCATCCGTTATTGCAGAAGCCTGAATTAATGCACGGGAATCGTGATGTGTCAACAAAAAAGGTTGATTTGTTACATTTATTTGCAATTCGCAGAAAAACTTCACATAATAGAAGTCAGGGAGACGCAACCTAAGTCTTCCGATAAACCCTTCAGTTCTGTTCGAGACATAAGACAACTTACACACCCATGGCTTACACCACCCTCAACACTCAAGCATTCAGCACTGGTGTTGAAACTGTCACCGAGCAGTTCCAGCGTCTGAGCACCGACGAGCAACTTGGCCTACTCTGGTCTGCCTATACCCAGCTTGGTAAATCCCTGACCCCCGCTGCACCTGGCGCGGCTCGCTTGCAATTTGCCCAAGGTCTGATCGACGAAATCAAGGCGATGTCTCAACCTGAGCAAATGCAGGCGATGCGCGAGATTGCCGGTAAGGCGAATACCGACGTTAGCCGTCGCTACGGGCTCTTAACCAACAACACCAAGCTGGCCTTCTGGTATGTTCTGGGCCAATTCATGGAAGATGGTACGGTGATCCCGGTTCCCCAGTCCTATCGTTTAAGGGCATCGGCTCTGCAGGTACTCAATGGTTTGACCCGTCTAGAATTTAACCAGCAGATCACGGTGATGCGCAATATGGTCGTTAACATGGGCGTTGATCCTCTGTTCTAGACGCTCATCTTAGCTGCTCTGACCCTGCTGTCAGGGGTGAGAGGATGTCTGGACAGGCTGTCTGTCTCTAGGGGCTGTCATCATTTAGATTTCAAACTCTTACTATGACTGGCTTACAGCCCCTTGTTCTGTTTTTTGGGTCGGGCGCTCTGTCCCTTGTCCCATCAAGCTTCTGGCTTTAAATGATGACACGCCCTAGCTTGTCTATCTTTAATAACAAATTCCCTTTTAAACTCTCTTAAGATATTTAATGACCGTTCTGACCATTAATCCCGTTCATACGGCGCTGAAATGCCGTGTTCAGGACTACTTTAAGACGCTGAACGCTGGGGACTATTACGATACGAGCTTGCTCTTCGCGCTGTCGGGGCGTCTCATCCCCCCTTTTGAGGAAGGAGTTCAGGGCCAAGATGCGATCGCCCATTACCTGAGTCATGAGGCCATTGAGCTGATTTGCCGACCCCAAACGGTTGAAGTGCTTACCGACAATCGAGTCGTTGTTCAGGGTCTTGTGCAAACCCCGTTGTTTAGCGTCAACGCCATCTGGCGGTTCAACTTTGATGCCGATCAACTGATTCAGCAGCTCCAAGTGGAGTTGGTGGCTTCACTCAAGGAGCTGTTGACCTACCGACCGTAAGTTGTCTAGACGGTATCCATCCGGAAAAAGTAAACGGCTGACTGGGCGGTTTTTCCCCGCCCCTACCTTTCAAATGTAGGGGTTGGGTCTTCTGGCCTTACAATCCCTTGAAATTGGGTTTGAGGATGAGGCCCGCTAAGCCGCTACCGAGAGGTTCAGGCTGGTGGCGAGGAGCTCCCGACCCAGCTCAACATCCTGAGGTGCGCATTGCCAGTCGGGGTGAGCGGTATGGAGCAGACTTTGCAAGGTTTCTTGGTCGAAGAGATGCCAGACCGCTGCACCTTGGTAGGTGGTGGCGATCGCGTAGCAGTTGGCACTGATGCAATGGAGCGTAAAAGCGGTTGCTCCCAAGCGCTCAACGCTCATCTGCTCCTGGGGTTGTAAATTACGAAAACGTTGGAGCGTCTGCTTCCAGGCGGTCAAGTCGTTCGCCAAGAAACCTGCTAGGGCAGTTTTCATCGTTGTTTCACCATTGAGCCACAGCCAGTAGCGACGGCTGGGGTCAATACCCCGCAGCCATTGGGATTCGTCATCGAGGCGGTAACGGGGGGCAACGGTAAAGGGTTGATTCACAGCAGATCTCCTTAAATGGTGAGCTGGGTTAGCGAGCCGGATTGAGTGGGCAAGCGAGCGCAACGTTAAGCGATACCAAGCAATCGTGCAAAGTATTTCTGATGGTAATGATTTGCAACGTTAATTGGGGCAAACTTTACAAAAGTTACCATTGAGTTTCGGTTAAGCGAAGCGATCGCATTCCTCAAAGCCTTGAAAACTCATTGTCAAACCCGGTTGTCAGGGGTCCAGCCCCCCGACACCTCCCGCTGAGGTGGAGATTGCCACCTCAGACTCCTGCAATACCGGAGCCAGTATTGTTGATTCTGCTGAGTTTCAGAGTCTTTTGCGATGTCTGCTTATCCAGAACTCACGTTAATTAGGGTTGCAGGAGCGACAAACACCCAACTTATCCCGGTTGCGCTCATAAAATTTCTACTGTGCCGCGATCGCCGTCCAACCGCACCCGCTGACCCGTTTGCAACTGATGCAGCGCCCCTGGCACATCAAACACTGCCGGGATGCCATATTCCCGTGCCACGATCGCCCCATGGGACAAGCGTCCACCAGCCTCGGCAATAATTCCCCCCACCTGGGCCAGCAAGGGCGACCAGCCCGCATCGGTATAGGGCACGACCAGGATGGTGTTGGCATCCAGCGGTGGGATAGTTTGCATCGATTTAAGTAGTTGCACTTCTCCCTCGATCGCCCCTGCACTCACCGCAATGCCCTGGAGTCGCGTTGCATTGGCCAAGGGGGGCAGTGGCAATGTATCGGGTTGGGGTTGGCCATAAACGACAGGGGGCACATAGTCGAGTTGGCAATGGGCTGTGTATTGCTCATGGCGATGGATGATCTGGGCTTGCAGGGTGGTGATCGTCTCGGCGGGCCAGGGTTGGGGTGCATCGGGATCGCTGGTTTCGAGGCGATCGCGGATTTCGGGCCATTGCAAAAAGAAAATATCCCCAGACGTCGTCAAGTATTGCGTAGCCTGCCAGCGGCTTTCAATGTGACAGAAGGTCCAGCGTAGCTGGGCCAAGAGCCGATTATAGATTTCAGCGACCCGACCCTTAAGCTGCAATCGGGGTTGTAGCCAGCGAGCCACCAGGGACGGCGGTGTGGGTGCGGCGTGATCCAGGTTGCGGCGCAGCTCGGCGCGTCGGCCCTCACTAAAGATGCATTGGCTAAAGAGTTCTCGCATGGGGCGGGGATCATCAAGCCAGCGGGGCACGGCGATGTCGGTGGTAACTTCGCTGAGGTAGCCGTAAACCGAGAGCCATTGGTTGAACTGGGCCAAAATTCCCTCTCCATCTGGTGTGTCTGAGAGATAGGCAAAGAGCGAGGGACAGCTATCAAAGTCCAGTTCGGGCAGGGGTAAGAGGTTCCGGCTCTGTTCGGCCAAGTCGAGGAGCGATCGCAGTGCCGCCACCTCAGGCAACACAGTGGTCTCCAGCTCTGTATCGGGTACTTGCAGGATCGCCTGACGCAGGGCCAGACTCAAGGGTGCAAGAATCTGGTAGCGTGTCACTCGGCGCAAATTGGATAAAATGCGCTCAATCCGCATCGCCAGCTCGGGTTCCGAGAGCGGTTCCATCGGCGCAACCAGGTCTTGCAGGAGAGGCTCAAACCATTGACGCTCGTCCTGGGCAAACTGCTTCGCTAAGCGCCCTTCCTGTTGCAGCAGGCGCAGCAAACCCGGAGCATTGCACAGGGTAGACCCCAGAGAGGGCCGTGAGAGTTTGGTGCCTCGTGTAAGCCAGTCCAGGCTCTCGGCGGGCAGGCCCATGAGCCGGAAAATTTGGTGAATCAGGCTGGCGTTGAAATAGGCATGGGAAAAGTGCAGCGTTGCCGTGGCGGGGAAATCGAGGCGTTGGGCTCGCGCTTGACCCAGAACCTCAGTAAACAGCTCGCCCCAAACCCCACAGGTCAAGGGTTGATTGATCGACCAGGTGAGGGGCCGAATCACCCCCGGAATCACCTCAGCGGCGATCTTGCGACTCCAGATTGGACTGAGGGTGGTGATTGGCCGAGCCTGAAGCAGCCAGAGGGTTTCGCCATCGTGACACCATTCCAGGTCTTGGGGGATGCCATGATAACGGGCTTCCAACTCCCGCGCCAGTCGGGCGACCGTAAAGAGAATCTCGGGGGGAACGGTTCCTTTGCCTTCAAGGATGGCGGTTTCTGCTTCCGGTTCATAGATGGCGTAGCGCTCGGGGGTGTGTTGACCCGAAACCACTTGGGCAGGGGTTCCTTTGAGGGCCTCAATCGTGACGCCTTGGCGATATTGCTCCAGGGGGTCGCGGCTAAAGGCGACCCCGGCGTATTGGCTGGGCACCTGGGTTTGAATGATTACGGCCAGGGGGCGATCGGGCTGGCCATAGCGTTGGCGATATTGCACCGCTTGGGGGCGATGGTAGGCCTGCTGGCATTGAACAATGGCGGCCTCTAGCGCAGCCGCTGAGGTGACATCCCCCACCGAAAGGTATTGTCCTGCCGCCGAGGCCCCGGCACTGTCTTCGCCTACGGCGGACGAGCGCACAATCACCGGGCGCTCAGGGCTGGGCATCACCGAGCGCAATACAGCATTGAGGTCATCCCCCGCGCGAATCACCCAGCCCTCGGGCACGGCATAGCCCCATTGCTTGAGTTGCGAGAGCGTGGCCGCTTTTGCGCCCACTTTATTGGCTGTCAAAGGTTCTCCCAGGCTCAGCAGGCCCTGATCGCTGCGAAAGAAACGGAACATCTGTCGCGATCGCAGTCCCGTTGTGGTGGTCGGTGTGGGTAAATCCAAGTCATCCGGCATCTTTTGTAAAATTCCGGCCAGGGTTCCGCCCAAAAGCAACGCCATCAAGCCATATTCGGCATTCTGGGGTTGGCGCAGGGCGAGGAAGACCACCATCAGGGCCAGACCCACCAAGCGGCCCGTGCGTCGCTCCCGAACGAGGGTCAGGCTAATACTGCCCATGACCAGAATCGCCACCGCGACCATGGCATCGTGGAGCATCAGCCCCCAAAATACATTGGTAATCCCCGCACCCTTGGCAAACCAGTAGCGACCCAAGACTAAAGCGATCAGCGCCAGCAACTCCCAGGTGGGGCTCTGGGGGAAAAAGTAGCGGGCAACGCCGACTGCCGCCAGCCCCTTGCTCGCTTCCGAAAGCACGGCTAAAACGCCCAGCACGGTTCCGGCATGATAAAACGTCGCCGAGACAGAAACATTGCCCGTACCCAGGCGACGCAGAGATTGTCCCGTGCCCAAGCGCACCAGCCAATCAATCAACGGTAGCCCCCCAACGATGGGCAACAGGCAGAAAATCGACAAACAGCCCCAGAGGGTGTTCATAACATATCGCTCATCACAAACTCATTCTTTGGTTATAGCGATCTGGCCAGCGTGATGGGGGCTTTATGCAGAATGTTTAAATGGATCATTCTCATTCCCCCAAGCGGTAGCCCCTGCCATAGACGGTGTGAATGAGGGATGGCTCACCTGCGGCCTCGACCTTGCGGCGCAACAGGCGTACTAGGGCAGGCAGAACATTGCTATGGGGCGGTGTTTGACTGGGCCAGAGGTGCTGCTGGATCTGGGCATGGGAGAGCACCTGGTTGGGATGCTGCATCAGATAGGCGAGGAGATCGGTTTCTTTTTCTGAGAGTTCGAGGCTGCGATCGCCCCGCACGGCCAAACGGTTGGGCGGGTCGAGACTGAGGTTGCTCACTTGCAAGGTCCCGGCGGGTGCAGGCAGCAACCCATCGGCCCGTCGCAGCAGAGCGCGAACGCGGGCCAGCAACTCCCGCAGTTCAAAGGGCTTGACCAGGTAGTCATCTGCGCCAACATCCAGGCCCAAGACGCGATCGTCGAGGGTATCTTTGGCGGTGAGAAAGAGCACAGGCGTTATCTGACCCGCTGCCCGGAGTTGGCGACAGATTTCGAGCCCGGAGCAGCCAGGCATCAGCCAGTCCAAGATCAGGAGCTGGTGGTTGCCAGAGCGGGCGATCGCCAGCCCCTGAGTTCCGTCATTGGCGATATCGACGAGGTAGCCTTCCTGGCGTAGGACTTTGGCGAGGGGTTCAGTAAGGTCGGTCTCATCATCGACCAGGAGAATGCGGGGCATGGGGTGTAAAGTAACGAGTTACGAGGAACGAGTAACAAGTTGGGAGCTGACAAATTGTAGATTCTAGCTAAAAATCAAATAGATCTTTTAATCGTGATGTAAATACCGCGAATTGATGCGTTAAGGCGGCATTAAAACTATCGAATTTTATCTTAAAAATCCTCGCCGCCTAACACACCCTACGACTGAATCTGTTTTTGTTCACCCAATTGTCCGATCGCTTTGATCTGCACAGGCTTATGCTCAACAAACTGCGTAATCCCATTTGACTCAATTGCCTCTAAGCGAATTTCGCTGGTGAGAATATTCCGTTTACTGTTGACCAATGTACTGTCAGGCGGATTAACCAGCCAGATCCCAGCGGCAATGGCAAGAGCATCAAGGAGAGACGTTTTACCTGTACCATTGTCACCCACCAACAGCGTAAATTGTGGATGGAGATCAAGGGCATAGTCAGAAAATTGTTTGAAGTTGCGAATTTCAAGGCGTTTAATTCTCATATATCTCCTGCTTTTGGTCTACATATCCAGTTACGGCTGTCGCTCTAATTCCAACGCCTGCTGACAGTCCTGCTTATAGCGTTTCGCCACCCGATCCACTGGATTGTAATGCAGACATTGTTGGAAAAATTGCAAAGCATCATAATAGTTCTGCATTTTGTAGAGCATCAGGCCCTGCTCAAACTGGCTGCGGGTTTGACGTTTAGCGTCGCGGCAGTCCGGGGGGTCAGCATCAAAGACCTCAAACACCGAGACTCGCTGGGTTTTGCCCCGCACCAGAACCCGATCGATCAGCCGGATATGGTAGGGGTAGGTATGGGTCAGCTGCCAAAAGGTATGGTGGGAAATCAACAGCGGCACCTGATAGATGCGGGTGAGGCGCTCAAGACGGGAGGCAAGGTTGACCGTATCGCCGATTGCGGTGCTGTCGCTGCGGTGTTGGCCGCCCACCGTACCCAGCGTCACCGAGCCGGTATTGATGCCAATGCCAATCTCGATCGGCGGGCGATCGGGCTTGTTGCGGCTGTGGTTGTATTGGTTGAGTTCCTGGAGCATGGCGATCGCCGCTTGCACGGCATCATCGGCAGAGCGATCAAAAAGCGCCATGATTTCATCGCCAACATATTTATCAATGAAGCCGCCGTGATTCATCACCGCAGGCTCCATGTAGCGTAGGTAGGAGTTGATGAATTGGAAGCTGTCTTCCGGACTCATCTGCTCTGAAAAGGTGGTGAAGTTGCAGATATCCGCAAACAACACCGACATTTCCCGTTCCACGGCTTCGCCCATTTTCACGTCCAAAATGCTGTCCTTCCCCAAAAGTTGTAAAAATTGTTCTGGTACAAACCGTTCGTAGGCAATATTTAGTTGCTCTCGCTCCTGTTCAGCCCGACGTCGTTGGCTAATATCTTGAAAGGCAGCGATCGCATAAACAATCTTGCCATTACTGCCAAAAATCGGTGTACCCCAAATTTCCAAAGGGGTGCGTTGGCCCTGGGCATGGACTTCGAGGTCATCAACATTGGTGGTCTGGCCCGCCAGCGCTTGGACAATGGGGTGCTCCTCGTTAGGGTAGAGTTCATGGCTCCCGGCACGATAGACCTGATAGGTTACCGACAGGTTCTGGGGGGTCGCAGCGGGAACCACGCCTTGGCCCAAAATTCGCTGCGCAGTGGGATTGGCGTAGTAGGGTCTGCCCATGGCATCCATCACAAAAATGCCGACGGGGACGGCATCCAGAAACTGGGTCAATTTGGCTTCACTTTGGGAGAGGGCCTCATTGAGAATCTGCATTTTCTGGTTATTGGCTTCGAGCCGCCAAAAGCTCTCCCGCAGCTCTTCAGACATGGCTCGAAACGAGCGGGCCAGCTCGCCCAGCTCATCGGCACTGTGGATGGCAACCGGATAGTCCCATTCGCGCTGACGCAGATGACGCACCACTTCCCGGAGGTCGGTGAGGGGGTGCACGATGCGACGCCGGGTAAAGCGATTTAGATTGAAGACCAGGCCCACCACCACCAGCAGGATCGCGAGCCAAAAGACCATGAACAAAAGAATCGGAGGCAGAAACTCGATCAGGGGCCGCTCCACCACCGCAAACCAGTCCAGCACTTGCAGGCGCTGGGCTGAGGCGAGAACCCATCTATCATCGAGTCCGCGATAAACATTGAACCCGGACTGGGCAATGGAGAGGGGCGATCGCCCTACCAGAGCTTGCAGCGTGACCCCCGGCTCCTGGAGGCGAGTATTGCGAAAGGCGACCACCTGTCCCTCGGGGTCGGTGATGTAAACATAGCCGCGATCGCCCACGCGAATATTGATCGTCTCGTTCCAGAGTTCGTTGAGATCCACCCGCACCATCAAGACCGCGATCGGCAGCTCAATCTCATCGGTCACGGGTACAGCCATATCCAGATAGGGAAAGCGATTTTCAAAGCCCACCTCATCAATGACCACCTGTTTGGCGTTGAGAACCGCTTCAAACAAGTCCTGATTGGGAATCGCCTCTAAGCGCTGTCGTCCCACTCGGCTTTGTTGCAGTTGAATATTGCCGTCTAAGTCCACCAGGAGAATATCTAGCGCCGAGGTATTACGGATATGCATCTGCCGCAGCACGGCTTTCTCGACTTGGGTGTTGGTTGCGGTACTCAAAGATGCCCCTGTGGCTACCAGATCGCTGCGAATATTGAGGATAAACAAGTCAAAGGAGAGAACCGCTTGGGTGCTGGCACGATCAAGCTTGCGTTTCGCCCGTTCCACATTGGTGGTGAGCGCGAACGACATCGCCAAGATCAAACCCACCACACCAATAATACTCAGCACGAGGCTCCGCCAGATCACCTGACGGCTGAGGGAGTCTGTAGTGGGTTGAGTCGATCGACGCTCAAACCAAGACCAAATCTTCAAGGTGCACCTAGCAGCGTTACTCGGGGTTACTCGTCTATGGCGGTGATCATAGATATCTCTCCAATGTTACTCTGATCGATTAGATGGATTTCGGGTAAAAAAATGCGCTCTGGAAAGGTTTCGGCCGTTTCCAGATGGCGAACCAATAATTCTAGGGCTAAACGGGCTTGCTGATCGGGAATTTGATTGATCGTCGCGACAATTTTGCCCGCGCGAATCGCCTCAATGGCATCGGGCATGGCATCAAAACCCGTAACCCAAATCTCCTCTGCTCGACCGGCAGTGGCAACGGCATCCGCCGCCCCCTGGGCCATGGCATAGTTGGCGGCAATGATTGTATCGATCTGCTCAAAGCGTTGCAGCCACTTTTGGGTGATCTTTGCTGCATTGGCCTCGGACCAGTCCCCCGATTGGGTATCGAGCACATTGATCTCCCCGGTTTTCAGACCCGCCAGGAAGCCCTGTTTGCGATCGATCGCGTTTTGCTGCTGTAATGCTCCATCCAGTAGTAGCACGTTGCCTTGACCCCCCAACTGATAGGCAACCCATTCACCCATCAGTTGACCCCCAGTGAAGTTATCAAACACCACAAAGGTGAGCAGTTGGTTGGTGTTGACGGGGGTATCGATGGCCACGACCGGCACACCTTGGGCGATCGCCCGCTCCAGAATCGTCGCGAGACGCACTGAGTCCGTGGCCATGACCACAATACCATCGAGATCACCCGCTTCCAGACGGGCGGCGATCGCCCGGATTTGCGACTCCACGCAGATATGACAGTCATTGGGCAACAATTCCACTTCAACGCCCAACGCTTCAGCCGCAGCCACCGCCCCCTGCCAAACCTGAGCTTGGTAGAGGTCGCCATGGGTATCGGTTTGGGGGTCGTAGGTATCCTTGAGCGCGAAGAGGATGCGATAGGGCTGGCTGGCAGGGAGCGGTGTGGGTGCCGTCCAGTTGGAATCGGCTTGGGCACGGGTGGGAGCATCGGCTTTGAGTATCTTGGGCGTAGACGAGTTGCCCAGAGAAAACCCATGACAGCCGCTGAGCACCCAGAGACTGATTAAAATACTCGCCGCAATCCCCCATCTCCTTTGTCGAGTCATGCCCATTTCCCTCCCATTCTGCGTTCTATTTTCAGTTTGCCCAGCAGCGAATCTGTATCGATTATACGGAGCGATGACCCGACCGTCGCAGTAGCGTTACAGCGGAAAAACCGAGCCGCTAGAAGGCTAGAACCCAATATTCTCCATCGATACATAGCACGTTGAAATTTAGCCTGAAATAGCCTTTCCTCAACCCAGCCCCAAACACAACTGACAAACAACATAAAACAATCCGCATAAAAATTCAGACCTTTTCCCAGATAGATACTGTGAGGCTCGCCTCACGCTGTTGACCTTGTGAACTCTGTCACTCCTGTATCTATCATGTCTGACTCTCAAAATTTTGCTGCGCGTCTTTCTGTTGCCCGTCAACGCGCTCGTCAAACCTTCATTCTCGAACCGATTCTTACACCCAGCGCAGGCCCTATCGATTTTGACGGTGAGACCCCTCTTGACCCCAGTGAAACGTTTGCAGAGATAGACCTGATTGAATCTGCTGTCGAGCATGGGTTCGTTGACAAAATCGACCCCAACGTCCATACCGGCACCTTTATTGTGGGTGACTCTGGTGAGATTGAAGTGGACTTTCTCTTCGATGGCGGCTTCTACAGCGGTGGTGAAATTGGGCTCTTTAGCTTGGAGGGCATAGACGCAGAACCGGGTAGTAGTGAGTTTAGTCGGGTGGCAGCGAGTCGCGCTCTCTCGAATTCTGAGTTGGGTCATGTGATTATTTCTGACCCCACCGATGCCGCTAAGTTTAGTGGTTCGCTGCGGGAGGGGGATTTTAACGCGGGGGAATATAAGGGTCTGCACACGGTGGAAATGCGCTCGGGCGATCGCATCGGCATCATCTTCGCGCCCAACCACACGATGGAAGAGGTGCAGGGGGGAAAAACCTGGAATGTAATGTTCTCAATGGCCGAGGCGAATCTGGAACAAAACCAGCAGTTTGGACAGTTGAATGGGGTTCCGGGCGAAGCGAGTACTTATGTTTTTGAGGATCTGCACCTGAGTGGGCGCTCCGATCGAGATTACAACGACATGATTTTTAGCTTGCGGGGCGCAGAACCAGAGAATGATATGCCGGGGCTGGATGCGCTGCTGCCGGAAGAGGAATGGGACTGGCGAGAGAGTGAAATCGGTCAGGATATTCTGGGCTATGTGACGGATTATGTGCCGGAGGATTGGGAGCCGATCGTGACGGTAAGCGATCGCTTCTTGAATCCGAATGAGAATTTTGAGCTGATTGGTCGGGTGGACAACTTAGACGACATCCAAAACATCGAAATTTTGTGGCGCGATCCGTTTGCAGATAATTGGCAGAATATCAGCGTCATTGATGAGTTTGACGCTGACGGTAGTTTCAGCTTTGAACACCAACCTTCCCTAAAACCGGGTCACTATGAGTACAAGACGATCACCAACTATGCCTCAGGACTCACGGCAACCAGTGACATTCAGGACGTCACGGTTCTATCCCTTGAAGATGGGGTGGAGTTGAGCGATCGCGTCAAAGTTGCCCTCGATCGCGCGACTCAACTGAGCAGCTACACCCCGGAGCAACTGGCTCAGACCCCTGATTGGCTGGTGAGTATTCAGGCGGGAGAGGATGCAACGGCGATCGCCGAGAGCCTAGGTTTGCAAAATCTCGGGCCGAGCGGACATCTCCCCAATACCTACCTTTGGTCTGGATTCGATGGACAAGACTTAGAGGCATTGTTGGCTGCTTTCGATACCCTTGCCCCGATTGAATTTGCCTATCCTATGGCAATGCAAAAGATTGAACTTCACAATCCCTGGCAAGAACCACTGGTGCAGAATGGTGCGCAATGGCACTTATTACAAGGTGGAGTAAAAACGGTCTGGGACGAGGAACAACTCGATGGGTCTGGGGTGCAAGTTGGTGTTGTTGATATTGGCTTTAATGTTGCTGACCCGACTCGTAATCTCAGCACCCATACCGATCTAGCTGATAACTATCGTGCTGATCTCAGCCGTGACTTTGACGAAAACGACGACTATAGCTCCCGAGTTATCACCCATACCTTAACCTTCCCCGATGGTCCCCACCCGATCTTTGATACCCATGAAATTGACGATTGGACAGGGTACAATCGCTTTACACTCCCCGAAAGTTTCATTCATGGCAAAGTCGAACAGCTCAAATTAAACTTTGAGATTACTGACTATGTGGAGAATGATCTCGATGTATACCTTGTGGCTCCTGAAAAGTATCCGGGTCAACCCTTAACCGAGCGTCGTTACCGACTCTTCCAAGATATTGGTTCAGAGACTTATCGCACTGAACCCGATTATTTCCATGGTTGGCCAGCCCGAGGAGATTGGTCACTGGAAATTTTAGAAACCAACGATAATTCAGAGGATGCAGTGGGTCTGCTCCAAAACCTCACACTGGAGATTACCACCCAAAATGATCATGGAACGAATGTTGCTGGGGTTGTGGCTGCCAGTGGTAGCAATAACCAGGGCGGCTCAGGGGTTGCGTCCGGTGCGCAATGGGCAGCATTGCGGGTTGGTGCAAATGGTATCAACCCCGATAAGGCGGCTGATGCCCTCTCACACCGTGCTGATACCCCTGAAGATATTGATATCTATCAAAACAGTTGGGGCCTGAGTGCCTTCTACAGCACATTTGCCGATGCTGAATTTGCTATTGAAACCAATACCCAAGCGCACGACAGCATCTATGTCTTCTCAGCAGGGAACAACCGAGCATTAGGCGGCCGGGTGGACTACAACGGTTTTGCTAATGCTCGCCATACGATCGCCGTGGGTGCCGTTGCACGAGATGGCCAAGCAGCAGATTACAGCGCCTCGGGTTCAGCCCTGCTGATTTCAGCTTACTCTAGCGATCAACTCCCACCAGATGGGAGCAATGACATCACCACCACGGACTCAGACAACCAATACACCGACGCCTTTGGGGGAACATCGGCTGCCGCACCCTTTGTTTCTGGGGTGGTTGCTCTGATGCTCGAAGCCAATCCCTCATTAAATTGGCGAGATGTACAACATATTCTGATCCAATCGGCCGATCGCACAGGTCTCAGCGCCACCGATTGGACACCCGATCCAGGCAGCGGCATTCAGCATAGTTACCGCTATGGTTTCGGTTTGATCGATCCCCTTGCCGCTGTGCAACTCGCCAAGACCTGGCAACCCCTGCCTCAAGAGCAGTCCGTTAAAAAACAAAAGGCGGTTGCTCGCGTTATTGAAGACTACGACAATAATATTGAGCGTCCACTAGAATCAACCATCAAAATTGACCAAGAGCTTACCGTTGAGTCAGTCGAAGTCATCTTTGAAGGTAGGCACCATTATCGGGGCGATCTTGAAATGATTCTTACCTCTCCCAGTGGTGAAGAATCGGTGCTCTCAGTTCAGAATGGTCGAATTCCCGAGGTGAACCCGTTCTATGGTGATTCCACTCATAAATGGACATTTACCTCATTGCGACATTTTGGTGAAGCTGCCCAAGGCGACTGGACACTCAAAGTGGTGGATAAGTATGACGATTGGACAGCCGATCAGGGGTTCTGGACGCGCTGGAAGCTGAATGTTTATGGCACTGACTCCAACAACACTGCTCCCACTGCCACTCCCCTCGATCAAACCTATACTTACATTGAAGATCAACCGCTGACGCTAACGCCTATTGCTGTGGCCGATGCGGATGGGGATAATCTCTCGGTCATCTTAAGTCTTTCTGATGCAGCAGCCGGAACGCTCACAGGCGGTGGCGTCAGCTCTAACGCAGCAGGGATTTGGGAGTTTAGTGGCACGGCGGCTGAGGTAACAGATGCTTTAGCCAATCTGCAATTTATCCCGGAGGATGATTTCAATGGCGATCTCACCATCACCACCGAAGTGAGCGATGGCAAGATTGCCACGCCACTGACGGGGCTGATCGAGCTGACGGGAACGCCCGTGAATGATGTCCCGGAGTTGAGTAGCGGGACATTAGCCCAAGCGGGGGTCGTTGGTGAGCCGTTGGAGATTTCTTATGATGACCTGATGGTGGCAACGGGGGCGCAGGATGTTGATGGCGATACCATCACGGTCACAATTGCGGCGGCGGCGTCGGGCAGCATTGGCAATTTACCAGTAACACTTGGGCCAGGTGAGTCATTTACATGGACGCCGGAGAGTGAGGGGTCGGTGGCTGCGTTTGAGGTGGTGGCCTCGGATGGGACGGATGATGCAACTCCGGTGGTGGTGAGTGCAGTGGTTAATGCTGCATCCACACCCATCAATACAGCGCCGACGATGAATGCGGTGGCAATGACGTTTACGGGAGCAGTGGAGCAGCAGCCTTACACCATTACTTATGATGAGCTGGTGGCAGCGACGGGGGCAACGGATGCTGAGGGTGACACGATTCAGTTCCAAATCCCCTCGATCAGTAATGGCACGTTGACGCTCAATGGTGAACCTGTTGTACCCGGTATAACGGTTATCGAACCAGGGGACGAGCTGGTCTGGATACCGGATGCAGCAGGTGATGGCCAGACGGCCTTTACAGTGCAGGCCACGGATGGATCTGAAGTGAGCGATCCGGTGAATGTCACGTTTGATGTAGCGCCTGAACAGCAGGCTACCTTCCTCACTCCGGATCAGCCTTACCTCAGCTTTGAAGACAGTCCGTTTAAGGATGAACCGTTCTCAACGTTCTATCTGGAAAATTTTGAAGATGGTCAACTGAACACACCAGGCGTGAGCGTCTCCGAAGGCTATATCCTCAATCCAAGTTCTGGAACTGACTCAGTAGATGCCGATGATGGTCAAATCGATGGCAATGGTTCAGGTGGTCGTGAATGGTATAACCCCTTTAGTTCAGAGCTAACGATTAACTTCGGCGCTCAAGAACTGGGACAACTTCCCACCCATGCAGGATTTGCCTTGACAGATATTGGTGTCAGCAACATTACAGGTCAGTATGTCGGCAATGTTACTCTTGAAGCCTTCGACGCTAATGGCTTATCACTGGGAACTCAAACTTTTGAAAACTTTGGTGATAATAGTCCTTTCGGTGGGACTAACGAGGATCGATTCTTCGGAGTTCAGTATGACGAAGGTATTAGCAGTCTGAAGATTAGCCGAGACGATGGTACGACAGGCATTGAAATCGACCATATCCAATATGGATTCCTCAACCCCCTCATCGTCACCAACACCAACGACAGCGGCATCGGTAGCCTGCGCTACGCCATCGAAGCCGCCAACGCCAACCCTGGCGCAGACCCAATTACGTTCAACATTCCCACCAGTGACCCTGGTTACAACGCCAGCACCGGAACCTTCACAATTCGTCCGCTCTCGGAACTGCCGGAAATTTCCGACGCCACCCTATTGGATGCGACTAGTCAGCCTGGGTTTACCGATAAGCCCATCATTGAACTCGACGGCAGCTTGGCCGGGGATGATAGCTACGGCTTGAATCTGAGCGCCAGCGACAGCACAATCCGGGGCTTTGTGATTAACCGCTTTAACGCGATCGATCATCTCGCTACCGTTGATAAAGCGGCGATCCGCTTTGCGGGCGACAATAACATGATCGTTGGCAACTACATCGGCACCGACGTAACGGGCAAACTCGACTTTGGCAACAGTGGCAACGGGATTCTCGGCTGGGGGACAGATAACATCATCGGCGGTACGACTGCCCAAGATCACAACCTGATTTCGGGGAATGATGGTCTAGGAGTTTATCTTCACGGCAATAATCAGCAAGTTCTGGGCAACTACATCGGCACCGATATCGATGGCACTGAAGACCTCGGCAATGGTTTTGGGCTCCGTTTCCATAACGTGGAAAATGGACTGATTCAAAACAACCTTGTCTCTGGTAATGATTACGATGGCATCTGGCTCGATAGCAATAGCGTCTTAACGGGCAACAAGGTTTTCGGCAATAAGGTCGGGACTGACATTACCGGAACCCAAGTGATTGCCAATGACCGCGATGGGATTACGCTCCACGGACGAATTGGCGAAACCATCATTGGCGGTGCTGAGCTAGCTGATCGAAACTTGATTTCAGGTAATGGTCGCTTTGGCATCAGGCTCAATACTCACACAACAAACAGTGATGTGCTAGGAAACTACATTGGCACCGACTCCACTGGAACCCTGAATCTTGGGAATGCATCGGACGGTATTCGTATGTATGGCACAGGCGATGAGGTTGTGGGTAATACGATTCTCAACAACGGTTCTGATGGGATTCAAGTGATGAACAGCCAAAATGAGATTACCCGTAATACCATCGCAGATAACCAAGGCTCAGGCATTTTCATGGAGTACGGCAGTCAAAATACGTTCTCGGAAAATGTGATTCACGATAATGTAGGTCTGGGCATTGACTTGGCTGAGAGCAATGCCAGCAACGATTCCCAAGTTGCTCCCACACTCAGTTCTGCCCAAACCAGCGGCGGCACAACCATAGTCACGGGCGCAATCAGCGAAACGCCCAACACCACGTACATGCTGGAGTTCTTCAGCAACCCCGACAATGATGGGGAAGGGCAAACCTTTATCGGCAGCCAGCAGGTGACAACCAATGCGGCAGGGAATGCGAACTTCACCGCGAATTTACCCGGAACGGCAGTGGGGCAATTCCTCACAGCGACAGCGACGGATGCGGACGAGAATACGTCAGAGTTTTCGAGTGCGATTGAGGTTATTGAAGTTGCTGCCCCCGAGCCCGTCACCCAAGACATCACCGTCACTATTCACCGCATCCGAGAGATCGATAACGTCGATCGGCTCAACGACGCAGACTTTCGCGCCACGGTACGGATTAACGGTCAAACCGTCGTCAGCCCCGTGTGGGAAGAAGACAACGATGTTAACCCCAACTGGAAAGCCACCCAACGAGTTACAGCCACCACGATCCCGATCACGATTAATGTGGAAGACGATGATGGTTGGCGTTACCAAGAGATTGATGTGGATCCCACCGGGGGCAATACCCTGACCGTAGAATATAACCTCCTCACGGGCGAAATTACTGGCCCCGGCATCAATGGCCAGCCTGGGGAGCAACTTTTCGCCCAGGGCAATGACAATGGTAGCGATGATGATGCTCAGATTTGGTTCAGCATTGACGCCAACACGCCACCCACCTTAAGCCAGGTCGCCCCCCTTGGAAACGCCTTTCAAGCCCAACCCCTGATCATTACCCATGCTGACCTGCTCAATGGCTCCGATGCCCAAGACGCAGATGGCAACCCGATCGCCTTTACGATCAACCGCCTCGGCTCCGGCAGCCTCGCCAAAGGGGGTTTTGCTGTCACTCCTGGTACAGTCCTTGCCCCTGGTGAAGCCATGGTCTGGGTTCCCGATGCGGCGGGCAATGGCATCGAAGCCTTCAGCGTGACCGCCACCGATGGCATCTCCAACTCCGAGACCCCAATTCCGGTTACGGCCAACGTGGGCGTTGGCACTGTGCCCAGCGGCGAGCTGACGGTGACGATCAACCGCATTCGGGAGATCGATAACCTCGATTGGTTCAACGACGCGGACTTCCGCGCCACAGTTTACATTGATGGCCAACAGTCTCAAAGTCCGGTGTGGGGTGAGCGCAATGATGTCAGTCCCAACTGGCAGGCGAATCACCAGGTGACAGGGACAACCATTCCCATTACGGTCCAAATCCATGACAAGGACGATGAGCCTGGGGGCAGAAATTATGAAGAGGTCGATGTGAACCCCACTTCGGGCCATACCCTGGTGCTGGAATACAACACGATCACGGGTGAGGTCACTGGCCCAGGTATCAATGGTCAGACAGGTGAGCTGCTCTTCTCGCGAGGGAATGGTGATGGCTTTGAGGCCGATGCCGAGTTGGGCTTTAGCATTGACTTTACGCCTACTGAGCAGATTCCAACCAACCATTGGCACGCGAGCTTTATTAACCGCACGGAAGCGACGGTGAGCGATCGCGCCACCTATGACTTCTCCAACCCCGTCGCCACCCTAGATCTCGGCGCACAAGCCGCCAACGGCAAACTCTCCCTCTATCACGAGGAGATGAATGGCCTCGACTACAACATCCAACCCGACAACTACGCCATGCAAGCCTGGACACGGACGAGCTTTGAGGCCGGGCAGCTCTATAAAGTCACCACCCAATCTGATAATGGCGTTTGGTTCCGGCTGCGCGACCCTGCCACCGGGCAATGGCTTGATGAGAGCATTGTCGAAGGCGGTGATGGGGCGGATTGGCGCGATCGCAACGCCTATGAAGCCCCCCGCACGATCTTCTTCAAGGTTCCCGCCACGGGTGAGTACGACTTCTACGTCGATTACTATGATAAATTCAGCAGCTCGGTTGTCGATTTCACCGTCGAAGAAGCCCAGGTCTTTCAAGACGCCGTCAACCCCCAGGCCCAATGGTCTTCAGAGGTTTACTGGTGGGATCGCAAGCTGGGCAACCAACCCCCGGCTGATCTGTTCGCCAATGGTGGCGACGCGAGCGACCAAATCGGGACGCTCAACCTGGGCAGCAATATCCGCTCCTCCGATGGCAAAGCGGGCATGACTTTCGACTGGAGTGATGCAGCAGTTCAGAATGATGTGCGGCTCCCAGATAACAACTACGCGATCCTCGCCACGACCCAAGCCAGCTTAGAAGCCGGACGCAACTATCAAATGCGTGTCCGGGGCGATGATGGCTTCCAACTCCTGGCCCGTAACCGAGCCACTGGCCAAGAAGTCTTCATCACCCCCGAGAACCAATGGCAGCAGGCTTATGGTGCGCATCAAGTCGTCGAGTTCTCTGTCCCCAGCGATGGTCAATATGACATCGAAGCCCAGTTTTATGAAGAGCGCGGTGATGCCTACTTTGACCTAGCCTGGGAGCCCGTGAACTTCGGCGGGCAGGTGATCTCGACGATTAACTCCAACCTCCGGGCTGGCCCGAGCACGCACTATTCCATAGTCGGATCAGTTGGCCCCGGTGCGAACCTTACGTTCGACAAATGGACAACCGGAGAGTTCATTGACTACATTGACGAACTGGGCACAGCCAGTAATCAATGGTATCGCCTCGCTGGCAGCGATCGTTGGATCTCAGCGGCGTTGATTAATGGGCAACCGTAGCTTGGCAACGGACAGGGGGTATTTGATGCCAGACCCACTGCATAAAAATCCCCCCCCAAACCCTAATAACTAAGTGTGGCCTATTCATTTTGTCAGGCATCTCAAGCTCAACAACTGTCAACCCCTATTTATCAGTATTCAGAGGATTCATCATGCCTACCTTATCGCCTCAATGGCAAGCCAGCGCCGTCCCTTTCAACGCCCTCAATGGTTTCCGTTTTGATGTTCTCGGCAGTGGTAATACGTACTATTCCGGACTGGTTGATCCCGACCCGTTGGTTGCTGCGCCCCACCTCTGGTGGCGTCCTCGCAACACGACTCCCTCTAGCAGTATTGATACCTGGGGTGAAGCCGGGATTCCTGAGCAGTCCACGGAGACCGAGCGTGGTGCTGATTCCTTCTCCATCTTTAAGTTTGAGCAGAATGGGTCTAAGCCCTACTACTTGCTTTTTCCCAAAATTGGCGAAGGTGAATTCGATAACCCGTTTCCGGCATTAGAAGGCTTCCGTGCCATTGCCAATGTGACCGAAAGTGCCACACCCAATTTACAACGACCGTCCTATAATGCCGTTTCTAGCAGTGATTTTGAAATGCTAGCGGGCACGACTGCGTTCGAGCAGCAGCGCTATACCATTCGGCAATTGGTCAATGAAAATGTGCTCTGTATTGAGCGGTGCGAAGCTGATGTTGTGGTCGATCCACCCCAAGAAGTTCCTGAGGGCTCAACGCTGCTGGGCATTGCTATGGTTGCGTTACTGTTGCTGCGAGGTTGGGTGCGTCGAGTGGGTCAACCGAGCTAGGCGCACTCGTCCGTTAAACACCAATGTTGTTTGGGGCAATGCACTTGGGGTTGCCCCGCCTATTCTTGATGGAAAGATTATGCTGTTATCCAGCGTCTAGGAGGAGTTATGACCGTTCGTTTGCACTTCATTTTGCTTAGCAGCATTGTCATCCAAGGGCTTTTGACTGCCCCTGTCCTGGCGCAAGACGTTACAGGTGTTTTGGGCACAACGGTTGATATGACGGGGGGGACTTACCAGATTGAGGGAGGACATCAACACGGAGTTAACCTCTTTCATAGTTTTGATCATTTCTCGCCTAGCATGATGCCCGTTGTCTTTGACAATCTGTCAACGGTTCCAATGACGGCGATCGAACGTATTTTTGTGCGGGTTCTCAACTCCGGCACCGGTTCGGTCATCAACAACACCATTGGCCTGCTCGACGATAGTTTGCCCGCCGATATTTTCATCATTGATCCCCAAGGCATCACCTTTGGCCATAATGCCGGTTTGGGCAGTGGCGTTTCACTGATTAGTAGTACCGCCGAAACGATTCGATTTGCCGACGGTTCAGAATTTTCTGCGCTCGATTCGACAACGCCGAGTCCTTTAACCGTTAGCATTCCCACGGCTTTGAATTTTGTCAACACCGCAAGCGGCATTACTCTTCAGGGTGCAGGTCATAACATTGCGCCAGGCTTTTTCCCCAACTCCCTGGAAACGGGGACGCCAACCACCAGCCTGACGGTCGATAACGGCCGCAGCATTACGTTGGTGGGGGGGGATGTCACGCTTGATGGGGCCAATCTACTTGCACCGCAAGGACAAATTAATGTGGGCAGTGTGGGTACAAATAGTACGATAGCACTCGAAGGCAATACCTTAATCCCCAACTACGATGGGGTCACTAACTTTGGTGAAATTACCTTGAGTAATCTGGCGTCGCTCGATGCGAGTGGAGATGGGGGAGGCCAGATCCAAGTCCAGGGTCGGCAGATTTCTCTAGACGACGGTTCACTGATTTTCTCCAACACAACAGACACCATTGACGGCCAAGATATTACAGTGATTGCTACGGGGAGCCTCAATATCAATGGCACTAATACGATGGGTGATGTGCCCAGTGGTGTGATTGCTCAAACCAATGCCTTTGGGTTAGGTGGCGGCGTGGGCGGGGCAGGGGGTAATGTGCAAATTACGACACCGAGCCTCAGCTTGGACAATGGTGGTCAGATCGCCGCGACAACCTATGAAGAGGGCGGTGCCGGGGGAGGCCTAATCATTAATGCACCCATTATCAATATTCAAGGCATTAGCCCCGGCCTATCGGGTCCAACAGGTTTTTTCACGGATGCCGGGGGAGGGAGTAGCCCGAGCGGCGATATTACCATCACCACTGAGCAACTGACGGTAGACAATGGTGCAGCAATTTCTGCGACGGCTAGCTTTGATGCGATTGCGGGCGATATTCAAATTACCAATGCGCAGGAGATTACGATCACCGGTACAAATAGCCAAATCTCAGCCTCAACATTTGGGTCTGGCGATGCGGGTTCGATTTTGCTGGATTCGGCACAGATTACGCTGCGGGAGGGCGGCAGACTGCTGGTGAGTACTGACGATGATGGTAATGCAGGCACCGTTAATGTCAATGGAGAGCAGCTCACTGTACTCAGCGGTAGTGAAGTTGCCGCTAACACCTTTGCTGCGGGTGCAGCCGGACGTATTCAAATCACGGTGGATGACTTGCGGGTGGATGGGGTAGGTGATTCTGCTAGTCGGATTTCGTCCTCGGTAGGCTCAAAGATGTCGACAACGGCAACCGGATCGGGGGGAGAAGTCTTGGTGAGAGCCAACACGGTACAGCTGAGTAACGGTGGACAACTTTTAGCCAGTACCTTTGCCCCCGGCGATGGCGGCCGCATTCAAGTAGATGTCAGTGAATCAATTGAAATTATGGGTTTTGGTAATACCAATGCTGATGGTCAGGCCCCCAGTTCAATTGCAACCCAAGTCGCATCCAGTGCGACCGGGCACGCCGGTCAAATAGAAGTGAATACCCCTCGCTTACAGATTCGAGACGGTGGTGCTGTAACTGCGGGTACGGGGGGTCAAGGTTCAGGCGGGAGCCTCATGATCAATGCGACGGATTCGATTGAAATCACAGGTAGTAGCAATAGCCCAACGACTGGCATTGGCACGAGAACGCTAACGGCGGCAAACGCGGGCAATCTCAGCATCACCACCAACACCCTGCAAATCAGCGACCAAGGCACGGTCACTGTCGAGAGCCTGGGCATCGGCAACGCTGGCAATCTCGATATTGATGCTCGCTACATTCGGCTTGACAACAATGCCAGCATCACGGGCGCAACGGATTCGGGCCAAGGCGGCAACCTCGATCTTGACGCCATGCATATTGTGATGCTCTTTGATAGCGAGATTTCGACCACCGCAGGCAGTGCCAACTTACCCGGCGACGGCGGGAACATAACCATCGCTGCAGCCACCGTTACGGGACTCTTCAACAGCGACATTGCCGCTAACTCCTTCCAGGGGCGCGGTGGTCGGATTGTGATTACTGCCGAGGGGATCTTTGGGCTAGAATTTCGCCTGGCCCGGACGTCTGGCAACGATATCACCGCCTTCTCACGGATTGATCCGCAACTCAATGGCGACGTGGTGATCAATACCCCGGATATCGACCCCACCCAGGCCCTGATTGAAGTGCCAGTGGTTGAGTCGCCGGAAGTGGTTCGGCGGGTCTGTGGGGTGGGGGTGGGCGATGCTAATGCTTCATTCGAAGGCGATGGAACCTTAACGGTTCAGGGTTCGGGCTTACCCAGTAGCCCCACCGATGCGCCAGGGGTGGGCCGAATTTTGCTGCGGGAGTTGGATGTCTTGGGGGGAAGCGATCGCCCCACCAACCCCACCAATCTGCAAATTCTTCCGCCCCCTCAGCGCAGCGCACGCGATCGCCTGATCGCCCAAGGCGTTGGCCGCAATGCCCAAGGTCAATGGGCTCTGACAGCTCAAACACCAACACCAACAGGACAGTCAGTTTTTATCAGTGCGGTGCGGTGTTAATGAGTTAAAAGTTCAAGGTTAAAAGTTAAAAGCTCAAGGTTGAGATTTCAATGTTTAGAGTTCAAGTTTTATTCCTCTCTGGACTTTGAACTCAAAAAGGTATTAGACGTTGAAAAAACTTTTAACTCTGAACTTTGAACTTTTAACTCAAAAAAGGGTTATGCAAATGTATAAAAGTATGGTACTGGGTCTTTTGTTGGGGGTAATTTGTCCGCTGGGGGCGATCGCCCGCGAGCCCTTCAATTTTTCAAAAACAGATTTGGCAAAAACGAAGCCGGAATCCATCGAATTGGCACAAAACCAACCTCCTTCGCCTGCAGATCTGCGACCGAATCCACAACCCGCATCCCCTCCAGAGCTAGAAGACTCTCAACCGGAACCGAGTTTGGAGCTAGGCGACCCGACGCTGCCGTCCACTGATATTTGCGAGGTGAATACCGCCACAACACCGGAGGAAATCATGAGGGCGGTGGAGCGCACGACTGAACTGCCATCTGAGGAAGCTGAGCGCGATGATGGTGATGACGTCATTAAAGGCATTCGCCTGGTGGGCAATCGTGCCTTTAGCGATCGGCGGCTAGAGAGGGAGATAAAGAAGCAAATTGAGGGGAAAGATGCCTTTACACTCTCTGATCTGATCGCGATTGCTCAGACCATTACCAGCTTTTACAACGAAGAGGGCTACATTAATACCTGGGCGACGGTGCCAGAGCAGGTGGTGGATGCCGAGGGGCGGGTGGCGATCGCCATTATTGAAGGGGGCATTAGCGATATTCAGCTCAGTCGCCCAGTGGGCAAACATCGCCTGAAAAATGCCTATATCTGCGATCGCCTGGCCCTAGCCACCCGGCCGCTACAACTGGATGGGCTGCTGGATGCCCTGCGACAGTTGCAACTCAACCCCTTGATCGAGCGTGTCGAGGCTCAACTACGCCCCGGCATCTACGAAGAGAGTAGCATTCTGGTGGTAGAGGTGATTGAAGCTCCCAGTCTTAGCGTGACTGCCGGGCTCGACAATGGCCGCCCGCCCAGTGTGGGAACCCAGCGCCGTCTGGTGCAGCTCTCTGAGGGCAATGTCAGTGGCATTGGCGATCGCCTCGACCTCACTTTCAGTAACACCGAGGGGAGTAACAATCTAGAAGCGCGCTACACGCTACCCGTCAATGCGCGGGATGGCACGGTGAGCCTGACTCTGAGCAAGGGAGCCAGCAAAGTGATCGAAGATCCCTTTGATGATCTGGATTTGCAGGGGGACTCATTTGCCTGGGAACTGCTGCTGCGTCAGCCCCTGGATAAAAGTTCCCAACATGAAGTGGCCGTCAGCTTGGGGCTGGGAAACCGCTTTAGCCAGACTTCGATTTTAGGCTTTAACTTTCCCCTCTCAGAGGGCGCAGACGAGGAGGGACGCCTGCGGGTCACGACAATCACCTTTGGCCAGGAATGGACGCGGCGCAGCGATCACGACTTTTTGGCCCTGCGATCGCGCTTTAGCCTGGGTATTGATGCCCTCGGGGCGACAGTGAATGAAACGGCTCCGGATGGGCGCTTCTTCCATTGGCAAGCTCAGGGCATTTGGCTACACCGCTTCCCCAATCGGAGCCAATTGCTTGTGCAAGGTGGGGTGCAACTGGGCGATCGCCCCCTGCTGGCCCAAGAGCAGTTCACATTCGGGGGCCTCGGCACGGTGCGGGGCTATCGCCAGGATGTGGTCTCACGGGACAATGGAGCGGCTCTCTCGCTGGAATTTCAGCAGCCGCTGCTGGGGGATTTTCGCGATCGCTGGGGTTTGCTCTCGCTGGCAGCCTTTGCCGACTGGGGCGTGGGCTGGCAGTCGGTGCAACGGGAGGAGAAAGCCTATCAAACCCTGGCATCGCTGGGTCTTGGTCTGATTTGGAGTACCCCCGCCAATTTAACGGTGCGAGCTTATTGGGGTCTGCCGCTTGTTGAAGTGGACAGCCGCGACAATACGCTCCAGGAGCAGGGTTTTCATTTTTTGGTACAGTCCCGGTGGGACTTTTGAGAGCTTATATTACCTGAGTTCTGGATAAGCGAAACTATCGCATTCCTCAAAGCCTTAAAATCTCAATGTCAAACCCGGTTGTCAGAGGACCCGCCCCCCGACACCGCCCGCTGAGGTGGAGAGGGCTACCGATCAACTCCTGCAATATCGGAGCCAGTATTAAAAAAACAGTTAGGGTTCATGGGACATTGAAGGGTTAACTGATCCAGAACTTAGGTTAATCAATCTTGGCAGAATTAAATGCAACGACTCAAATGGATACTGCTCACCTCCTTGGCAGTTGGCCTCTGTCTCCTCTTCTACGGCACGCAAATTGAACCCCAATGGCTTGAGGTGCGATCGCAGACCGCTACGTTACCCCATCTTGACCCCGCTTTTAACGGCTTTAAGCTGGTGCAGTTGAGCGATCTGCATGTCCATTCCCTGCGCGATCGCCTCCGCCGCGACCTGGTGCAAAACTTGCAACAGCAACAGCCCGAGTTGATTGTGCTGACGGGGGACTTTGCCGGCCAAGGGGATGATCTGGCGACAGTGGGCCCAGAACTGGAAACGGTGTTGAAGGAGATTCGGGCGATCGCCCCGACCCTCGCTGTACTGGGCAATCATGATTATTGGCTCAACCCGCAGTGGGTGCAAGAGGTTTTGCAGCGGGCGGAGATTCCCCTGCTTAAAAATGAGATCGATGCAATAGAGCGCTCCTCGGCCCGTCTCTATCTTGGCGGGGTGGATGATGCCATGGTCGGGCGCGATCGCCTCGGGCAAGTGCTTGCCCAGTTACCTCCGGAAGGCGCTGTTATCCTTCTGGTTCATGAACCAGACTTTGCCGATACCGCAGCGGCAACGGGGCGCTTTGACCTGGAACTCTCGGGCCATTCCCACGGGGGCCAAATTCGGTTGGGCAAACCCTTGATCTTGCCGCCTTGGGGTCGCAACTATCCGGCGGGCTGGTATCAAGTGGGAACAATGCAGCACTATACCAATCGGGGTTTGGGCACAACGGTGTTGCCGCTGCGGTTGGGGAGTCGGCCGGAAATGACGGTGTTTAGGTTAAAGGCTGAGGGATAACTGCCTTATGTCATTGTTCTGCCGTGATATGCCGATCTCTAATTGATGCCTGGGCAGGGCGATCCTAGGATTCAAACTTGCGAATTGCAACGTCGGCGATCGCCCTTGCAATTTGAAACGTCGGCGATCGCAATTTTAACCCTCAAGTCTGCCACGTCACACTTGAGGGTTAAAATGTCGGCGATCGCGGTTTGAAACATCAAATTTGTGGGTTGACACTTTTTCCTCATATCATGGCTCTGCCGTGATACGCCACCTTGCTCGATCTGCCCGATGGACCGTCATTATGAGCGTTGAGGAAGTGAGCCCCAGCCCAGCGTCAAACCCAACCGAGACACCCAGCGCCACAATTGTCTCCCGTCAGTTTACCGATGCAGACCAGCTCACTGAATTCTTAGCCTATAACCAAACCTAAGCAGTAGAGTGAGCAAATCTTTATCCATCGTTGCCCTTTTTCAGACCGCTAATTTTGCCCACCTTACTGTTGCATCACTCAATTTCTTATACAAGAAATACGCTTGACTATTTGGGCACTATCTGGATGGCAACAGGTATGATGCCCATTCTGGGCTATCCCCTTGGCATTCGCCAGACATCGGCTATGGTAGGGGCAAGACCCCTCACTGCCTAGAAGGAGCCAAAATCATGCCAGAAAACCGGGTTAGCGCCACCCTTTCACCCGAAGACTTAGCCGCAATTCAAGCGGCGATCGCCAAATTTGTGGGTTGATACTTGCACTGAGCCAGCAGAGTTGGCAAAATCCCCTCGGCTACGCCGACACCTTCCGGGTTACACTAATGCTCCAAAACCGGTAAGGTAAAGGAATGATCAAAAGCTTTAAATGTTCAGAAACAGAACAAATTTTTAGGCGGCAGCCCTCCCGAAAGTTACCCTCAGAGATTCAATGAACAGCCCTCAGGAAACTCTCTTATATTGACGCTGCCCAGTCGCTACAGGACTTAAAAGTCCCCCCTGGCAACCGCCTGGAAAGCTTGAAAGGCGATCGGCTTGGACAATACAGTATTCGGATTAACAGTCAATGGCGGATTTGCTTTGAATGGCAAGGACAAGATGCCGATAACGTAGAAATTGTAGACTATCACTAGGAGAACACAATGACCCGACAAAAACTGACTCCGGTTCATCCCGGTGAAGTCCTGCAACACGACTTTCTTCACCCCTTTCAACTGAGCCCCGCAGATCTCGCCCAGCGGATTCGGCTCGATCAAACCTTAGTGCAATTCATCCTCGATCAACAGGCCCCGATCACCGCCAACATTGCCCTACGCCTCTCCCTATTTTTCGGCACATCCCCTGAAGTATGGATGAACTTGCAATCCCGATATGACTTGGAAATCGCCCGGGATAATCTAGAAGAGCAACTGGCAACAGAAATCAGACCTTATCCTTAAAATCAGGAAGACTAAGCAGTAGTGCCGTGGCACAGCTAAAATCTACCAAGCATCCCCCCTATTCTTCCGGCTTCATCGCCATCGCCATCAACATCCCCGGCGCCGCCTGAGTTTCCATCTCCACCTGCTGCCAGTCGCCGCGTGATTGCTGGAATAACTCGCGCCACTCCGCCGCAGTGCGATAGCAGCGTTGCCAATTGAGCACATGCTTGAGCAAGATTTCATCGGGAAAGTTGGGCTGAAGATTGGTGAAGATTGCCCGACCACCCGGTGCCAGACGGGCGTAAACCCAATCGAGCAGGGTGAGCACAGACGGCTCTTCCCAGCGATCGCAGAGATCCAGCGCATAGATCACCTGCTGCGGCGGCAGCGCGAGCTGATCTTGACCGTCAAGGAGAGAAGCCAATCGTCCGTATAAAACCGTGGTTTGATGGGTTAGATTCAGCGCCTGAACCTGTTGGGCCATGAAGGCCAAGGCGTCATTATTGCTGTCGAGGCAAAGACCATAGACTTGGGTCTGGGCCATCAGCGCATTCAACAGTTCCCTGGCGTTGCCTGCGGCCAAGCTCATCACCCGAATTCGTCCGGGTTGCGATCGCGCCATTGCCCCGATCCGGGCCTCAAGAAACCGTTGGCTCTGGCGGTAGGTTTGACAAAAGGGTCGGGAGAGAAACCAAGCATCAATCTCCACCCCAAGGGCACTATCCCCGTCTGGCTCCTGCGCGGTGATGCGCTGGGCCAACTGATAGTCATTGGCATAGTGAATGCCTCGGGCATAGCAACAGGCGATCGTGGCGCTACGCATCAAGAGCGGAAAGACCTCTCGAAAGACATAATCACCAATCCCCGCTTCAAGCTGGGTCGTATCGCGAAAGGCCAGTAAATCATCCCAGCCGCGATCGATTAGGGCGTCCCCGACGAGGTGCTGAGCAATACTGGCAAAGAGACCATCGCACAGCACTGCTACCTGCGCCCGTACCCCATGCCCTTGACCATTGCTGACCTGTTGTTCGACCTCAAGGAGGGCGCTGCGAAACTGTTCCAGTTCTGTGAGTAGGGTATTGGGAATTTGCCGTTCGCTAATATTGCCAATGCGGAGGGTTTGTTGCATTTGGGTGGCATCGGCCCAGGCGCGATCGAGCGAAGCAATTTTCGCTGTGGAGCGGCGCAGGCGTTTAGCCAGGGTGATGGCGAGGGACTTATAAAAACGGGTTCCCAGACCGGGCACGGAATCGAGTAACGATTCGATCTGAGTTTCGCTTAAAACTTGCACTTCGACCGCTTCGTCCGCAATGATTGAAGCGGTTGTCCCCGCTTCCTCTAGAAACGACACCTCGCCCAAAATTTCCCCCGGGCCGACCTGGTTTAAACAAATCCCCTGAGTTTGGCTACTGGCCTCGATTGTGGCATAGCCACGCAGCAGAATATAAATGGCGCGGGTGGTGGTGCCTTCGGCGACAATCACCTCTCCTTTTTGATAGGTGACTTTCTGTGCCCCTTCCAGCAGAAGTTGCCAATCTTGTTGGGTCAAACAGCCGAGTATCTCTTGTTGCATGGGTCTTAAGATGTCATGATTTTTGAGTTTGAGCAGCGCTAAAGAAGAGACCCTCAGTCATGCCCCAAGCGGTTCTCCCCAGACGTTCGGCGAAGCCTTTGCCACCGGGTAACCAAAACTGAACCCGATAGACCCGAAACAGGAGGGCTAAGAGGAGGGGCATCACAAAGCGCCATTTGTTCTTGGGCAAATCTAGGGCATCCGCTAGAGCAGAACCGAGCAACACCCGAACCGAGCTGCCCACCATATCGCTAAACCAGGGCTGTTTTTCGAGACCTTTCAGGGGCGGTGAAATGTTGCGTAGGGCCCGTACCAGGGCTTTGCAGTCCGCATCGGGGGGCCCTTCGATCGCCATCACCATCTCCCCAAAGCGCTGGGCATCAGACAAGTTGGTACAGACCAAATCGTCACAAACCCCTGAGAGGTAGTGAGAATAACGCCAGAGGTGCAAGACATCATCCACTTCTTGGGGGGAAAAGCGAAAGCCTAATCGTTGCAGCTTCAGGATAACCACGGCCGAAATGGTGAGGGCAGTTCCGGCCATATGGGCTTGGTTGATCGGCAGGCCCCAGGCCTCGGCCTGCCAACGACCCGACCGGAGCAGCAGACGTCTGACCTGGGCATGCATCAGCCGCACCTTGATGCTCGTTTTGAAGCCTTCGCCAAAGCGTTGCAGCCCCCCGGGCTCACTATTGAGGCGCACAAAAGCAGAGGTTTCTGCCAAGCGCCGGGCCGCCCGCTCCACCAGATATTTCGTCGCCGCTAAGGGCTTGGTTCCGGCGGGTGAGCTGTATAGGATCGGCAGGGCATAGAACCCCAAAACCAGTAGCATCGGCAGGGATAAGCGGCGCAACACTTGGCCACCGCGCTCAATGCGTTGCCAATCCACCCACCAGGGCAGGTGATCGACTTGGGCAAACAGTGCTTTTAAGGCGGCAGGCGCTTGGGGCACCGCCTCAATGCCGTCATTCAAGGCTTGCTTCAAGAGGATTGCACCTTTGCCCGCTGGCAGCTGGGCCAGCGTTGCCACGGCGGCATCCGCCAGGGGATCGGTCTGTTGGAGGAATTGTTGGTAAATCTCAACGCGATCGCCAAACTGCTGACGCGCGGCGTCAAACGTAAAGCATTCAGGTGGGGTTTGCATGGGGTGCAAGGGCGATTGCCCTTTAGCCGATCGCGACAGGGCGATCGCAGCATTGGGGCAGGGCTTAACTGAGGTCTAGCGTACAAGGAATGTGTTCTTTCAGGATTTGTGCGGTCGAGCCGCACTAAACAAGAGTCCCTCTGCTCCTTCCCAAACCTGTACCCCCAGGTGCTCAGCGATAATATTGCCCCCCGGTAGCGACAACTGGAGGCGATAGACCTCACTCAAGCCGTCGAGGAGGAAGGGAATAACAAAGCGCCAATTGTTTTTGGGCACCTCAAGGGCATCGGCGAGGGAAGATCCCAGCAACACCCGAGCCGAACTGCCCACCATATCGTTAAACCAGGATTGTTTTTCGAGGCCATTTAGGGGCAGGGAGATGCCGCGCAGGGATTGAATCAGGGCCTTGCAATCTTCATCGGGGGGGCCTTCGATCGCCACAATCAACTCCATAAAGCGCCGGGCATCGGACAAGTTGTTACAGACCAAGTCGTCACAAACCCCCGAGAGGTAATTGGAATACCGCCAGAGGTGGAGAATATCATCCACTTCTGTGGGGGAAAATTCAAAGCCTAAATCCTGTAGTTTCAGCACGATCACAGCAGAAATAGCCAGGGCGGTTCCGGCCATATGGGCTTGATTGATCGGCAGGCCCCAAGCCTCGGTCTGCCAACGACCCGAGTTGAGTAGCAGGCGTCTCACCTGGGCATGCATCAACCGCACCTTAAGGCTCGTTTTAAACCCTTCGCCAAACCGTTGCAATCCCCCTGGCTCGCTATTGAGGCGCACAAAAGCTGATGTCTCTGCCAAGCGCCGGGCCGCCCGCTCCACCAGGTACTTGGTCGCTGCCAAAGGCTTGGTTCCCGCGGGCGAGCTATACATGATCGGTAGGGCATAGGAGACGAGCGTGAGCAGCATCGGGATGGCTCTTTGCCGTAAGGCTTGACCGCCCCGATCGATCCGCTGCCAATCCACCCACCAGGGCAGGTGCTCCACTTGGGCAAATAAATCTTTGAGGGCCTCGGGGGCTTGGGGCACCGTTTCAATCCCGTCATTCAAGGCTTGTTGAACAAGGGTTGTGCCCTGGCCTGCTGGGAGCTGCGCCAGGGCAGCCACCGCATCATCAGCAAGGGGATCAGCCTGGTGCAAAAATTGGCGGTAGCGCTCAACACGATCGCCATATCGCTGGCGAGCTTCGTCAAACTTAAAGTACTCAAAGGTGGTTTGCATTGGGTGCAAGGGCGATGACCTGTGGCAGTACGCGACAGCACCATCGCAGCATTTGGGCAGAGCGTATCGAGGTCTAGCGTACAAGGAAAAATTTACTTCTGCCACTGCTCAACGCTCATCTACAGCAGTGGTAATGGTACTGAAACCCGGATTAGGGAAGGGTTTGAAACCCGTAAGACTGAAGCAGTTCAAACCCTGTGCTGTATTTCTAACATGCGTTGCGGTTCAGCGGAGCGATCGCATTCCTCGGGAGTACTGAAATTTCGATGTCAAACCCGGTTGTCATACCAATCAGTCATGACGGACTGTCACCCCCAACCATGAAAACCCCCGAACCCAAGGGGGTCGGCGCAGCCGGGGGGATCTCGCTAGCTTCATTGACTTGGTGCAAGAGTATTAATATTGTCTATTTTCAAAGTAATCAGTCATGACGGGCCGTCACCCCCAACCATGAAAACCCCTGAACCCAAGGGGGTCGGCGCAGCCGGGGGGATCTCGCTAGCTTCGCTGACTCGGCGCAAGGGGATGATACCAACGAGTCATGACGGGTTATCACCCCCAACGATGAAAACCCCCTTACCAAGGGGGTCGGCGTAGCCGGGGGGATCTCGCTAGCTTCATTTACTTGGTGCAAGAGTATTAAC
>JBCDEB010000055.1:0-39386 GCA_039180005.1 Cyanobacteria bacterium P01_G01_bin.54 | reverse complement strand
GCCATTTGTCAAATAGAGGCGTCATACTGGTTCGTTCGACTAGCCAAACTTCAATAGGGAGCATCCCACTTTGGCACATCCAGACTGCATCGCCCTCATCCCCCAGCCCCATCACCCAAAAAAGGAGAAGGGGAGCCGGATTCAAAGTCCCTCTCCCAGCTTGGGAGAGGGATTTAGGGTGAGGGCTTGCGTAACTGGGATGCACCCCTTCACTATTTATATAGTCCTTACTTCTTGAAACAAAAATATGATCCACACTTCTATCATCAGTGAGTTTATCCAATCCATGATTTCGGTGGTACTGGTACTCAAAACTGCTGCCAGTTGTTGCAGATTTAACCTCATAATGCTCTAAATCTGCACCATCTCCCTTTCTTGCCCGATCATTCAGCAAAATTGCAGCAAATACCTCCCAATCTTTCGAGCCGACGCTCCCTTGCAATGAAAAGCCGTAGCGTTCATAAATTGCTGCTTTATTACTACTGTACTAAAGAATGTATGATCTATAAAAAGAATAAGCGTTTTGAGCTTGGAGTATAGGCACATGTATCATCCCCACAATACTACACATTCAAGCTATGCCGAAGTTGGAGTCATTTCTGGTTCATATGCCACCGCTGAAGGATGCGCCACCTCCACTTCATCGGTTAATTGTTCCTGTTCTTCGGCAGTTAAGGGCTGACGTTCACAATAGGCAATTCGCACCGTAACAAATTCAGCCTCCCCAGTGGGGGCATAGTTTTCCACGCGAGTCACGACCCATTCAGAGGGCACAATTCTACGTCGCCAGCCACCCAAATCGAGTGACTGGGTGAGTCGTTCACCGACTTCAGTGGTGCATTGTTCGGGAGGGCGAAAATCATAGGACTCTCGGAGAATTGTGGAAATACGGCTCTGATGACCTGATACACCTGGAATGACAAGACCCGGATGGTCATCATTCTCATCAATTTTATAAATAATGAAGGTTTCAGTCATCGCGTTGATCCTTTTATTTTGATACAAACTCCGAGAGCCAATTAAGTAAATTAAGCTTGTGTAAAATAACTTGCCGTGCCTCGGCGATCGCCCCTTTCGCCTCATGCCAAGCATCCAAACTCGACGTCACTTCTTGAATAAACTTCGCTCCATTTTCATCCAAACCCGGCAAGCGTAAAAAGCTCCCCGGCGGCAGAAGGCGATCGGCCGCATCACCGCCGTAATAAATGGGTAAACACCATGCTAAAAGGGCATCCCAAAGTTTTTCGCTGACATACCAATTGTTACTCGCATAGTTCTCGATCGCCAGATTGTAATAGTACGGGCCCATGGCATTCGCCTTATTGCTCAGCTCCCCCTGAGCGTTGGACCAAACGGGCAAGCCACGACCATACAGATCAAACGGTGTCTCCTGCTCCCGCAGCAGATGTAAAAAATCCATGCGCAACCGATGGCGAGCCGTGCGAGTAATGCCCGAGGTGATCCAACAGCAGCGTGCGGTTTTAGGCGGTGGATCTAGCTCCGCTAGCTCTCGAAAAGATCGGTCATAGTACCAAATCGCAGGCATATAGTCTGGAGTAGGGGCAAAGTCATCGGGCCCAGACACATAGCCACAATGGCCTACAGCTTGGGCATATTGCCGGATGCGATCGCGCTCTTTCTCCTCAAAGGGCGGCTCACGGGTCAGAAAAATCGTTCGCTCCTTGGGCACCGCCGCCAGCCGTTGCCGTATCCGCGCCGCTGCTGCCTGCTCGGCTTGCCACCCAGCCCGAGCACTGCGCCGCCAACGCTGACGCAGGGGCAGGGGTTTGGGGTCAGCGGGAAAGTCGTGAAAATTGTAGAGCAACAGATAATCCGGCTCTGGCTCCGGCGCTTGCATCTGAATCTTGCCCCAGACACCAAAGGGCTGCGGCGACTGGGACCAGAGCCAATCCCGTTGGGTCAAGCCACTGTAGCTACTGAGCATTCCAACGGTATAGGGCGGGGTCATGGTAAGTGGGTGGGAACGTACCTGCCTATTATATGGACAAGGACTGACGCACCGGAACCGCTGGGCGAGGCTGACTCGGCGACATCACTTGTCAATCATATCCGTAGCGCGGGCATCCTGCCCGCCACAACATTTCTGCCCCCATCGATATGACTCAGACTGAACCGATCCCCCCCAATTCTCCTCCAGATTTACCCCCGAAGTCCGAGTGGATCAACTGGAAATTGCGGTTAATGCCCCTCTGCTGGGGGGGGTCGTTTGTCGCCGGTCGAGCGGCGGTACAAGCGGCAGATCCCTTGAATGTGGCCTTTTGTCGCTATGGGATCGCTACGCTCTTGCTCTTGCTTTTGACCTGGCGTGTAGAAGGGGGATTGCCCGCCCTGAAGTCCCGACAAATTCCCGGCATTCTACTGCTGGGGCTCACGGGCGTTTTTGGCTACAACTTGCTCTTTTTTCTGGCGCTGGAACAGGTGTCTGCGAGTCGGGCCGCCCTGGTGATCACCACCAATCCGGCGTTTATTGCCCTCGGGGCAGCTTGGCTCTATCGAGAGCGGCTCTCCTGGCAAAAACTCCTGGGGATTGGCGCGGCCCTGGCGGGGGCGGCGATCGTGATCAGTCGGGGGGATTGGGCCCTAATTTGGTCTGGGGGCGTGACGCTGGGGGATCTGTATTTGCTCGGTGGGATTGCCACCTGGACGGCCTATTCGCTGCTAGGTAAGGCGGTGATGCGATCGCTCTCCCCCCTCGCCGCCACGACCTATGCTTGCCTCGTCGGCACGCCCCTGCTGTTAATCCCTGCCTTGGGAGCAAACCTCATCACCGCGCTGCCCCAATTTTCGTTGGCGGCCTGGGGTAGCACTTTATATCTTGCGATCTTGGGAACGGTGCTGCCCTTTTGGTGGTATTACGAAGGCATGCAGGCGATCGGTGCCGCCAAGGCTGCGATCTACATTACCTTTGTGCCGGTAGTGGCGGTGTTGCTGGCGGCGCTGCTCTTGGGTGAAGTTTTGACAGGGGCGATCGCCGTTGGCGGTCTGTTAGTTGTGGCGGGGATTTTGCTGGTGAATCGGGGTTGAGGGGTGAATTCGGAATTCCGAATTCGGAATTCCGAATTCCGAATTCGATTCTATATACTAAAACCAAGACATTACAAAACTTTACATATGACCCGAGTCATTGTCATTGGAGCTGGGATTGGTGGGCTGACGGCGGGCGCATTGTTGGCTAAACGTGGCTTTGAGGTGGAAATTTTTGAGCAGGCGGCGGTTCCCGGCGGCTGTGCCTCCACCTTTAAGCGACGGGGCTTTACCTTTGATGTGGGGGCCACCCAGGTCGCAGGTTTAGAGCCCGGTGGCATTCATCATCGCATCTTTGCAGAGTTGGGGGTCGAGTTGCCGGAGGCAACCCCGTGCGACCCGGCTTGTGCGGTGTTTTTACCGGAAGAAACGACGCCGATTCAAGTCTGGCGTGATCCAGGGCGCTGGCAAGCGGAACGGCAGCGCCAGTTTCCGGGCAGCGATCGCCTCTGGCAGATTCTACAAGCTTTATTTGCCATCAGTTGGCGCTTCCAGTCTCGTGATCCGGTGCTGCCGCCGCGCAGCCGCTGGGATTGGGGGCAGCTCCTGCAAGCAATTCGTCCCGATACGCTCCTCACTGCTCCCTTTGCCCTAATGACCGTGGGCGATTTACTTCAGCTTCTGGGTCTGGGCGACCCGCGCCTCAAAACATTTTTGGATTTGCAACTCAAGCTCTACTCCCAGGTGGATGCGGCAGAGACGGCGCTGCTCTATGCGGCCACGGCTTTGGGGGTTTCCCAAGCGCCGCAGGGTCTGTTTCATCTCCATGGCAGTATGCAGGTGCTGAGCGATCGCCTCACCGAAGCCCTGCACAACCATGGCGGCAAACTGCATCTGCGTCATACGGTTAAAGAAATTCACCATGCCCAGGGTCAAGTGCAGAGCCTGTTGGTGTTTAACCAGAGAACCCGTTCCCCTCAAACCGTCACGGCCGATCATGTGGTTGGCAATATCACGGTGCATAACCTGATCGAGCTGCTGACACCAGAGATTCCAGCTCAACCCCCCCCCTCGCTCCGACCCACTAGCTTGCTAAATGGGGGTCAATATCGCCAGCGGGTCGAAACGCTGCCCCGACCCGCTGGCGCGTTGGTGGTCTATCTCGGCGTTAGCGCCGCTGCTATCCCAGACCATTGCCCGCCCCATTTACAGTTTCTCTACGACGCCAACGGGCCGATTGGCGAGCATAATTCTCTGTTCGTTTCAGTTAGCCAGCCGGGGGATGGTCGCGCCCCGCTGGGTCAGGCGACAATTACGGCATCAAGCTTTGTGGATCCCATGCCCTGGTTTGCCCTAGAGAAGGATGGTTATCAAGCCCGGAAGCAGCAATATCAAGCAGCGGCGATCGCTCACCTGAGCGATTATTTCCACCTCAGCCCCGAGACTATCCTGCACCAGGAGTCTGCCACCCCACGAACCTTTGCCCGTTATACCGATCGCCAATGGGGTTATGTGGGTGGAGTTTCCCAGCGCCGGGCCACCTTTGGCCCCTTTGGATTTGGGACACGCACACCCCTTGAAAACGTCTGGCTGGTGGGGGATTCCACCCATCCGGGGGAGGGAACGGCTGGGGTGAGTTACTCGGCGTTAACGGCGGTGCGGCAGATTGAGCAGTCTGGGCGGGAGTCTGGTGTGTCGCTGGGGTGGTCGGCAACTTAAAGTAAAAGGTTGTTTCAACTTGGGGCACGGAGCAACAGCCAATTTCTCCCCCATGCAGCTCAATAATCTTCTTGCAAATGCTCAAGCCCAGGCCCGTTCCGGGTGATTTTCGTTGAGATTTGGGTTCAAGCTGTTGAAATCGAGTAAATAATAGATGCTGTTTTTCAGGGGGGATGCCGGAGCCATGGTCTGTTACTTTGACGATCGCCCCATCGGGCTGGCATTCAGCCTGGAGTTCAATCTGGTCTCCCGCTTGGGTAAACTTGGCCGCATTGGAGATTAAATTGCTTAGAACCTGTAAAAGGCGCTGTTGATCCCCATTGATCGTGAGCGATTCATCGGCGCATTGCTGAACCAACAGTTCAACCTCGAATTGCTGGCAATAGGCCTGATTGAGTCGAACGGCATCTTCTAGCAGGGTGTTTAAATCGAGTTCCTCTATATTGAGTTCAAGCTGATCCGATTCAAGGTGAAACAGGTGGAGGATATCATTGACCAAATCCAGCAGCCGGGTACTATTGCGGTGCGCAATCGTCAGCAGCTCTTGGCGCTTCTGCGCGCCAATGGCTTGTTGACAGCCTTTAACCAAAATAGATAAACCGCCATAAATTGCGGTGAGCGGTGTGCGCAATTCATGGTTGATCATGGCAATAAATTCATCCTTGAGCCGCTCTGAGCGTTGCAGGGCTTTGATTTTAAGCCGTAACTCCAGTTGGGTGACCACCTGACGAGCGAGCACTTTGAGGGCGTCCTGCTGTTTAGGCGACAAGGTGCGGGGTTCGTTGGCAATGACACAGAGCGTCCCCACTTTGATATCGTCATCTATCACCAGGGGGACACCGGCATAGAACTTGACCTCCGGTTCGCCCGTCACGAGCGGATTATCGTGAAAGCGCAGGTCTTGAGTTGCATCTTCGACCAAAAGCAACTGGTCATCCAGAATGGCATGGGCACAAAAGGCAAACTCCCGGGGAGTTTCCTGGGCTGCCAGACCATAGTGGGATTTAAACCATTGGCGATCGCGATCGACCAAACTCACTAGGGCGATCGGCGTCTGGCAAATCTCGGCTGCGAGTCGGGTCAAGTCATCATAGGCTTGCTCACCCAAGGTATCTAAAATATCCAACTCATTGAGTTTGCGCAGGCGCTCTTCTTCGTTGGGGGGTAAGTTCGCAGGGATCATAGGAAATTTTTGTCATAGCAAGCAGGCCACCTGAATGTTCAGGAGGTTACTGAATTGGGAGATCTCAACAAGCCATCTCTACCTGTATTATCAATCACACTTAAGTGAAACTGATCCGCCAAAATCCTAGATATACAGAAACTATACAAACCATTACGGAAAATCCGGATCAGGGCTAATGATTCTTTAAGAACACCCTTGCATGGCTGACGCCGTTTGCGGTGCCCTGGCCGGTCAGCGTCAGGGATTGCAAATTTTCCAGCAACGGCTGGGCGGCCACATCGAACACCTTGAGCAAGGGGAATTGCTGCTCAAGAAGGGGCTGGACTTTGGGCCAATCGAGGTAAAAGTAGCCCGTATTGGGCACCGGCAATTGGGCGATCGCCCCTTTAAACGCCGGATTTTCTAGCAGCGAAGCCCGCTGGGGCTGCACCATGTTGGTCATCACATTGAGGGAGTTTGAGAGCAGGACATACTCTCCCACTTGGGCATGAACGCCCTGGACTTGAGCATCCACCCGGCCCCCCTGAGCCACTAACTCTGTCCAAACCGTAACCGGAATCTCGGCGATCGAGAGCTCGGCCAAGCTCAAATTCTGGGCTTGGGCCAAGGCATCCAGTTGGGTTAGGGCAGTGGCCGCCGCCTCGCTGTAATGGGCCGCCAAAATCCAATCCCGGTTGGGCAGCAGTGAAACCGCATAATCCCCCCTTACCCAACTAAAAATATTGGTTACCAGATCAAGGCCCAGCGGCGCTTGTACCGAGGCCATTGCCGCCTGCACGCTGGCCCAAACTAGGCTGTCTGCACCGAGGCCCGTTGCCACTTGTTGCCAGAGCTGTGCTAAATCAGTTCCCGCTGCGGTGACACTGGTCTGGGGCGGTAGATAGCCTAGGGCGGCCACGGGTTGGCCTAGTTGGGGGCGCGATCGCACCGTGTCCTGGAGCCCGGTGATCGTGGTGTCAGCCACAAGCCCCCTCTGGGCCAGGGTTAGAGCCAGCGTCAGGGTCGGGAGCAGGGTATCGGGCTCGATCCCTTGGGTCACCGAGAGCGGGTTGACATAGGCCAGGCCAATGTGGGGCTGCTTAAGGTTGGCCAGGGCCGCTTGATAGGCCGTGCTCTGGCTGAGATTGAGAGCGGTAACCTGGACGTTGTTAATCGCGGTTTTGAGCACCTTGGGATGGTTAGCAAAGAGGATGTAGCGATCGCCCACCACCGCACTGGCAACGGTGTTGATCGCAGGGGCAGTGGCAGTCGTGGCGTTGCGCTGGCGAGGATAGACCAAATTGACGCCCTTATATTGCTCAAACACCAAATCCGCCTGACCCGCAGTCGCCCGTTGGGCGTAGAGCAGTTGCAAAAACTCCCGTGCTAGCTCGCCATTCTTGGCCTGAACCGCCAGCAGATAGCCCGGTTGTTGACCGTTTTCCGGGTTGCGATCGTAGTCGAGGGCGGTCAGCGCCACAGTCATTTCTTCCCCGAGCCAGGGCCGGATATCTCGTCGGTAGTCCAGTCCCGTTTGAGCGAGTAAACCCGCCTTGAGCTTCTGCCATTCCTGGCGCAGGGCTCGCCGGGCTTTTAAGGGCGTTTGGCTTTGCACCAAGGCTTCTAGGCGATCGGGGTTGACCAGGAGTGAGAGCATCACTGGGGCCTGACGAGGGACAAACCGGGCGGCTGTCGGCGTGGCGGTGACCCCCCCATCTCGGAGCGTTAAGGGGCTCTGGGCTAGCACCCAGGCAAACCCACCCCCCGCCAGTAAGACGGCCGCGATCGCAAACGTGAGCAAAGCGGTTAAAAACGACCGCATAGTCATGGTTAATCCCCTCTTAACAGTGAAATCCCCGTCAAAGTGACGGTCTTCATTATTTCAGCTCCGTCCCCCATCTCAGCCTCGGTTTGTTAATCTGTTACATCCCCTCCTGTGAGCCTTCAGCAATGACCTTCAAATTGACCGATATTGTGCCCTGGGGACGTTCGGCCCACGAATACCAGCGTATGTTTAATTTGAGCAACTCGGATTTGACGAGTCGAATTTTAGACTGTGGTGCAGGTCCCGCCAGCTTTACCGCCGAAATGACCGCGCAGGGCTACTCTGTCATTGCCTGTGACCCCCTCTATCAATTTACTGCCGCTGACATTGAACAGCGCATTCAAACCGTATGCCCCCAGATTATGACCGGGGTTGACCAGACGCGCGATCGCTTTGTCTGGTCACAGATTCGCTCTTTAGCGGAGCTGGAAACCCTGCGGATGAACGCAATGCAGCGCTTCTTACAAGATTTACCCACGGGTCAAGCGGCCGGACGCTATGTGGTCGGTAAGTTACCCACGCTGCCTTTTGGCGATCGCAGTTTTAATCTCGCCCTCTCATCTCATCTGTTGTTTACCTATTCCGATCAACTCTCGGCTGAGTTGCATGTTGCGGCATTGCGCGAACTATTGCGGGTGGCAGGAGAAGTCCGCATCTTCCCGATCGTGGAGAACTTTACGGGAGCGCGATCGCCCCATCTAGACCCAGTCATTCGTCAGCTCCAGCCTGTTGTCCAGTCCCTGGAAATTGTAACCGTAGATTACGAATTCCAAAGAAATGGTAATCAAATGCTAAGGCTTGTGGCGGGTGATCCCGAGGCAGCAATGTAGGACAGACAAGATTTATACCCTGTTTGGGTTCCTGAACAGACCTTGCCGAACCGCAATGGCAGCAATGCACTGAATCCGGAAATGTGTCAGATTGAGAACCTGGGTGTAAATACGGAAAATGCTGAACTCGAATAATCAAACGCCACGGGGCAAAATCAACGAGGGGCTGTACCTAGGTTGTTCACTCTTTCACTTTTCAGACCGTTAAAACTCACACACAAACCGTGGCGAGCAAGATGTACTTCGACTCCGCTTAGCAACCACCCGTGCTACGGAATCTAGATCTCGACTGGCCATAGCAGCGCAGGTGGTCACTGAGCGGAACTGTTGGCGTAGCCTCCCAGAGGGATAGTGCGTCCCGCCTGCCAGTACGAAATCTGTATGAACTTTTTCGGCAGAAAATCCCCCAAAGTGAACAACCCAAGCTGTACTCCTCACAACTGCTGCCATAGCACAGCCCAATGGGTTCATTCGATTAGCAAAGGACGAAATGCTATAACGTTTAGCTGTGTCACAACACGACTTGAAATTTAAAGAATGACAGCCCCTCGATCCAGAAGCGCCGTGATGCGCTTTTGAGTCCTGATGAACACTTCTGATCACACCTCCCTTGAGCCTCGATCTATCCGACCCCTTGTGTCATGGATCATGACTCGCCAAGTCTGGGTTCAGCGCTGGCATCCGTTGGCACCCGTCTTTGCCTGGCTCCAACATCAGCCGTTCTGGGTTCCGTCTCGGCGGCTTCGTGTCAGTAGTTATCTGGGTGTCATGGTGGTGCTGGCTTATCTGAGCAGTCAACAGATCCAGATTGATGCGGCTGCCCACAGCCAATATCAGCGCCTGCTGATTGCCCAGAAGGGTCTGGATGCCCAGTTGAGTGAAGCGATTTTGATTACCCGTTACCAAGCTCAAAGCTCCTATGATCCGGCTCTTAAAAGCCTTCATGATCTAGAAGAAAACTTGCAAAAACTGCAGCAGATTCCGGGATTCATCCGTCCGTTGGGGGAAGCAGAGTTTCAACATCATTTAGCCCAAAAGCAAGCAGCCCTTGAGCAGATCAACCAGCAGGTCGAACGATTCAAAACCCAAAATGCGATCCTTAAAAATTCATTAATCTATCTCCCTACACTCAAGGCGCGTCTGGTGCAAAAACTTTCGCCAGAAGCGGCTCAATTATTGATCAATGATCTCGATCAACTCACTAGCCAATTAAATTTGTATAGCCAGACCCTTGAGCCGAGAGCAAAACGGGATGCGATCGCCGCCATCACTCGTCTACAAGCGAGCCAAAACCAGACTCAGATTGATATTCCCGACTCATTGTTAGACTTACTTCTTGAGCATGGTCAAATTATCTTAACGTATCAACCCCAGGTTGAAGCACTCAGTCAAGAGCTGATTGCCCTTACAAATACGGGCTCATCTGAGGAATTGGAGCAGACCTATCAGCATTATTATGACCTCGCCCTAGAGCTGGCAAGTTTTAATCGTGCTGCCATCTATAGTGTGGTACTCTTGGCCATCCTTTGGACTACCTATTGGATGGTGGCTTCGATGGGGCGGCTCAACCGTCAAAGCCACCAAGCTAACCAAAAGCTCCAAGCCACTTTAGCCCAATTGCGTCAAACCCAAAGTCAACTGATTCATTCAGAAAAACTCTCAGGTTTGGGTCAACTGGTGGCAGGGGTCGCCCATGAAATTAATAACCCTGTGAGTTTTATCTATGGCAATCTGGATCCTGCCGAGCAATACAGCCAAGATTTACTCCGGCTCCTCCACCAATATCAGCAGGACTATCCCGAGGGCAGTGCCGCGATTGAGACCCTTGCCGACGAGATTGATCTGGAATTTATTGAGGACGACTTTCCCCAAGTGATTGCCTCCATGCGTCAGGGAGCGGGGCGCATTAAACGCATTGTTTTGGGGTTGCGTAGTTTTTCGCGCCTCGATGAAACCGGCAATAAAACGGTCAATTTACATGAGGGAATTGATAGTACCTTGATGCTGCTCCAAAGCCAGCTCCAGGGTTCGACCGGGCGATCGCAAATCACCGTCATTCGCAACTATGGCCCATTGCCGCTCGTCACCTGTGATCCGGGACAACTCAACCAGGTTTTCTTGAATCTCTTGAGTAATGCCATTGAAGTGATCCATGCCCGTAACCGGACAATTCCCGTCGAGCGTCCCTTACCCCAGAGCCAAATTATGATTACCACCCAACGTTATCCGCATGATTCCGAACGGGTTCAGGTCAAGATCACCGATACGGGGCCGGGAATCTCCCAGGACATTCAGCAGCAAATTTTTGATCCCTTTTTTACAACCAAGAAAATTGGTCAAGGTACGGGTTTAGGACTCTCAAGTAGCTATGACATTGTGGTGAAGCAACATCAGGGGCAACTCATTTGTGAGTCTAAAGTCGGAGAGGGAGCAACTTTTATTATCGAGTTACCGATCCAGAACTTTCATCCTAATTGATAGGAGCTGTCCTCGAAAACACCCTCTATCTGTTCATCCTTAGCAAACGCAGACGCTGCGATTGAATTGGTTCAGAAGGAGCAATGGCGAATCATCGGTATCATCAATTCCAACCTAATTGGCACAAGCGTGAGCGAAAACCAGGTCGTGAATTATGGCGTCAATTGGGTGGACAAGTGGTTCTAGCGTTGCTCATTCTCCTGGCGATCGCCAGCTATCACCTGGGCAGCCAATGGTGGCTGCAAGCCAGAACATTTCGCCCGGTTGAAACCGAGGCGATCGCCCTAGCAAATGAACCGATTACACCGCTGCCGCAAACCCTTGACCTCGACCCAGAAAAGATCAAACTGGGGGAGAAACTCTTCAATGACCCCCACCTTTCAGCGAATAACGAAATCTCCTGTGCCAGTTGCCACAATATCCGACTCGGGGGCGTTGATCACCGGACGGTTGCGGTAGGGATGAATCAGCAGGTGGGTCAGCTCAATACCCCGACGGTATTTAACAGCCGTTTCAACTTTCGCCAGTTTTGGGATGGTCGCGCAGCAACCCTTGAAGAACAAATCGACGGCCCCATTCATGACGCCAAAGAAATGGGCAGTAGCTGGCCGGTGATCATGCAAAAGCTCCGGGCAATTCCGGCCTATACAGAGACATTTGACCTGCTTTATCCGGCGGGTATCACTGAAGCAACCATCAAAAACGCGATCGCCACCTATGAACGATCTTTGATTACCCCGTCCCGCTTCGATCGCTATTTGCGGGGTGAATTGAGTGCCCTCACGGTGGCGGAACGGGACGGCTATCGTCGTTTTAAAGAAGTGGGCTGTGTTACCTGTCACCAAGGCATCAATATCGGGGGCAATCTCTTTCAGAAAATAGGGCTATTTGGGGACTATTTTCGCGATCGCAACGCACCCATCACCCCGGCAGACTATGGTCGCTACAACGTGACCCAGGAGGAGCGCGATCGCTACGTGTTTAAGGTTCCCAGCCTCCGTCATATCACCCGCACGGCACCTTATTTTCATGACGGTTCGGCCCAGACTCTAGAAGAAGCCGTACGCCGAATGTCTCGTTATCAACTCGGCCAGGAACTCTCAGCTGAGGATACGGAGCTCATCATTCGCTTTCTGATCACGCTCACGGGTGAGGAGATTTGAGGGGGCAGAGTGGGCTGGAAACCAACGCAGGGGAGGGTTTCAAACCCTCCCTTGCTAATGTATGTATAGATCTCTGCGGAAGAAACCTTAATTTCGGCCCCCGCGATAGCCACCATAGCTACCGCCATTGCGGCCGCCACCGCCGCCTCGCTGTCGTTCTTCCCGTGGCTTCGCCTTGTTGACCTTAAGGGTGCGACCGCACCATTCTGCACCGTCTAGATCGGCGATCGCCGCCTCTTCTTCGGGCAAGCTTTCCATATGCACAAAGCCAAAACCGCGCATCCGACCGGTTTCCCGATCCGTGGGCAGATAAATCTGCTTGACCGAACCGTACTCGCTAAACACTTCGCGAACATCCTGTTCGCTGACCTCATAAGAGAGGTTACCGATATAAATTGGCATGGATTGTCTCCGTTTTAAGAAAGGGGTGTAGGGATTGAGATGTCGGAGCTCACCTTTGCCAATGCCAACTGAACGAAATTCAATGCTGAAAACAAATTCTTCTACCGATTACTAAAATCCTCGGCTCTTAGCTTAACATCTACGCTCTGCCAGCTTTGGTCAGAGACTGGGGTGGAAACACCCAGCAGTAGCGTAAAAGTTACCAACTGGAATACTAAAGGCGCTATCGGTAGGGGGCATGACCGGGCGATCGCCCTGAACCCAACAAGCCATTTGTTACAGATCTTTGCAAACTTAAACGTGAACTAATATTGCAAAAATCCAAGTTTGGTGTGGCGGGTTCAAATCCTGTCCCAACTGGTTGATAAAGCTCCATCCTCCCTCACACTGGAGCCAGCCGATGAAAGCCAAACTCATTTTGCCTGCCCTGACCGAAGCCTTGAGCCCCTTTTGGCGACCGATCAAATACCACCTCTTTCCGCCCTTAGGCCTAGCAACGATCGCCGCCTTCTTTGACCCCGAAGATGAAGTTGACCTCCAGGTTGGCGTGCGGCACAAACCAAAGACCATTGGCGTGGCCAGCTCCGTCATCTTTCTTACACTGGCGCTTGGAAAAAGGCCGAACCGATTTGGGATGTCCTAATTCGGCTCAAGGGGGTGAACCGAATTTTGCCCCTCCTAGAGCGGACGTTGAATCGGTTTGAGTCTGGACGACAGCCCCAGGCAGCGCAGACAGGGGCGTTGGCACTGAAAACTGACCCACAATAAACCTATACCTTGGTCTAACCAAGACCCTCTAAAATTCAGTTTATAAAGGAGAAACATAAACCAGCTAACCCTGCCCTGGTCTTGCCTGAACCCATGCCCCGCCAACACCAAGCTCGGACTGCTAAACCCACACACCCCCCTAAACCCAAGTCCCCTTTGGCGGCTCCCCCAGCCCTTCAGACCCAGGCTAAGAAACAGCAAACTCAAGCATTGCCGGACTGGCAACCGGGTGGTGACCCCAATTATGTGAACCCGTTGGCGCGGTTGCAAGAGAATGCTTCGGTGCAGGCCCAGTTGACCATTGGCCAACCTGACGATCAATCTGAGCAAGAAGCTGACCGGGTTGCCCAGACGGTGATGCAGCAGATCAATGCACCACCAGCTGACCCAGCGGTGCAGCGAGAGCTCGACCCTTCACTCTTTACGCCGTTTATTCAGCGCCAAGGGGCAGTAGCGGGAGGTGCTGCCCCAGATGCGGTGGAAGATGGGATCAATGCGGCGCGGGGTGGTGGTAAGGCTCTGGATGCGGGCTTGCAGCAGTCGATGGGCCAGGCGATGGGGGCGGATTTTAGCAATGTCAAGGTACATACGGACGGTCGTGCGGATAGTTTAAACCGCTCGATTCAAGCGCGAGCCTTCACAACAGGGCGCGATATCTTTTTCCGCAAGGGGGAATATAACCCCGGCAGCTCAGGGGGGCAGGAATTGATTGCCCATGAGTTGACCCATACGCTGCAGCAAGGGGCGGCTCCGGTGAGCGCCAAGGCGCAGCGGCAAATGTTGGATGAATCGGAGGAAGATTTTGCGGTGCAATTGGGGTTGGGGAGCAGCACCACGATCCAGCGGGCTCCTGGTGATAAAGATAGCAAAGAGGCTGACGAGGAAGACGACGACGTTGACGTTTTGACTTGGGATGACGATGATATCCCAATGAGCGACATTTTTAACCGGCCGCTAATACAAAAGGGTGGCCGCGATGGGATACTGGTGAGTCAATCCGGTATCCCTTATTACGGAGAGACTAATGATATCGGTGATGGCCGGGGATACCGCTACCAACCTCGCTTCGATCATAGATATCACTATGCGCTCAAACTGGATGGCAGTCCAGTCGTATCGCAGATTGATTTTGATGGTGACGGTACCCCACTGGTTGATTTAATGGGACGCCCTCTCATCGAAACGCTCACTGGGGAATATGAAGACCATGCCGGAACACTCTATACCAACAAGCCCTTCGAAATTGGTGGAGATGTTGATGAGAACGACGTAAAAGTCCCCCGTTATCGACCCCGAATGGATGCAGTGGGTAATCTCATTGATCCATGGGGTGATCCAATCACCCAGCAGCCCCCAAGTGCGATCGGTGATCTTGATGATGATCAGACGGGAACTAGACCTGCTGCAGCAATTCCCGGAGCGAATCAGGGCGAAAAAACTAAAGCGGAGCACGCAAGGCGTACAAAATTACTGCGTGAGTGGCAAGTTCTGACGCTCCTTGAGAATGCAGAACACGCGTCTGAAAACTTTAAGGATGCAATTAAAGATGTCGTGGCACAAGTAGATGATCATTTTGGTGAACATGTCTGTGATCACACTGAAGGTTTTGAGTACTTACGTAAAGGGGAACAGAGCGCTATGGATAAAGCAGAGAGAGTTGCAGGTCAGTGGGATCAAGGGGTGCTAATGTCACTGTTGGATGTGCTCCGCACTACGATTATCTGTGACAACCATGCTGTGATGCAGGTTGCGCTCACAAAACTTGAGCAAGTCGCCGCAGGCACGGCAGATATGGCGATAATGCCGATTGGACAGAATTGGTTTGACAACGCACTCGAAGCACACAAAAAAGAAGCCCAAAAAGGGGATGATGCTGACTACAGCGACATTGGCTATGCTGACATCAAACAGAATTTACTTGTACCTTTTGTTGTGCCGGAAGGTGATCCGCCCAAGAATAGCTACTCAGGGCAAATTGTTGCGGAAGTTCAAGTTCAACATCAAGGCCTACTCAACGTTAAAGAGCATGGTGGGGGTCACGCCTTTTATGATCTTAATCGAGCGCTCAACAAGAAAACAGGCGGGGTTTTGGGATCAGCATCAAACGTGCCAGAGAGTGCTAATCGGATCCTAGAGGCGGATGTCTGGGAAAAAGTTATTAAACCGAGCTGTACAAAGAATGGAGTAGAAAACATTGGTGATTTTATGCATAAAATCCGCACTTTGGCTCAAGGTCGTGATGTCGTCTTTGATAAGCAGGAATGTAAGGCTTTAAAAACTGCAGGGAGTAAAGTTTATGAGGAGTTTTGGCAAAACTACCAAGGTTAAGCTGCAATGATTCATCCCAAATCCGGTTTGGATAGACTAAATAGCGAAGGCTGAGCGGAGTCGAAGCCTGGCCGCTCAGCCCTCAATCCCGCCCTCTACTTTCCGGATTTGGTATCAGCAGTGAATAACATGGTCAGTTGCTCATTGCTAACTTGGGTCGGGAAGGGGTCAAATCCTCCTTGACCCATTTGTATTCGGCTAGTCCACGTCCCAATCTCGAATTTCCACGTTGGTGAGCGATCGCCCCAGCTTCCAATATTCCGTTTTGGTCGCCGCTAGAATATGCTGCATCGTCACCGGCTGACCTGCCGCTGCGGCCAGAAACGCCGCATTGAGGGCGATCGCCTTGATATTGCCCCCCGTCACATCGAGCTGACCCAACCGTTCAAAATCTAAACCTTGGGTGGGGGTTTGCTTCGGGAAAGCCCGCTGCCAAATTTGGCTGCGCTCTGGGGCATTCGGGTAGGGGAAATTGAGAATAAACCGCAGCCGACGCAGAAAGGCTTGATCGAGATTCTCCTTGAGGTTGGTCGTGAGAATTGCTAAGCCCTGGTAAGCCTCCATGCGTTGCAGCAGGTAGCTCACTTCAATGTTGGCATGGCGATCGTGACTGTCTCTCACCTGAGTCCGCTTGCCAAACAGGGCATCCGCCTCATCAAAGAGCAAAATCGCCCCGCCCACTTCCGCCGCATCAAAAATCTTGCGCAGGTTCTTCTCCGTCTCGCCGATGTATTTACTGATCACCGCACTCAGATCAATGCGAAAGAGATCTAACTTCAGCTCATGGGCAAGAATTTCAGCGGCGGTGGTTTTTCCCGTACCGCTGATGCCCGCAAAGAGCGCCGTTAAGCCCAAACCCCGCTGCTGCTGAGCAAAACCCCAAGCTTGATAAACTTGGGCCTGCTGCCGCACATGGGTGATGATCTGGCGCAGCAGGTTCTTTTCGCGGGGGGGCAGAATCAAGTCCTCCCAGGTGGCGTTGACGGTGATCGGCTGAGCCAACCCTTCTAGTTTGGGTCGGGCTTGGGCGCGACAAAAGTCCCAGAGGCGATCGCTTATAGCGCTGCGCTGTGCGCAATCGCCAATGGCGCTGCGCTGCGCACAATCGTTCGGTTCGGCGGTAGATAGATTCGGGTCAGCCTGCACCGTGGTACTCGCGGTCTGAATCATGGCCGCCGAGAGACGAAATTGCGAGGCCAAACGGGCCAGATCTCCTTGAAACTCCCCCGGTGCATCGGGCCAAGCCGCTTGCCAGAGCTGGAGTTGCTCGCTGTAGCGTAGCCCGTTCACCTCAAAGGTGACGACTACCGGATGGTTGAGGGGGAGTCGTTCATCGGTGATCACCAGAAGGGGCACCTTTACTGTTTGTAAAAAGGGTGTTGTTAGCGGTGGCTGACTGCTCTGATTCAGGGACGGGTCGATTTCAACCACCAAGAGGCTCGGGCGAATTTTAACCCAGCGTTGCCACCGCTGGATGAGTTGTCGGAGCTCGGCACGATCGCTCGGAATTGCGCTGCCCTCAAGCTGATAAACCGGGCAATGGAGCTGCTCCCCCACCTGCTGGGCGATCGCCCCTTGCACCGCTCGCTCAGTGCCACAGAGTTGGACGAGGGGTTGCCGCCCTTGGGCCGCTTGCAACAGCGCCACGACCTGGGTCAGGATCTGCTGATGGGAGGGCTGGAGCGCGATTGGCACGGTGGGCCCAGCAACCGGTATGACCATTGCCGCAAGCGCTGGATCACGATAGGGCTCCCCCATCAACAGATGCAAAATGGCTTCATCAATGTGCAAACGGGCTCGGGACAGTTCCGGATGCTCCACCCAGCGGAGTAGTTGCCAGCGACGCAAGGGACGCTCTTCCGTCAAGGCACTCCAATGGGGATGGGCAAAGCATTGCAGCGCCAGTTGAAAGGTGGGATAGTTCAACGCATTGTCGTCGTGGGCGATCGCCAACAGTTTGGGAAAGTTGGGTTGAATCGCCTGACCCGCACAACAGAGCAACAGCGATCGCTCGAAGGGGGTCAGCCCAAAGATCTCCACCAGCTGCTCCAGCATGGGTTGGGGCGTTAGGGTGGTGGCCCTGGCCGCCAACGATGGCGTTGCATCGGTCTGCTCTGGCTCGGTCCCGCTCCGGTTGCGGCTGATATAGCGGTCTAGAGTGGCGTGGATGGTGGCGATCGCCTCGAACAAATAGCTCACGTTTTGCCCCTGCCATTCCGGCGACAAAGGGGGCATTGCTACTGCTGGGGCGAGCGTGACCGGATGAATCCGTTGCGGCACTTGGGATTACTGTTGAAATTGTTCCATAATTATTGTTCCTTTGATGGGTTCGTTTGTCAGGCTAGATTAGCGGCCAGCTTGGCTGCTCTGCGTCATCAACAGTGAGGTCAGCGCAGCCGGGGGGATCTCACTTGCTTCGCGGCAAACGCATACATCCTGTCTATTTTCAGCACAAATCAGGAAATTAGGGCAATCAATCAATACAGATGGCACCTCCTAAATCTGACAGGAGAGATCGCCCGCCCGTTGGGAAAAGCGCAGGTTCTCACGGTAATCAACCGGGCAGTCGATCACGGCGGGGACATTTTGTTCGAGGGCTTCGATCAGGGTGGGGACAAGGGCTTCGGTCGATTCGACGCGATAGCCCTTGAGCCCCATACTCTCGGCCAATTTAACAAAGTCGGGGTTGGTGAAATTGATAAACGCCGACTCGCCAAACTGGTTCATTTGCTTCCATTCGATTAGACCATAGGCCTGGTCATTGAAGATCAAGGTCACAAAAGGCGTTCCCACCCGCAGCGCTGTTTCTAGTTCCTGAGAATTCATCATAAAGCCGCCATCACCGGTCACGGCGACAACCCGGCGATCGGGGTGAACCAGTTTGGCCGCAAGTGCGCCGGGAATGGCGATGCCCATGGCCGCAAAACCGTTGGAGATGAGACAAGTGTTGGGGCGATCGCAATGGTAATGACGGGCCATCCACATCTTATGGGCCCCCACATCGGAGATCACGATATCTTCCGGGCCCATCACCTGGCGCAGGTCGTAGATCAGCTTCTGGGGCTTGATGGGGAATTCCTGATCCGTGGCATAGCGCTCATAGTCCGCCACCAGCTCATTACGCACATCAATAAATTTGGGCTTGGCCTTGCCCGTGCGATCGGCCCGCTTCATGATTTCGGCGAGGGAATCGGCAATATCACCAACCACCTCCACCAGGGGAATATAGCTACTGTCGATTTCCGCCGGTCGGGCCCCAATATGGATAATCGGAATCTGGCCGTCAGGGTTCCACTTTTTGGGGGAATATTCAATCAAGTCATAGCCCACGGCAAGGATCAGATCAGCCTGCTCAAAGGCACAACTGACATGATCGCGCTGCTGCAAGCCCACTGTCCAGAGGGCCAAGGGGTGCGTATAGGGAATCACGCCCTTGCCCATGAAGGTGTTGACCACCGGAATTTGCAGTTGGGTGGCAAATTCCGTCAGCAGGTCACTGGCCTGGGCCCGAATTGCGCCATTACCCACCAGAATCAAGGGTTGCCGGGCTTTAGAAATGGCCTCTGCGGCCCGATTAAAGCTGCGGAAGGAGGCGTAGATTGGCTCGCGGGCATCCTGAGCTAGGGTGAAGGCTTCCGCGACGGACATCGCTGCAATATTTTCCGGTACATCAATATGCACGGCTCCCGGTTTTTCCTGTTGGGCCAGCTTAAAGCCCTTGCGAATGATCTCTGGGGTATTAGTGGGACGGACGATCTGGGTGTTCCACTTGGTTACAGGGTCAAACATGGCCACCAAGTCCAGATATTGGTGGGACTCAATGTGCATGCGATCAGTGCCCACTTGCCCGGTGATCGCCACCAGGGGGGCGCCATCGAGGTTGGCATCGGCGACACCGGTCATCAGGTTCGTGGCACCGGGCCCAAGGGTGGAGAGGCAGACACCCGCCTTGCCGGTCAGGCGTCCATAGACATCTGCCATAAAGGCCGCCCCTTGCTCATGGCGGGTCGTAATAAATTGAATGGAAGAGGATTTTAGAGCCTGGAGCAGGTGTAAATTTTCTTCACCCGGTAAGCCAAAAACGTATTCTACACCCTCATTTTCTAGGCAGTGAACAATCAGTTCGGCGGTGGTTAAAGTGCCCATTGTGTTACGACCCGATGGATGACCAGAAGCAGAGAATTGCCAAGGTTGAGTTGGGGGAGAAATGGGGGTTTGATAAGCCGTCATAATTATCAGGATTTATTGAACAAAGGAAAAGAAGGGATTACCCCACCTCACTGGGAGCAAGACCATCAGCACAATTGCACGTGATGTCAGGTAATCGCTCGTTGTTGAACATTACTGAATTGAAAACTCAGTTTGCTCATCCAGTTTAATGACCCAGTCTAAACTGCTAAAACGGGTCAATTGTGCTAGCCCTAGGAATAACATTGAGAATATTTTTTAATTTTTATTAAGCATTATCTTTTAAAGTTAGCAATCTTAGCCCAGCCAAACTGTCTTGATATTGACAAACTCGTGAATTCCTTGATGGCCCAGCTCCCGGCCATAGCCCGATCGCTTAATGCCACCAAAGGGCAAACGCGGGTCGGATTTAACCAGCCCATTGATAAAGACCGCGCCCGCTTCCAGGTCGTTGATTAATCGCCGTTGTTCCGCCGGGTCTTGAGTCCAGGCGCTCGCGCCCAGGCCAAAGGGCGTTGCATTAGCCAGGGCAATGGCGGCATCGAGGCTATCGACCCGAAACAGGAGTGCCACCGGGCCAAAAAACTCCTCCCGTGCGCCGGGCGAGTCGGGGGGAATATCCACCAAAATCGTGGGGGGATAAAAGTGACCCTCGCCGGGCAAGGCTTGGCCACCAATCAGAGCAGTCGCTCCCTGAGCCAGGGTCGCCTCAACCTGGGCCGCGAGTTCGGCGCGAATCGCGGCGGTCGCCAGGGGGCCAATTTGGGTTTCCGGCAGCATCGGATCGCCCACATTGAGGGCAGCAAACCGACCGAGAAGTTGGGTTTGGAAGGAAGCGGCGATCGCCGCATGCAAGATAAATCGTTTGGCGGCAATGCAAGACTGGCCATTGTTCATCAGTCGTGCTGTGACCGCCGTCTCCACGGCTTTGTCCAGGTCGGCGGTGGGCAACACAATAAAGGGATCGCTGCCGCCGAGCTCCAGAAGGGTTTTCTTGATCGCTTTGCCAGCAGCAGCCGCCACCCGTGACCCCGCAATCTCGCTGCCGGTGAGCGTCACGGCTTGGATGCGCTCATCGGCGATCAAGGTCTCGGCGGTGGGGGCGTCGATCAGTAGCGTTTGGAAGACTCCCGAAGGAAAACCCGCTTCAGTGAAAATCTGTTCGATCGCCAGGGCGCATTGGGGCACATTGGAAGCATGTTTGAGTAGTCCGACATTACCGGCCATCAAGGCCGGGGCGGCAAAGCGAAACACCTGCCAAAAGGGAAAATTCCAGGGCATGATCGCCAGCACAATGCCGAGGGAGGCAAAGCGAATATAGGCGGCATTACCATCACTCTCACCGGGGATATCTTGCAGAAAGGACTCACCTTGCTCGGCATAGTAACGGCAGACCCAGGCACATTTTTGGGCTTCGGCGATCGCGCTAGCATAGGTCTTGCCCATCTCCAATGTCATCAAGGTGCCGTACTCGCTGCTCTTGCGCTCTAAAATCTCGGCCGCCTGCAAGAGCCATTGACGACGCTGGGCAAAGGAGGTCTGACGATAGTGGGTGTAGGCCCGCTGGGCGTGAGTGAGCTTCTGCTCCAGTTCGCTGGCACTCAGGGGGGTAAACGTTTTCAGAACTGCGCCATTGGTTGGGTTCGTTGTTGCGATCGCCATCGCCCCACCTCCACTTAGACTTGCTGAACGAATTGGTTGACTAAACTAAACCTATCTCCAGTGTAGGGGGGTAATTAGGTTAAGGTATTATAAATTGTATCATTTGTTACAAAATTATTTTGTTCCTGGGTGCAGAAAATCGTAGCGCAGCCGTCTCGGCTGCCAACCTGTGGATCGGTGCAAGATAGAGCTCGCGTACTATTATTATCCATCTGTCTGTAGTGTTCCAGTTGCAGCCGACCCTGTCTGTACCTGTCCCACGGCGACTCAGCTACAACGAGCAGGCCGATGGCTGGTCTTACTCTTCCCTCTCTGACCTATCCTCACCCTCAAGCTCCAACTCCGCCAACGTTACACCCGCGATCTTCAAGATCGGGTCGATCGGCACACCCCAACCCTGCAACAACGGCACGATTTTACGAAGCAAACTAAACCGCTCTTGTTTGCGCCCCTCTTGACGCCCCTCTTGACGCCCCTCTTGACGACCTTCTTCGAGGATCGCTTGATAAAACGTAGATTCTCGCATCGCTCGACTCCTCATAACCTGTTGAATTACATCTGCTTCTAATTTTAGCCCCGCAAATATCGCGGTCGCTGCTTCCAAATTGCTCTGCATTCCTTCATCCGTCGCAATTTCCGCAATCCGGCGCTTAATCTCCTTGAGCAAGCCCACCGCATCCGTCTTCGCCGCCTGAGAAACCATGGCGAGCGGCAATAAACCGGGGGCATTCCAGAATCGGGTCTTGGGCTGCTCCCACAATCGCACCACTTCAAAGCGATGGGTCATCCCTTGAGATTGAAACTGGGTTTCGCGCACCAAGGGTAAGCGGCTGGAACGCAGATAAATCACCACTTGCTTCACCTGTTTTGTGGGGAATTTCTTTTGGATGCGTAGAAAGTATTCCGCCATGCGGCGAGGCATCGTCGGGTCTGGCTGAGTTTGAAATTCCACGTGCAACACCACCTCATCTCCTTGCAAGAGTAAGGAATCAGCGCGAATGGGTTCACTGATCAATTCAGTGGGCTTGAGTGTTGTAAGGGTGACAGGTTTACCAATTAACCAGGTGGCAAAGTCTGACGGATACGTCTCAATAAGGTATTTGCAAGAGTTGTCGTACACCTTTTGGTAGTTTATTTGTACGACCCCATCGTAGCTTACTGCTCCCTAAAACTCCACTACTGGAAAATGGGGGCGATATTCAAAGTGGGTCATGTCTTCAAATTGATAGAGTGCCGCCTGGGAACTGCGCAGAATTTGGGGCTTGGTACCGATCCAGCGATCGTTGAAGGCCAGCAGTTGGTCGCAGAGTTGTTCCCGCTTGAGCGTCGCCGGAATCGGGTTGAAGTAGCCCAGAGGAACATGGGCCGTGAAGGGATATTGTTGCTCAATCCCCAGACCAATCAGCTCGGAATTCTGGTAAATGGCCCGGCGCAATTGCATCAGCCGCACAAAGGATTGCTCCTCAACCGGGGCCAGTACGACCCCGATCGAGCGGGGGCGCAACAGCAGCCCCAGCAGTTGCAGTTCAATCGGCGATCGCTCGGGCAGCATTTGGGCATATTGGGCAAAGCTCTCGGCTAAACAGGTACAAAGTTTGGACTCAAAGTCGGGCTGCTCAGCGATCGCGTGGCGATAGGTGTCATCCCAGATCAGATCAGCGGCGGTAAAGTGCAGGCTCTCCGAGGGCAAGGCAATCAGTAACTCTGCCCCGAGTCGCTCAACCAACTCGGCTTGAACCGTTTTCAGGTTCTGATAGAACGCCTGATTGACTGTATCCACCTCACCTGGAGTGTTGATCGTATAGCCTGGAAAGGGCAACGGCCTGCCCTGCTCAAACTTGGGTGATTCTTGGAGATGCTGGACTTGACTCCGGTAGGTGTCAGGGTGCGTCTGGCGTGCGACTCGGTTGAGATAGACCTGATATGTTTCGTCCACGTTGCTTGCGGGTTAGAGCGTGTTATCAAATGGTGATCCGATTTTAGCTTGTGCCATGCCTATCTATTTGTTTTGGGGAGCGGATGATTTCACCATGACCCAGGCGATCGCCCGCCTCCGCAAAGCTTGTCTTGACCCCGCTTGGGTGCAATTTAACAACCAAAAAATCACGGCGAACAATACGGACGCGATTCTAGACGGGCTAGCCCAGGCAATGACCCCCCCCTTTGGCAGGGGAGGGCGCTTTGTCTGGTTGGCGGATACCACAATTTGCCAAACCTGTCCGGAACCAGTGCTCAAGGAGCTGCAACGCACCCTGCCCCAGGTGCCAGATCATTGCACCTTGCTCTTGAGCAGCGCCAAAAAACCCGACGGTCGGGCCAAGTCCACCAAGCTCTTGCAAAAACATGCCCAGATCCGCGAGTTTGCCCCGATCCCACCCTGGAAAACCGATCAATTACTGCGTCAGGTGCAAGACCATGCTCAAACTCAGGGCGTCAACTTAACCTCAACGGCAGCGGTGCTCTTGGCGGAGTCAGTCGGTAATGATACCCGGCAGTTGTGGAATGAGCTGGCTAAGCTCCGGCTCTATGGGCAGCAAACGGATCACCCGTTGGATGAAGCAACTGTATCGCGATTGGTCGTGGCCAACACCCAAAGTAGTTTGCAACTGGCAGCGGCGATTCGGGAGGGCAAGCTCGATCACGCGATCGCCCTTGTCGCGGAACTGCTCAACCGCAACGAACCCGCCCTGCGGATTGTGGCGACACTGGTGGGTCAGTTTCGCACTTGGGCAATGATCAAGGTGATGTTGGAGTCGGGCGAGCGGGATGAGAAGGCGATCGCCCGTGCGGCAGATATTGGCAACCCCAAGCGGTTGTATTTCCTTAAAAAAGAGCTACACGGCTTGCGGGGGCAACAATTGTTGCAGACCCTACCGATTTTGCTGAGCCTAGAGGTGAGCCTCAAGCGAGGGGCAACGCCGCTGGCGGCGCTGCAGACGAAGGTGGTGGAGCTGTGTGAGGTCTGTCGGCAGTCGGGGCGACGGTAAGCGTTGTTGTTTGCCCTGGCTGATGATCTGTAGGGGTAGCGCCCCCGTGCCTACCCCGGTCTCGGCCGCCCACCGATCAACCCTCTGCCACGCAACACACCAGGGCAACCACGGGGGGATTGCCCCTACGGTTTTTCGCTGTTTCAGAAAATGAATTTTACAACTTAATAAACCAACGCCAACGATACATGGCATACACGACACCCAGCCAGATGAATACGTTGGTGATCGCAAAGGCTAGAGAGCCATTCAAATTGCCCGCCCAGGGCACAAACAGGGTTTCGTAGAGCCAGGCATAGGTACTGGGGGCGTCTTCACCACGACCCACCTGCGTGTTGTAAAGCAGGCGAATGATCACTCCTGAGGCGACAAAGACAAAAATGGCATTCATGCCCATCACCCGCCAGGGGAACCCCCAACGGCGAATCCGACGCACCTCAATCAGCTCAAAGCAGAGCGCAAGGACGAGAAGCGACCAGCCCGCACTGTAGAGGACATAGGAGCTGGTCCAGAGTTGTTTATTGATCGGCAAGAGCAGCCCCCAGAGGCCGCCTACGATAACGCCACTGAGCCCCCAGAGAATTAAGGTCATGCTGGTTTGGCTCTGGCGGGGTTGCGATCGCAGCCAGTCACCTGTGACGTAGCCCAGCAGCACGGTGGCGATCGCGGGCAAGGTACTCAAGAACCCTTCCGGGTCAAAATGGGGCGTATACAGGTGGCTTGCGCCCAACAAAAGGCGATCAATGTAGCCCGCCACATTACCCTCGGGGGAGAGATCACCCAGAGGAAAGTCCGGTACTGGAACCCACATCAGCAATGCCCAATAGACCAGCAAGATCCCAGCGATGATGCTCCGCAGCCAACGCCGGGGGCAATTGAGTACCAGTAATGTTGCGCCCAGATAGGCCAAACTGATCCGCTGTAGAACCCCTAACCAGCGCAAGCTGGCCCAATCCACAGCGGGCCAAGTCTTGAGCACCAGGCCCAAGGCATTTAAAAAGAGCCCCAAGCCAAACAGCAGCAAGCAGCGCCGCACTAGGCGTCCGTAGGGCGATCGCTGCGGCTGTCCCGGTTTAGGGTGTAGATATTTGCCCAGAGCAAAGGCCAAGGCCACACCCGCAATCAATAGAAAGGCGGGAAAGATCAAATCTGTAGGTGTAAAACCGTGCCATTCGGCATGGAGCAGGGGCGGATAGACATGGGCCCAACTGCCCGGCGTGTTGACCAAAATCATTGCGGCGATCGCCAAACCCCGAAACACATCTAGAGAAATTAGGCGTGGATTAGAGGGGGACATGGTTCAGGGTTTAAAGTTCAAGGTTCAAAGTGAAAGGTTGAGTGAACATTCCCCTCTCGGGAGGGGCGGTCTCGCGCAGCGATGACCGGGGTGGGTTCAGGGTTCAGGGTGAAAGGATGGAAAAGGCGTTGTACCTGACGATCGTTCAAAAAACTTGTTACTCGTTACTTGCTACTCATTACTCACTTTTCCCCGCTGGGCTAACAGTTGAAAAATTTCCGCTGCGGCGCGATCGCAGACCCCAGGCTCACCGATTTCCTGGTGCACCCGTTGGTAATCCCGTTGAATCTGGGCTTGACGCTCGGGGTTTTGCAGCATCTCCAGGGATTCATGCACAATATTGTCCACCGAAGCCGCCTCTTGAATCAGCTCCGGCACAATTTCTTCCATCAGCAACAGGTTCGGTGGCGCAATAAAGGGAACTTTTGCCCGGAAAATGTAGCGGGCTGCCCACATGGTTAGAGGGGCAAGGCGATAAAGTACCACTTGGGGGACATTGAGCAGCGCCAGTTCCAGACTGACCGTACCGCACTTGGCAATGGCGAGGTCTACAGCAGCCAGCACCTGGCGGGAATCCTGCTCAACCAGAGTGGCATTGAGCTGATATGCGGCGATCGCGGCTTGGATGGCAGGCTTAAAGGAGGGAGAGGAGAGGGGAATCCAAAATGTAATCCCTGGAATCTTAGCCTGGAGTTGCTGGGCCGCCGCAAAAATGGTCGGCAATAGCAGCTTAATCTCTTGGGGGCGTGAGGCGGGCAAGAGGGCAATTGCGGTTTCGTCCGGTTCAATCGCCAAGACTTGGCGGGCCGCCGCTCGGGTCGGTGCCTTAGCCATCCGATCCACCAAGGGATGACCCACCCAAGTGACAGCGGCGGTGTACTGCCGAAAAAAACGCGCCTCAGCCGGAAAAATAGCGAGGATGCGATCGCTCATCTGACTCAGGCGCTGGGCAGTTCCAGGAAAGGGGGAATAGACCCAGATTTGTGGGGTAATGTAGTAGACAATCGGCAGGTGGGGAAACTGTTTTTGGCAAAACCGCCCCATATTGGTATTGAAACCTTCATAGTCGATGAAGATGAACAGATCGGGTGGGTTTTGCCTGAGATATTGCTTGACTTGGCGCTCCATACGCAGGGCCGGCAAAATCATGGGCAGAGCCTCTTGGAGGCCAAACGCAGCGATGCCAGTGCTATTGGCGATGAGTTCAGCCCCCGCTTGCGCCATTCGCTGACCGCCAATCCCAGTAATTTTGAGGTCAACGTGCTGTTGCTGGGCACGACCTAGCAGGGCTTCAATTAAAGCTGCCGCCTGCAAGTCCCCCGAGACTTCACCCGTACTAATAAAAATATTCATCGCCTCAGCGCGACCCAGGAACCAGCCCACGACGACTCTGCGACTCTAGGGATGTCCTCAAGAATCGATAGAGATGTCCCAAGTGCGTCTGGTCAGACCAGGTTGCTAATTGTTCAACCCCTTGGGTAAAGGTCTGGTCAGAGCGATAGAGCAGTCGGAAAGCTTTCTTGAGGAGGTGCAGCTTAGCGGAACTTAAACCCGCTCGTTTGAGGCCAATTAAATTTAAAGCTCGTACGCGGGCTGGGTTACCTTCCACTAGCATATAGGGCGGTACATCGCGATCGATGCGGCTCATGCCCCCGAGCATGGCCATCTCGCCCACATGAACAAACTGATGAATCCCCAAGACGCCACCGATCACCACACGAGATTCAATCTGCACATGGCCAGCTAGTGCCACACTATTGGCAATGATGATATTGTCGGCTAAGACACAGTTGTGGGCCACATGGGAATAGGCCATTAACAGATTCTGGTTGCCAATCCGGGTCTCTTCCTCGGCGGTGGTTGCTCGGTTGACTGTGACATATTCTCGGAACCGATTGCCATCGCCAATGCGCAGACGGCTGGGCGCACCCTGGTATTTAAGATCCTGGGGGTCGAGGCCGATCGCCGCCCCTGGAAAGAAATGGTTATCGGCCCCAATTTCTGTCGGTCCCTCAATCACCACATGGGCCCCCACCTGAGTGCGGGGGCCAATCCTCACATCGGCCCCAATCACCGCGTAGGGCCCAACGACCACCGTTGGGTGCAACTCGGCGTGGGTATGAATAACCGCAGTGGGGTGAATCTGGCTCTCCAAGGACGTGACTCCAACGATTGTTACCGGATGTTACCAATGGGGGGTTATTCGACGAGCGAGAAGAGCATTTCCCCTTCGACCACCAATTGGCCGTCGACCTCGGCGCGACCCTGCATTTTGCCAAAGCCACTGCGCCGAAACTTGAGCAGTTCGACGGTCATGACCAGACGATCGCCGGGCACCACGGGACGGCGAAACCGAACCTTATCAATGCCCGCGAACACAAAGAGGTTCTCTTCCTGCCCCGGAATTTGCTTGAGGATGATCCCCCCCACTTGGGCCATCGCCTCGACCATCAAAACCCCAGGCATAATCGGCCGACCCGGGAAATGTCCCTGAAAAAAGGGCTCGTTGAACGTGACATTCTTGATGCCGATCGCCCGCTCTCCGGGGACATATTCGATGATCCGATCGACCAAGGCAAAGGGATAACGATGGGGCAAAAGGGCGTGGATCGCTTCGATATCCAAGGTAACGGGCGTTGGTTCTGGTGTTGTCTCGATATCAGTGCTGTGATTCAGTTGTCGGTCAGTTGCAATAGTCATTGATGAATTAATTGTCATCTAGTCAGTTCGATGTAATCAGTTTGATGTAATCTCGCGAAAGGGGTTGAGCCGTAGCTCAGGAGCAAGGGTATGAGTGCAGTGGGTTAAAGTACGTTGCATTAAATAAGGACGATTCAGAGGCAGACGTTAAACGGATTGTGAATTGAGATCCTGGGAATTGCAATGGGGCAAACCACGGAAATTGGGTGCAGCTCAAGCGAAGCGATCGCTCGGTTGGAGCGCGGCCAAAGCCTGAGCAAACTGAATATGCAACCGGTGGCTGGCCTTGTACGCCAAAATATGGGCACAGGGGAGATTCCCCAGCAGACTCAGATCTCCTATTAAGTCTAAAAGTTTATGACGGACTGGCTCATTTGCAAATCTTAACGGAGGATTCAACCAGCCCTGATGGTCGCAAACCAGAGCATTGTCAAGGCTGCCACCTTTGATTAGCCCTTGCTGACGCAATTGCTCGATCTGATCGGCAAACCCAAAGGTACGGGCGGGAGCAATCGTCGCGGCAAACGTATCTTGCTCGGGATGCCAACGATGCCATTGCTGGCCGATCGCCGCGTAGGGATAGTCCACACCATAGGTGAATTGGAGGGCAGGAGCGGGAATGGCCGTCACAAAGGCATCCCCCACAAACACCGTTACCGCTTGCTCCAGCGGCCAAGGCTCGGGCCAAGGGGAGTTTGCCTTGGGGGTGGGAGGCGGCTCAAGTCCCGCTGCCGCGATCGCCTCCACCCAACCCAAAGCGGAACCATCGAGTAAGGGGATTTCTGGTCCATCCACCTCAATTCGGATGCCCTGCACCCGGCTCGCCTGGAGTGCCGCGAGGAGGTGCTCCACCGTACGCAATTTCGCTGACCCCTGTCCCAGTTCAGTCGAGAGCAGGGTTTGGCTGACCTGCTCCAGATGGGCCGGAATCTCGGGCTGCTCGGGCAGATCAACCCGGACAAAGTAACGTTGCCCCCGCTCAGGCTCAGGAATCAGGCGCACCGTCGTCTGCTGTCCCAAATGGAGACCGATTCCCTGGCGCTCAATCACTGGCGGCATTGTGCTGGATTCAACCATCGCTTTTCTCCTGCGCAGTTCCCCTGCGCTAGAAGCGCTGCCCAATGCCAAAGTGGAGGCGGCTATCGCCCTCATCATTGAAGCCGTAGTCAACGCGAATTGGCCCCAAGGGGGATTGAATCCGCACGCCAAGGCCGTAGCCAAAGCCATCTCCCGGCTTATTCCGGACACCCGCTGGGTTGCCCGGTACATCATCCCCCGTGCCCAAGTCGGTAGCATAATCTAAGAAGACGGCGCCGCCAATGAAGGAGAGAACGGGGAACCGATATTCTGCCGTAGCTTGGAGATAGGAGCGACCGCTCCCCACATCTCCCTCTTCATAGCCCCGGACGGAGTTCGCCCCGCCGAGACTAAAGGCTTCATAAGGCGGTAGATCACCGATTACGGTGCCGCCCTGGAGGTTAAAGGCCAGGGCTTGGGGGGCTTCGGGATTACTGGTCAAGTTGAGCCAATCGACGGGAATGTAGTAGCTGTAGCTGCCGCGCAATCGGTTGAACAGAATGTTGCCAGAGCCGATAGGAATCGTCTGATCTACCCCGACCCGCAGCAGAGAGCCCTGAGTCGGGTCGAGCAGGCTATTGCGGCGATCGCGCACGGCCCCAAAAGAGAGGCTCACCAGGGTATCGCGCCCCCCGTCGGTAAAGGAGAGGAGATTGTCTTGGCTGTCCCGTGGCGTGCGACGACCATCTGCATCTTCGAGGCGAATGCCCTGGTATTGAAATCCAGTCGAGAGGGTCCATTCTGCCCGGCTGAAGGGGTCGGGGGCGAGGGGGCGCACAAAGTTAATGCCACCGCCGGTGCGAATCACTCGGGGGCGATCGCCATTGGGCAGGCGCACTTCCGGGTCGCCTTCATCAAAGATCAGCGAAATCGAGCGACGGGCAAAGGCATTTACGGTGTAGGAGGTACGATAGGGATCACCCGCAATCCAGGGGTCGGTAAAGCTGACATCAAAGAGCAAGTCCCGCTCACCCACTTGGACTTCTGCCCCCACGGTCTGGTTGTTGCCGCCCAGGTTTTGCTGCTGATAGCTGACCGTGCCAAAAATGCCGCTCGCTGAGCTGACCCCTGCCCCAGCGGCGATCGAGCCCGTGCGCCCCTCAATCACATCCACATTGACAATCACCTTGGAAGGGTCTTCACCCGGCTCAAAGGCCAGTCGGACATCTTCAAAAAGCCCCAGGCCAAAGACGCGCTGGAGATCACTTTGAGCCGTATTACGATTGAACACATCCCCCGACGAGAGCTGCATCTCACGGGTAATAATGAATTCACGCGTCCGCCCATCGGTAAACTCCTCTTCTTCATCCAGGAAGCGAACCCGAATATCTTCAATCACCCCTTCGGCCAGTACCAGGCGCACAACGCCATTGGGTGAAACTTGTGTATCAACCACCTGGGCGAGATCGTAGCCATTCGCTTGATACCAGTCATTGAGTTCCACAACCCCTAATTGCAGATCACGCAAATTGAGCGTTTCTCCATAGCTATCGCCAAAAATGTCATCAATAACCGCCTGAGAAACCGCGTCGGTTTCTGCACCTTCTGGCAAGGTACGGGCTTCGACCCGGGTGAGCACGGGGTTCACCTCCACCTGGAAGGTAATCCGCACCCCGAGCGCGGTGTCTTCCGGGAGTTGGGTGACATCGGCAAAGAAGCCCGTGGCATAGACCGCATTGACATCTTCTTGGAGCTGGCTTCGTGTGGTGGTCTGACCGGGACGGGTCTCAATCGTCTCATAGACAAGACGCTCCAGTTCAGGCGTCAAGCCAGCTCCTGCTACCACCACTTCCGCAATGAGTACCTGTGCTTCAGGCGTGACGGGAGGTGCATCGGGTGGCGGCGCATCAAAAATGCTCTGGGCAATATCGTCTTGGGCAAGCTCCAGTTCAGCATGCTTGAGGGGCTTGTGCGGTGCCGTGAGCTCGACCGGTAAGCGGAGGGTTTCCAGTGGCAGACGATAGACAGCAGGCGCATCAACCGAGGCAGTGAGGATACCAAGGGTTTCGGCGTCTGACGTTTCGGCAGCTACCGCTTGCTGCTCATGAAGATGCTCAACAAGCGCTGGAAATTTCTGCTTGAGAACCGTCGCTTGCTCTTGCCGATACTCAGGTTGCCGATGCTCAGATAACCAACGCCGAGATGACTGTTGTTGAGGTCGAGGGGTGGGGTCTGAGGATTTCGGCTCCGAGACAGCAGGAGTGGGATGGGTCGGGGCAGCAGCCACCCTGACTTCGCGGGGAGCCGGACTCGGTGCAGCGCTCGGTGTGAGCGCTGCTGGTTTAGCCTTCTCAACCGGGGGCAGTTGGGGCCTAGCCGGAGCATTTGCAACGGTTGGAGCGGGTTGAGGCGCTGCCATAGCTGGGGTTGGGGCGGCTGGGGTCGGCGCAGGTGGGGCGACAGCAATGGGGGCTGGGGATGGTGGGGGGGGCGCAGGGGCTGTCTCTGGCAATGGGGCGATCGCCTTTTCCACTTTTTGCGCCGCTTGCGCTGCCGGGGGGGCGATCGGTGGGGCTGGATTCAAAGCAACGGGCGCGATTTCTTCATCCGAACCCTGGACAGTTACATCACTCGCCAGGGCCGCTGGGGCCATGCAGTTCAGCACGGCTGACGTGGCCAAGCAGGCCAGCAGGAAAGGAGAACAGGAGCGATCAGTTTTATGGAGCACGTCCACACACCACCTAGAAAGTTACAAAAAGAGCTTATGAAAGTTGGGCAACCGCTTGCAGAACTCGGGTTTGCACGGCTTGGTAGGCCGCTGCTACATCGCCTAAATCTTGACGAAAACGGTCTTTGTCCATCACGCGCTGCCGGGGGTCAGTTTGGGTACTATCCCAGAGGCGACAGGTATCTGGGCTAATCTCATCCGCAAGATACAGGCGACCTTGAGCATCAGTACCGAACTCTAGCTTAAAGTCCACCAGCGTTACGTTACATCTCTCAAAAAACGTTGTCAGATATTGATTAATTTGTAAAGCCATCTGTGCCAGTTCCTCAACTTGGCTAGGCGTTGCCAGCTTCAGCAACAACAGTCGCTCGCACGTCAGGAGCGGATCACCCAGGTCATCGTTTTTGTAGTAAAACTCCACCAGTGGCTTAGGCAGAACCATTCCCAGCGCCAGCCCGGTTTCCCGGCAGAGGCTACCTGCTGCTCGGTTGCGCACCACCACTTCGAGGGGCAGAATATTTAGGGCTTTGACTCTCATCTGCGCTGGGGCAGTTTGGGCCAAGAAGTGGGTCGGAATGCCTCGGGACGCCAAATATTGGAACAAAGCTGTGGTGATCGTACAGTTCATCGCCCCTTTGCCTGCAATCGTGCCGCGCTTCTTGGCATTGAAGGCAGTGGCATCGTTCTTGAAGACCGTCAGTAAGACATCGGGCTCGTCAGTGGTGTAAAGGATCTTAGCTTTGCCCTCGTAGCGTTTTTGCTGCGTGGTTGAAGGTGCTGTGGTTGAAGAAACAGGAAGATCAGACATAAATTTTGATGGTCTGCGCCGCGTCTAAGGATAAGCCCAGAAAAAGTTAAATGTCCGGGAAAGTAATTGTTCGGTGGCAGCCGAGACGGCTGCGCTACAGTTTGTCTATTCTATAGATCCGTAGGGCGGGCGGTCGGTGAGCGATGTCGTTGGCGCAGCCTCCCGGCGGGATAACTGCGTCTCGCCCGCCTCGAATTGTGTTATCCGGAGAACCGTCTCAATGGTTCAGCCTCATCATGATCGCAAAAGATGGCAAAATCGATACAGAATTTGTTGGAGCGAGATCAAATGAGTTGGTTGCGTGTTTGGACGATCGCCCACAACGGCTTTCGCGAGACGATCCGCGATCGCCTTCTCTACGCCATTGGCTTTTATGGTCTGCTGCTGATTCTTGCGATCCGAATCTTGCCCGAAGTGGCAGCATCCCTGGAAGACGCGATGTTGGCCGACCTGGGCTTGGGGCTAATGGGTCTGTTGGGGGCGATCGCCGCGATCTTTGTCGGCACGACCCTGATGAACAAAGAAATTGAGCAGCGTACCCTCCTGGTTCTGCTGCCCAAACCCCTCTCCCGGGCAGAGCTCATCCTGGGCAAACATCTAGGGCTCTGGGCTGTCATCGGCGTCATGATACTGGCGATGACTGGGATTTACGGGCTGGCCCTGGCGTTGGCCAAAGCCCCCGTGTTGATTGCCAGCACGCTAGTCGCTGCCCTCTATCTCTGGCTAGAACTCTCCATCCTGATCGCGGTTGCCCTCTTTTTGGGCAGCTTTACTCAAGGCGCATTGGCGACCCTGCTCTCCTTTGGCATCTACGGTATCGGCCATTTGAATACGGACTGGGTTGAACTGGCGCGTCTGAGCGAGTCACCGGGTTTAAGACGGCTGCTCCATGGCCTTTATTTTCTGCTGCCCGATCTCTCTCGCCTCAATTGGCGCAATGATGCTGTGTATGGTCTGCTACCCTCTGGGGGAGAGCTCGCCGTGGATGCCCTCTATGCCTTCAGCTATACCGTCTTTTTGCTGGTGCTGGCCATGATCATTTTTGCCCGGCGTCAGTTTTAAAATTTTAAACCCGATCTCTGGCTGGGCAAGATTATGTAGGGGCAATCCCCCCGGGTTGCCCCAAACCCCGCCGGGGTCGGCACGGGGGCATGACCCCTACAGAAACGATGCGATTTCCAAAGTCAATGCAATTTGGGTAGGGGAGGGTTTGAAACCCTCCCGTGCAGGGCCTGGGGCAACCGCTTTTCCTCGTGCTATATAATTCAGGAGTCGTCCCACTCGCCCGATCGCGCTCGCACCATGCCTGAAGACGCTAAAGCCAACGCCCCTGCTGTTGAAAAAGCGGCCAAAGCCAAACCTGCTGCTAAAAAGGAGGCCAAACCCCCTGCCCCTGAAGAAAAGCCCTTGCCAGAATTCTTGGAGCAGCATTTTCTCCCGGCATTGCAAGCTGCCTTTGCCGAGGCGGGACTGATGGATATGAGTCTGAGTTTTAGCCAGAAATCCATTCCAGTGCTGGGTCTACCGGCTGACGAGCAATATTGGCAAGTGGAAGGTCACTGGCTCGGCGGCGATCGCCAGTTCAACCTCTATTACTTTGATGAGACCCTCAAAGGCGACAAGGGCTTTTCCTGCGCCACCAGTGGTCAACCCGCTAGCACCCTTGAATCCTTCATGATTGATGAACGCAAGGTCAGCCTGGAGCTGATGGTAATGTACACAATCCAGCGCCTCAACAGCGAAAAATGGCTCGGCGGCAATTAGTCTCTTGGACAGTGCCCCATAAACCCGGTAAGACTGAATAAGGCAATTCTTACCAATGAAAATCCCTGCCATGTGGGCATGCCCACCCTACGTGATGCTTGCCGTTCGCGTAGCGTCTTCAGAGGAGAAACTGCGAACTGTTAACTGCAAACTGCGAACTGAAATGGATGTCACTGCCCAAACCTTTGCTCAAGATGTCTTGGAACTCTCCTACAGCACCCCTGTTGTCGTCGATTTCTATGCCACCTGGTGTGGACCCTGCAAACTGCTCCAACCCCTACTCGAGCGCCTGACCCTGGAATACGGGATGACGCTCGCCAAGGTAGACATTGACCAGCACCCCGAACTGGCCTCCCAATATCAGGTGCAGGGTGTGCCGGATGTCCGTGTGTTTGAGCAGGGTGAGGCGCGACCCGGCTTTGTGGGCGCACCCAATGAAGCCCAAATCCGTCAGTTTTTGCAGACCATCCGGGCCGAATCTGAACTTGTCCCACAACTGGCCGAGGTCGAGGCGGCGATCGCCGCCCAAGACTATGCCCAGGCCAAAACCCAGTTGGATGAACTCTTTGCTCAATATCCCGAGCAACCACAAGTGACGCTGGTCGCCGTGCGTCTGCTCCTCGCGCTGGGCCAACTCGATGATGCGGCTCGCTTGTTGAGCGCTATTAACCCCAGCCAGACCCAAGCCTATGCGACCGCTCAGCGTCTGGGGGCAGAACTCGAACTCCGGCAGTTGGCGCAGCAGCCCGTGGCGGATAGTCCCCTGGCCCAGCAGTACCAGCAAGCGGCCCAGGCAGCAGTTGCCCAGGACTACGACCAGGCGCTACAAGGCTTTCTTGGGATCGTTGAGCGCGATCGTGCCTTCCAAGCCGATGGCGCACGCAAGGCGATGCTGACGCTCTTCAAGCTCCTCGGAGCCCATCACCCCCTGACCCAACAATACCAGCAAGACTTAATGCTGGTGCTTTATTAGGACGCGTCATTCAGCTAGCATCATAAAGTCCGACGGGACAAACGCTAGATCGCCCAACCTCAAAAACAAGAAAGGGGCTGTAAGCGAGTCTCAGCAATAGTTTGAGTTTAAACAATGACAGCCCTTAACGCCCCCCATACTGCATGACCGGCCTGTCTCGATCGCAACTCCAACGCCTGCTGGAGGCAGTCGCCAGCGGCCAACTCTCAACCCAGGTTGCAGCCGAGCAACTCCAGTCTGAAACCACTCAAGCGGGGCAATATGCTGAAGTGGCTGACTTTGCCAAGCTGGATGTGTCGCGTCAGCAGCGCACTGGCTTTCCAGAGGTGATCTGGGGCGCAGATAAAACGGCCGCGCAGATCGCCGCCATTCTTCAGGAGGCGCGATCGCACCAGGCGGTGGTCATGGCCACCCGAGTCAATCATGACAAGTATCAACAGATCCGAGCGAGCGTCCGGGATCTACGCTACTACCCCGCAGCGGGGATCTGCGCGGTGGGCACACCCCAACCAACCTACCCCGGCAATCTGATGCTGATTAGCGCGGGAACCGCCGACTTACCTGTCGCAGAAGAGGCTGCCGTAACTGCCGAGCTCATGGGCTTCACACCCCAACGCCTCTGGGATGTGGGGGTTGCCGGTGTGCATCGCCTCCTGCGTCACCAGGACAAGCTCCAAAGCGCCGATGTGATCATCGTGGTTGCCGGGATGGAAGGGGCGCTGCCCAGTGTGGTGGCGGGCCTGGTGGACTGCCCTGTGGTCGCTGTGCCCACGAGCGTTGGCTATGGCGCTCACTTGGGCGGCTTGACGCCGCTGATGGCGATGCTAACCGCCTGTGCCACAGGCATTGGGGTGGTCAATATTGACAATGGCTTTGGCGCAGCAATGCTCGCCGGGCAAATTCTGCGCACGGCCCTACGCCTCGCTCAGAAAAGTGATCACCCATAAAATTGATGGCTCGTAACATTGGTAACAACTGCCGGGAGAGCAAATCCCTAAACTAGGGTATAACCCTCCGATTGCTTTGTAGTCCGCCGTTCCGGCGGCTTTTATTTGGCCAAGTTTTATTTGGCCAACCTTTGAGCTGGGTCACTCGGAATCGCTACATTTTCGAGTCGCCAAACGCTCGCACCCATTCCCGCAACGCCAACTCAGCCTCCACCTCATCCTGCCGTGCGGTAGCGAGAAACTCATACAACTTCGGCTTCGGCACTTGCGAGAATGTGGGGCTAACCTCCACCTCTTGATATTCACCTGCATCCAGACAATAGATACGCCACACCTCACCGTTATAGCGCCAAAATTCAGGGATACCCATCCCCGCATAGAGCCGTAACTTATCAATATCAGTGTGCGAAATATCTACCTCCACCACCAAATCCGGTGGCGGATCACGCTCAAGATCCACATCCCGGCCAGCAACGCAGGACTGGTTCTGAATGTAGTAAGCATTATCTGGTTCGGCGGAGCGATCCAATACCTCACGATCTAGCGTTGTCGAACCCATTGTTTTGAGCTTCATCCCCAGTTCCACCACCAGAATGCGAATAAACAGCTCAATCAGACGAGTTGAAAACTCATGAATTTCCAGGGGCATTGTGACTTCTAGAGTTCCAGATAGGTAGGTAAAGCGGAGGCTGCGATTTACCAACGGCGACTCGCCACAGGCTTGGCAGAGACTATTGCGCAAGGCTTGGTAACGCGGCCAGTCCAGACCCTGAAAGACCAGGCGTTTTTCACCGACGGGTTGAGGAATGGGTTGGGCAACAAGGGGGGCGACAGTGACCATGGTGGATATCAGGAAGGCGATCGGCTTGTGCTGAGCTATTTTAGCAAGAGTCGTTGGGACTCTTGCGAACAGAGGCACTTCTTGAGATATTTTTTTGCTTCCTTATGTCATCGCTCTGCCGTGATATGCAGTGTCTACGGCTCTGCCACTCGTATTCTTTCGAGCATCATCAATAACTAGAGGCGGGGCGTGGTAACATACAGCACATTTCGAGATAGTTCTCATCTGAAAAAATCTTGAGGAAAGAAAATAGCTCTCCATTGAAGCTCAAAAAGCACCCTCGAAAAGCCCATAAAACCTCATTGTTTTCATGTCCGGAAAAACTCTGAGGAAATAAAAAACTCTTCTCAAAAAGAAGCCAATTAAATCCTTGTATAACTTGTTTTTTAAGACGAGCTATTTCTACAATGGTTTCGAGTTGTTTCGGTAACTCAAAATCGTCGTCAAAACAAAGTCCATCATGAATATTCGTTATCTTTGGGCAATCAGTTTGGGTTTAATCAACCCTTTTAGCCCAGTTCTTCCCTTGGCAACTGCATCTGAGTCACCCGCACCACCGCCCCTCATTGCCCTCAATGAGGATGAACAAGAGCGTATTACTCTATATGAGTACGTCATTCCCGCTGTGGTGACGCTGGAAATAGATACTGATCAAGGAACTATTGGTATTGGTTCTGGAAGCATTATCGATGAAACCGGACTCATTCTAACAAATGAGCACGTTACTCGTCTATCAGAAAATAATCAGGTTAAGATTAAAACAACCTGGGGGAATCGATATGATGCGAAGGTGATCGCAGAAGATTCTGAACGTGATTTAGCACTTGTACAAGTTTTTCATTATCAGTTTCCAATACTTTCATTGAGTGACATGAATTATCCTCGTATTGGTCAAACTTTCTATGCAGTTGGGAGTCCCTCCATCATTGATATTCATGAGAAGTAGTATGGTCAATTACATGGTACGTTGACTGTTGGAGTACTTAGTGGAATTCTTTCTGATAGTGATTTATACACTGATTCCATGAGACCAGATGACCCAAGTTGGCCGACATGGGATGAAGGAGATCTTCAGTTCGATGCAGCAATCAATCCCGGTAACTCAGGAGGAGCACTGCTTAATTCTCAAGGAGAGCTGATTGGTGTCAACAAAGCAGTTGGCTTGACAATCGAGTACGAGCGACCTGACATTCAACGTACTGACTTTGAGATGGCCAATAGCATGGGTTTTGCAACTTCTATTAGGGAAGTAAAAGATTTTTTAGTAGAGCATCAAGCCAAGGTTAGTGAGTTTGCTGATTTGGCGCGTCAACCTAATCCTTTGACCAATTCTGACTCAATTCAGCTTGGAGCTGAAATTGACCATGAGCAATTAGTTATTCAAACTATCAAGTATGGCTCTGTCGCCGATCGCGCTGGCTTAAAGCCTCGCGATCGGATTGTCGCGATAAATGGACAAAGGATGCGCTCAGCATACCGACTTACACAGTTCATAGAAAACATGCAAAATGAACCGACTGAGGCTGAATTCATCATCGAACGTGAGGGCGAAGAACTGGAAATTTCAGTCGATTTCACTCGATCTTGAAATATCCAGTAACCCTTTGGTGCGTTATACAGATAAGTAAAACTCAAACAGTCAATTCAAAATTGTTTACCAGTTAACACACCATACTGCCGTGGCACAGCTTATACTGAATCCGTAAAGCATAGGGAGAGATAAACTGCTGATTATTTCTCGGGCAGGCGGGACGCAGATTCGACAAGCTCACTGACCACCTGCGCTACGGGCTTCTGGGCTCAATATCTCG
>JBCDEB010000054.1:0-39529 GCA_039180005.1 Cyanobacteria bacterium P01_G01_bin.54 | reverse complement strand
TCCGATATTGCCGGAGTCTGAGGGGGCAATCTCCCCCTCAGCGGGAGGTGTCGGGGGGCTGGCCCCCTGACAACCGGGTTTGACAACGAGATTTTAAGGTTTTGAGGAATGCGATCGCTTCGCTTATCCAGAACTCAGGTTTTCTACGACCGTGGCCTGCACCTGTTCACCTGACTCCCGTAACGTCCTAAACTGATAAGATTCAACCACATACATTGTGGGAACCCCTATCGCAAGGAGTCCCAGAACCAACGGAACAGCGCCAACGTAGATGAGTTTTTGTGGAATACTGAGCATTGATTTGAATCCAGGATTAAAATAATTGGCTAGAGCTCAGCACAATCCTAGTGGGAATGTCTCTACATCATCACAAACCGATAAAAATTAGCCTCATTTAGATTGAGTTTCAGCATCTTCAGCAACAGGTGTTTCATCCACGATCTCTGCTTTGAGGTCTTGATAATTACGGGAGTCCATCATCCCCTCAGACACTGTTCTGAGTTGGAGTTGGCCTTTCTCATCGAGACGGGCCAACTTCACATGGAAAGAAACATCGCTGGTTTGGCAAGCGGGGCAGCATGACTGCTCCAATTCTAAGCCAGCGGCAACGGTCGCCTGTGACGCATGGATCAACCGACCCGCCTCACCAAACTGGCCTTGTTCGAACAACGCTAGAAAATTTTCAGACCATTGGGGCTCCACCGTACCGACCTTCTTCTTGATGTCATACCATTTACTGCAAGGCTCACAAAACGGAGATGTTGTGGCAAACTTTGCGAGGGAAACAATCAGGAGTTCGATGATCAAAAGTTCCAGAGCCCAGTAGATCCAAGTCCAGGTTGCACCAATATTAAACTCAGCATGACGACCTCTGCGACTCAACCGAAAATTCAGTCCTTGCTTCGCTTCATACTTCATGTAGCCCCAAATGCCACTGGCCGAGACCTCATCTTGTAAAAAGCGCTCCACCACACGGTCGATCTCACTGGGACTCACCTGACCCGCTTCCGCCTCAAGCTGCTGGGCAACAGTCCCCTTAAACTGGTTGTATCCCAATGTATTCATGGTTCCGTAGATCATCAGTCCGGTGAGCAGCCCAAAAAAAGTTGCAAAGGCCGGATTTCTGACTTTGCCGAGGCTTCCTGCTGCAAGCATCATTGTGCCCCCCGTAAGTCCAATGCCAATAGGAAATAAAAACACAAGGTAGATGACCAATGAAATCAGGTGGACAAGCCAACCAATCGCAACTCCACCAAGCAGGGTAAATAGCGGTAGCACAATGAATGCTTTTGGCGATATTTTTCCACTGGGTTGATAAGGTTTCATCCTACTTACAATTTCTAGAGTGTCATGAAGAATAGTTCTTGTGATTGATCTACCCAAAAAGAGTAATATCTCAAGTGAGCTTTTTAGGTTGAGTCAATTTCACACCCTCCTCACCAACCCTCCTCCCTCTGAGAGCAAAGAGAATTGATTCCCGAGGGGTAAAGGAGTATCAATTGCCTTTAGGGAGAAGGTTAAGTGGAGAAGTCAACAACGGAGATACACCCGGAGCAAATGACGGTGTAAGCCTCACTAAAGCTGCGGCTGACCGCAGTTTTAATAGTCATCGCTCACAAAGCACCATTACTGTAACGGTTTGAGTGGATATTTTTGTAGTATAGAAAATATTAATTGTTTGTTTCTATATTCAAAACAATGCTGCCTACTGCGTCCTATCAAACCCTCCGCCGCCTGGCTTATTTTGCCGCGATCGCCGATGTTGGCTCGATTCGCGGGGCCGCAACTCGGCTCGATCTATCAGTACCCGTAGTCTCAACTGCGCTGGCTGAACTGGAGGCTGAGCTCAATTTGGCATTGGCGATCCGTTCCACCCGTCGGCTAACGTTAACCCCGGCTGGAGAAGAGATTTCCCGATTGGCTAGTCGTATGTTAGCTGCCGCCGATCAGGCGATCCACTATGCAGCGAATGATCGCCCGCTCACTGGAAAACTGGCGATCACCTTACCCGTTGAACTCGCCTCCTATTGGCTGCCTGCTAGGCTCATGCAATTTCATCGTCAACATCCGGATGTTGCTCTACAAATCGAAGCGAGCGATCGGCGGGTTGACTTGCAAAAGAGTGCCTTTGACATTGCAATCCGTGCTACCCATCAAAAACCCTGGCTCAGTACGCAAAATGTCTTAAATTCCAATCCCCATAACCAGATCGCACTCATCTGCATTGCGCAGTCACAGCCCAATGTCACTTGGGATGGCAACAAGGCGATGATTGATGCTGTCTTGTTAACCAGCTTGAATGAACAATGGCTCGGTGCGATCCAGACTGCAACAGTACAACCCATCCGCCTCGTTCCGAGCCGTGTTCTGACCATTAATAATAAAGAAACCGCGATCGCCATGGCGCGTCAAGGCTTGGGTTGTGCATTGGTCATTGTTGATGCGGTCAAAACGGCTCTTGCCAGACAACAATTGGTATCAATTCTACCGGAGTTGGATTTTGGTTTTCTAACCCTTGACATTGTCCTGCGCGATAATTTGCCATCCCCAGAAGCACGCGCGTTTGGAAAATTCCTGGAGAACGATGTCCTGACTGCGACTGAATAATCATCGCGGTTCTCAGCGCAGCACAAAACAGCAATAGGGAAGGAGAGACTATCATCTCCCCTTCCTTGATAACAACGCCTGGGCAATATTGACTCGAAACGCAGAACGGATTATATCAAAACTCAAAAGTCCGGCTACAGATCATCTAGCTCAAACCCAGCGATAGCAACGGTTTTGTAACTGCGTTCGTGCTAGCGTCCCCAGCGGGAAAACTGTAAACTGCGAATTGCGAACTGGTATTAGACCGATGCCTGAGCCCCAAGTTGCAGCATGGCGTGGGTCACGGTCATACTCTCGCTATAGAGGAGTTCGCGGCCCCAACGTTGGAGCTGTTGCCCCAGGAGTTGCTCGGTCTTTTGTTCTGAAAGGGCGGAGACCTGGTTGACACGGCAGGATTGAGCACCACCCTTGGATTCCATGCGCATACAGCCGGTGGTTTCCGAGCAGAGCACGGTGCAGCAGTCGGCCTTGGGGTTGCTGGAGTCCAGTTTGAGGCTAATCATGTCCCCAGCGATTTCGCCCCAGTCGGCGGTGGGAATAGCAGCCAGTTCCACATTGATGGGTCGTTGATCTTTACCGACAAACTGCACCTTGCGGATATCGTAGTCACCGCCCTCGTGCTGGTATTGCACGGGAACCCATTGCAGACGGCTGGCGAGCCAGCCCAGGTACATCAAGGCTTGGGACGGGTTGCCTTTTTCATAGTCAATCACCACTTGATCCACGTCCCAGATATGCGATCGCCGCTCGGGGGGGTCAAAAGCCTCGGCCGCCAATTCTTGCCAGGGGGCCAGACGTCGCCAGTTGAGATCGGCGATCGGCCGCTCTTCGCCGACCAAGTTGCCCAGACAGATCAAGTCACTTTCGGGTTGGGCAAAGGTGCTGGAATCGACAATCAGGCTATTGGCCTCGGCCAACAGGCGCTTAAACAGGGGATAGTCGGGGCTGGGTGTGGCCTTCCACCAGATAAATTTGGGTAATCCGGGGAGGAGCAGCGCGGTGATCACCCCGCCAATCCGCTCAAGTGCTTCTGCCGTACCGCGCAAAGTGATGTATTCACAGCAAACCAACGTGCTGCCGCCCCGCTTTTGAATCGGGCAATAGGCAGAGACTTGGGCTTGCACGCCTTCGTCGGGTCCCACCACGGGGCAGAGGGTAATGATGCGGCAGGGGTTGGAGGCGGCGATCGCATCGGCCAGACCCGCACCGTCGAGATCCGGGCTCTTGGAGACCGTTGTGGCTGACCCTTGAACCAACTGCTGTTCAAGCTCTTGACGGAGGCGATCGTGGAGAGCAGGCTCAGCCTTGCCCGTGGGTTCGAACCCATAGGCCTGTTGCGCGGCTTTAATTGCCGCCTGGGTACGGGGGCCACTAATGCCATCAATCGGCCCCGTATAGAAGCCCAAATCAGCGAGGGATTGTTGTGTGCCATCCGGTTCGTAGACCAGCAAGCTAAAGGTGGTAGCGCGGGTAGCACTGCTGCCTTCGTCACCGATTTCATAGCTCTGCCAGATCTCGCTTAGCGAGGCTTCTAGATCATCTAGGGAGACATCTTTTGGCGCTTGGAGGGAAACCACAGGAGCAGAAGAAGTAGACATGGTGGCAAGGGGGGAGAGGGTATGGGGTTAGGGAGAAGAAATGTCAGTTAACAGTTGTCAGTTCGTAATTCGCAGTTTCCCTGCTAGTGGTGCTAAGCGTAGGGTATGCTCGCGGAGCGTAACGTACCGATCGCAAGTTTTTAGGCGATTTCAGCTTTTGCATCATTTGAGGCGTCACAGCATTAGAGGGTGACTGGAGAAGTTGGGGATCATCTGGGAACAGGATGGCATCAGAGCAACCTGCAAGGAAATGCTAAATCCAACTGCGAACTGCGAACTGTCAACTGCGAACTGTTGTGAACGTTTAGAGCCGTCGCCAATTGCGGCCGTCGCGATTGATCAAAAATTCGGCCTCGGTAGGTTGCCACGTCCCGGCTTCATAGCTCGGCACCGTGCTCGGATCGGCCGGTGCGTCCCAGGCGGTTAGAGCCGGTGTCACCACGCGCCAGGCCTCTTCTACCTCATCAGCACGGGTAAATAGAGTTTGGTCGCCTAGCATGGCATCCAACAGCAGACGATGGTAGGCATCGGCGGTATCCATACCAAAGGAGGAACCGTAGCTAAAATCCATGTCTACGGTGCGGGTGCGTAGATCGGGTCCTGGCATCTTGGCCTCAAAGCGCAGCGCAATGCCCTCATTGGGTTGAATGCGCATTGCCAGGATATTCGGGCTGGTCTGTTGGGCTGCTGATTTAAAAATCAGCAGCGGCACTTGCTTAAACTGGATCGAAATTTCGGTCACTTTCTTCGGCAGTCGCTTGCCCGTCCGCAGATAGAAAGGCACGCCCTGCCAACGCCAGTTGTCGATCATCAGCTTCATGGCCACGAAGGTGGGTGTGCTGGAGTTGGGGTCAACGCCATTTTCCTCGTGGTAGCCGGGAATCGGTTGGCCCTTCATCCAACCCGGTGCATATTGTCCACGAATGGCCGAGCGATCGAGGTTATGCAGATCCGCAAGGTGCATGGCTTGAAAGACTTTCACCTTCTCATTACGAATCGCATCCGCTTCCAGCGAGTTGGGCGGCTCCATAGCAGTGATCGCCAGTAGCTGCATGAGATGGTTTTGCACCATATCCCGCAACGCCCCGGAGGTTTCGTAATAGCCCGCCCGATCTTCAACGCCCACAGTTTCCGCCACGGTAATCTGCACATGATCGACAAAGCGGCGATTCCACAAGGGCTCAAAGATGGCATTGGCAAAGCGAAAGACCAAAATATTCTGAACCGTTTCTTTGCCCAGATAATGGTCAATACGGTAAACCTGTTCCTCTTGACAGACCTCTCGTACGACCCGGTTAAGGGACTTGGCGGTGCGCAGGTCTTTGCCAAAGGGTTTTTCGATCACCACTCGGGTCTTGACCGGATCTTTGATCATGTTCATCGCTCCCAAGTTGCGCAGACCAGGCTTAAAGAAGCGGGGCGATACCGAAAGGTAGAAGACACGATTGCCTCGGGTACCTCGTTGCTCATCTAGTTCTGCCAAGAAGGCCTTGAGTTTTTCGTAACTGGCAGGCTCATCCATATTGCCGGAGCAGTAAAAGAGTCCCTTGGCAAAGTCTTCCCAGACCGCCTCTGAGCCAATGCCTTTGCCAAATTCCTCGACACCTTGGCGCATTTGCTCTCGGAAATAGTCATGGCTCCAGTCGCGGCGGGCAAAGCCAACGATCGTCACTTCCGGCGGCAGGCGACGCTCCTGTTTAAGCTGATAGAGCGCTGGGACGAGTTTGCGCTGGGTCAAGTCCCCGGAAGCGCCAAAGATGGTGATAATCAGAGGCTCGGGAGTACGTTCCTGTTGCAGACCGATGCGCAGCGGATTGTCGAGTAGAGTAACCATAGGTTCAGTTCGCAGTGAGCAGTTTGCAAGGACGGGACGTTGGGTGAGGAAAGGGGGAAAGGGTCAGGGGTAAGGGAGCGACCGTGATGCTGTTGCAAAGGAGATTTATAAAGTAGAACATCTCCTCTTGGGAGGTAGGTTTGTTATGGGTTTACCAGAGCAAATTCTCGATCTCCTGTAGGGGCTGGTTTTCCCTGCCCTGCGCAACCTTTAAAACTATCCTGCCAACAGGATGAAGTGGGTTGCTGGGTTGGGAGACCCAACTCCTACATTTGATCCAGACCCTTTCTTTTTTTGCTCCAGAACATAAAATAAACCTGCTCTCAGGAGGGGCGGTCTCACGCAGCGACGAACGGGGTCTTTTTTGAATGCGGAATGTTGAATGAGGAATTCTGAATTCAACATTCCGAACTCCGAATTCAAACCGTTGCCAATTGCTTAACCTTGGCTTCCAGGGAGCTCATCAATGAGTCAAAGGGCTTTACAAATTTGGCAATGCCCTCATCGAGCAGCTCAGCCATCACTTCATCAATGTCGATGTTGACCTCGGGGTCTTTGAGGCTAGCCAGTTGTTGATAGGCGGCATCCAGGTTGCTCTCGATCCGGGGGGCGGGGTCGCAGTGATCAACACAGGCATCGATCGTGCTGGGGGGTAGGGTATTGACGGTGTCGGGGCCGACCAGTTCATCCACATACATGACATCGCTGTAGTCGGGGTTCTTGGTGCTGGTGCTGGCCCAGAGCAGGCGTTGGACGCGGGCACCTTTGGCGGAGAGGGCTTTCCAGCGATCGCTGCGGAAGATTTCTTTATATTTTTGGTAGGCGTCCTTGGCGTTGGCGATCGCAATCTTGCCTTTGAGACCAATCAGCTTGCTGGCGGTCTCGGTGCTGACGCCTGCGGCTTTGAGCTGAGTATCCAGGCGCTTATCGATGTTGGTGTCAATCCGGCTGAGGAAGAAGCTAGCCACCGAAGCCATCCTGCTCACATCGCCGCCCTTGGCGGCTAGTTGTTCTAGACCGGCAATGTAGGCCCAGGCGGTATCAATATAGCTTTGCACCGAGAAGAGGAGGGTGACATTGACATTGATGCCTTCGGCGAGCACGGCGGTGACAGCGGGCAAGCCCTCAGCGGTGCCAGGGATTTTGATCATCACATTCTCACGGCCGATCGCTGCTGCATAGCGCTTGGCTTCGCGGATGGTGCTTTCCGTATCCTTCGCTAGATGGGGGGGCACTTCAATGCTCACATAGCCATCGAGTCCGTTGGTTTGCTCATAGACGGGCTTAAAAATGTCGCAGGCGCGGGTGATATCGTCAAAGACCAGTGATTCATAGATTTCGGTGACGGACTTGCCCGCTTCAATGCCCGCTTGAATCTGGACGTCGTAGATTTGGTTGCCAGCGATCGCCTTCTCAAAAATCGCTGGGTTGGAGGTGATGCCGTGAATCCCCTGGTTGGTGATCATGGCTGTGAGGTGGCCAGACTGGATAATATCACGGCTTAAATTATCCATCCAAATGCTTTGGCCGTATTCATTTTCAATCGTAAAGATCGGGTTTTGCGCTGTCATTTTGAGTCTCCTACAGTCGTGAGGTAATGGGGTTAAAAAAAATTGGAAAGGGTTGAATTATCCCCCTGCCCCCCTTCGGAAGGGGGGTGATGTCGCAAACATTCGAACGATCTGCCCTCCCCTTACCTAGACGCTTGCGGCTTCCCACAGGGTAGGGGGTCGGCGGAGCGATTAATCCCCCCCTTACTAAGGGGGGCGGCGGAGCCGGGGGGCTCTTGGGTTGAGGTATCGTTGCATCTGCCTAATAAACCTGCGCCAACTCCGCTTCTCGCTGACGTTCCTGGATAAACGACTCCACCAACTGCACATCTTCCACCGAGCCCAATACCGCTGGGGTACGCTGGTGAATCTCCTGGGGAATCACATCCATCAGCCGTTGATTGCCAGTGCTACCCCTGCCACCGGCCTGTTCCATCAGAAAGGCCAGGGGGGCCGTCTCATAGAGCAGACGCAGTTTGCCCTCGGGTTTCTGCTTCGTGCCGGGGTACAAAAACACACCACCCTGCATCAAGATGCGGTGTATATCCCCCACGAGCGCCCCACTATAGCGAGCAGTGTAGCCCTCATGACGATGGACATAGCGAATATAGTCGCGAATTGAGTCATCCCATTGCCAGAAGTTCCCTTCATTGACGCTATAGACTGGGCCATGGGTCGGGACACGAATGTTTTCTTCGGCGAGGATAAATTCCCCCAAGCTGGGGTCGAGGATAAAGGAATGAACCCCATTCCCCACCGAATAGACCAACACCGTCGCTGGCCCGTAGAGGATATAGCCTGCGGCAAGTTGCTTATGACCATCTTGGAGCAGGTCATTGGCCTGACCATCTAGGTCTTCGCCCTCCTGTTGCCGAATCGAAAAAATCGAGCCGACATTGAGGTTAATATCAACATTCGAGGAGCCATCGATCGGGTCATAGAGCAGAGTATAGCGACCGATCGGGCAGTTTTCCGGGATGTAGTAGGGCTTCTCCATCTCTTCGGAGGCGAGGCGACAGACCAGACCACTTTGTTTGAAGACCGAGATAAAGACATCATTGGCGTACAAGTCCATCCGCTTGACGGATTCGCCTTGTACGTTGACTTCTCCGGTAAAGCCGAGGGCATTGTCCATCAAGCCCGCACGGCTCAACCGTCGGGCAATCAGCTTCCCCGCGAGCGCCAGGCGATTCATGATGGCGCTGAGGTCTTGGGCATCGGGGGCCAGCAAGGCGTCCGAGCGGCTGATGCCCATGAGTTGCTGGAGGACATGATGGGAGAGGGTGGTGCAGTCTCGATCGAGGCTATTGGGGGTGGTGGGAGCAGACTCGGAAGCAACCATAGGTGAAGTAGAATCCTCCGTTGCCGAATTAAAGCCAAACAAGCAGGGGTGCTCAGTTCGGGTTGAGACCCGAAGCGACAGACTGATTCACTGCTACCTCTGCATGATAGGGAGGGGATTCTGAGAATCAGATGAAGTTTTAGACTCTCTCAAGAAAGCGATCGCCCCACCTTAAGAAAGGTAAATTTAGGTCAAGCGATCGTTGCAAACCAGCAATCGAATATCCACCCAACATCCGCCCCGAAAACACGTTACAACTGAGGCAGAATGAACGTTCCTTTCGTTGGTTTAACAAGTCTATGGTGCTGGCCCTGACCCAAAACACCTCACGACAGCGTGAGATCTTAGAAGTTGTCTTGAGCAATGGCTGGGACTATATGCGCGGGGTGCTTACGGGTGGCAAAGCGGGCGAGCCGCAGATCCCCTCGCCGGAAGTGTTGCGTAATATTCTGGTGGAGCTCGGCCCCGTCTATGTCAAGCTCGGTCAACTCCTGAGCACCCGTCCTGACCTGCTGCCGCCCCGCTACATCCAAGCCCTGACAGCCCTGCAAGGCAAAGTACCCACCGTGCCCTGGCTGGCCGTGGAAGATACGCTCAAGCAGCAGTTTTCCAAGCCCCTTTCAGAAATCTTTGCCACGATCAACACCACGCCGATCGCCGCTGGTTCGATCGCCCAAATCTACCGCGCCACCCTCCAGAACGGTCAGGAAGTGGCCATGAAGGTGCAGCGCCCTGGCATTGACGGCATCGTCAAACGCGATGCCTCTCTGATCAAAGGCATCGCCGAGCTGGTCTCGGGCACAGACTTTGGCCAAGACTACGATGTAGTATCCCTGGCAGACGAGTTTACCCGTGCCCTGCAAGCCGAACTGGACTTCACCAAAGAGGCAGCCTTTACCGATCGCCTGCGCCAAAACCTCGCCAAAAGCCGCTGGTTTGATACCCAGCAACTGGTGATCCCCCGCATTTACCAGCACCTGACCAACCGCAAGGTGCTAGTCATGGAATGGCTCGAAGGCAAGCCGATTCTGGAGGCTCAGATTGTGCCGGTCAACAGCGGACTGCGGGAGCGCCAGCGTCGCCAGCAGATTGCCTCGCTGCTGTTTCGGGCCTTTTTCCAACAGATGTATATCGATGGCTTTTTCCACGCCGACCCCCATCCCGGCAATATTTTCTATCTGGAGGGGAGCGATCAGGTGGCGCTGATCGACTGTGGCATGATCGGCCGCCTCGACCCCCGCACGCAATATATTCTGGTGGAGTTACTGCTGTCGATCGTCAATATCGACGCCAAACGCTGTAGCCAACTCACCCTAGAGCTCTCCGAATCCTCAGAGCCCGTCAACCTCAATCGCCTAGAGGTAGACTACGACCGAATGCTGCGCAAATATTTCGATGTCAGCCTCTCGAATATCAACTTCAGTGAAGCCTTCTACGAAATCTTGCAGGTGGCCCGGCAAAACAAAATCAAACTCCCGGGCAATATGGGGCTCTATGCCAAGAGTCTCGCCAACCTCGAAGGCGTGGCCCAAGGCTTCTACCCTGATATCAATCTCCTCGATGAATTCAAACCCCTGATGACCGACCTCTTTAGTCGGCAGTTGTTTGGTGATGCGCCGCTCCAAAGCGCCCTGCGCATGGCGCTCGATGTCAAGTCCCTCTCGCTCCAGAGCCCCCGCCAGTTTGAAGTGATCCTCGATCGCCTTAGCTCCGAAACCTTGCAATGGAACCTCAATGTCCGGGACTTGGCTTTGGTGCGTCGTAGCCTGGAAGATTCGGCCAATCGTCTGTCCTACAGCATTATTGTGGGCTCGCTGATCGTCGGGGCGGCGATTATTGAGCGCAGTACCCCCACGCCGCAATTGAGCATTGTTAGTGATGTGCTCTTTGGCGCGGCGACGCTGCTGGGGTTGTGGCTGATCATCAGTATCTTGCGATCGGGGCGCTTGAAATAGGAGAAAGGTGAAAGTTCTTAACCCGCAGCAGTCCTATACTTTCAGCACCCTCTTTGAGATCAACGCCGATATCGATGATTTGGTTGCAGACTTTGACTATCAACTCACACGCACCGAACTCAATTTGCGCCAATTTTCGGGGGAGCTAGCGGGCGTAGACGCCATGCGCCAAAAGGTGAAGCGGATTTTACCCCTGGTCAACCTCAATACCGAAATTTCTCGACGGGAAATCCTGATTTCGCGGGTCGTCACGGAGGTCGTGGACTATACCCAGGCACAGCTCCGAATTGAATATCCCTTGAAGGTTTCTCATCATTTGCAAGGGAATTTGGACTACCTGTTGCGCAAAGATAATCAAGTGGTGGTCATTGAAGCCAAAAAGGAAGATTTTGTTAACGGTATGAAGCAATTAGCCGTGGAAATGATTGCGCTGGATCATTGGTTAACTGCAGAACAGCCCCGGATTCTTGGGGCGATTACCACCGGGAACTTTTGGCAATTTTCCCAACTCGATCGCCCGGCAAAGTTAATCCAACTGGGTCTAGAAAATTATCGCTTTCCTGAAGATGGAGAATCCCTGTTGCGTATCTTGATCCAAGCGCTGATTGAGTAACTATCTAAATCAAATGATTCACATACTGTAGGTTGGGTTGCGCGGAGCAAAACCCAACACAACCCTCTCACAGTACAGAGTATTTCTATGCACACCTTAAGAGTTGGGTTAGATCAACAAGGGGGAAGTTCTTCACAGCATTGTCTGTGTTGGGTTTCGTGCCTCAACCCAACCTACTCCCTGAATTCGCTACTCCTCAAACCGCTCGATCGCCAAAAACCGATCGAGCGCCAAATACAACCAGGATATCGAAGACTGGGAATCTGTGCTGGTTTTTTGAAAGCCCAGAAATTGGGTAATTTCCTCATAACTCGGATGAATCATCAGCGTGTGAATATCACAAAGCCCCGGAAAATCCTGCAACATCCGGCGCATCGTTTGCTGGGCATCTTGCAGGAGCACCGTTTGCACCTGAGCCCGATATTGCGCCTCAATCATCCAACTGCGCACGAACAAGGCTTGGCAATCTTGATCTCCCGGCGTTGCCATCACAAAGGGGTCAACGTCCGTCAGACCGCCCAAGTGAACCCCCCGATTCGGAAAGCCAAAAAAGTGAACCTCCGACTCCGGTGCAGTGGGATAAAACAAGTAAAAGGCGATCGGATGTTGATTGTCCCGTCGTCGCATTACCCGCATGCCGGTGACATATTGCTGGGCCCAGGTGCGGAGCAGCTTGGCAATGCGGTAGGGTGTTGCCTCGGTGTTGCGGTTGAGCCAGTTGTAGTTGGTGGCGAGTAAGGTGGCCACGGGAATGGCATCGCAACGGGGGTTGAAGGTATCGAGGTCAAACTCCACAGCGGCTTGAATGGGGGCAGCATCCAGTTCTGGGAGGGGCGCGATCGCAATCTCTAGGGTATTGCCGTTAAACGTCTTGCGAATCAGCCCCAAGGCCGCCAACTTATCCAGCATCATCCCCGCCGCGCGATCGCTGCCCCGGTCTTGATCGCCATAAAACAAATTCGCCGCTTCATGGCAGGTGCAGCTCACCGCTGTGGTGGGTCGCTGGAGTTGCGTCATTGTTTGAGGCTCGGTTTGCTGCTTAAGGGCCAGATAAGCCCATAGCCGCACAAAACATTCCGCCCGTCGTCGAGTCAACCCCACTCGCCCCATCAGCAAAGCGGCGTAATGTTGCTGGCGATCGCCGGGGAACCATTGATCTAAGTCTTGATCCAGGAAAACGGTTTGGGCTGTGGGCATCACCGACATAGGTTTTCTTTAGACACAGATCATCAGACTCATACCAGATCCGGATTGTATATACCAAGATAGCGAAGGCTGAGCGGAGTCGAAGCCAGGGCGGCCGGGTTTCGACTCCGCTAACCCTCAATCTTGGTCTTTGTTCTCCGGATCTCGTATCAAGCTCTTGCACAGAGAGGAATTCATAGCTACCTCAATCTGGTTTAGGTTTAACTGCGAACTGGTATAACTCTCTTCCTGATCAGCTTAGCCATTTCGCACCTTCAGGAGCCGTTCCGGTTCGTAAAACGCTACGTTAAACTACGGCTCACTTCGTTAAACTTCGCACTCCTACGTCTGCCTCAAAACCCCTTCATGCCCCTCTGCTGTGCTCATTGAGGGTTCATCAACCCCAGACGCACAATGGCGGCATCCACAACACCCGCCGTCTTCACCATGAACACCACAGTTCACCCCAAACCCACCCTTGACCTTGCTGGTTACTGCCATCCCCAGCCCAACTACTTCCACACTAAACAGCGCCTCAAATATCTCGCCGAGAGCTATCTCGCGCCCCAAGTCTTGACCCAGCGCCTCCAAGATTTGCCCCAACAGTTTGAGCAGCCCCGGCAACGGCCTTGGGAGCGGTTTGACTGGCGGGCCATTTCTGCTGAGCAGATTGTCGGCGTCGAGCGGGATTTATTTGCCAGCCTGATTGCCGCCTCTGCCGAGGTGGAAGCCCCAATCCGTGACTATGCCCAAATCAGCCGCGCCTATCTCCAGGCGGTTCATCCCCAGATGAGCCGATTTATCAGTGGCTCCTATGATGACGAGGGCAAACGAATCGAGGTGGGGGTGTGGGAAAAAGAAGAACGCCAGCATGCGCCGACCTTTTGTAAGCTCTATCAGCAACTGGTGGGCGAGAGGTTCACGCCGCACAGCAACACAATCACAACCTTGGAGCCGGAAACTGACCCCGGCGAAGACCTCTATCGCCATGCCATTCGCCGCATCACGACCGAATGGAGTGCGGTTTCGCTTTATCTCTGGTTGATGGCCCATTCGACGGGGGCTCTGCAGCAGGCGATCGCCCAGCCGCTCCAGGATGAGGTGAATCACCTGGCGAAGTTTTGGGGCATGACGCGCTGGGGTTTTGCGGATCAGACCTTTAACCGCTTGGTGGGCATGACGGCTCAGTTTGTCCAGATGTTTGACCACCATCAGGGCGATCGCACCACCAGCAGCGAGATTCTCCAAATCGGTAATCTGCGCTACGGGGCAGAGTTGACCTACATTTTTACCCGTGTATTGCGTCAAATGTGCGACTGGAATAAGCACCTCCAGCCGGAAATTCTCCAAGGACTGTTTGGGCGACAACCTCGATTGCAAGCAGGGTAGAATATTTCCGTAAACTCCAAATTCTTGGTGCTCGAAAGTTTCTCCCATAGCCTGCATTGGAACAAGGGCGGCGAGACTCGCTCGGCAGTGTATTGCCGTTTCAATTCCTCATAGGAATGATTGTTGTTTGGAGCACAAACTATTAATTCTTGAATTTGCAGAGGAGATATTTCAATTCCTCATAGGAATGATTGTTGTTTGGAACTTCCAGGGTTTAAGCCACCTTTGCCGCATCCTTTGTTTCAATTCCTCATAGGAATGATTGTTGTTTGGAACACATTACGCAGAGTAGCGAATACTCTGAAACAGTTTCAATTCCTCATAGGAATGATTGTTGTTTGGAACGTGTCGTCGTCACAGTCAGCAAGGTAACGATGTGTTTCAATTCCTCATAGGAATGATTGTTGTTTGGAACGATAGATAAAGGGCAGATTTTTGCTCATGAGTTTGTTTCAATTCCTCATAGGAATGATTGTTGTTTGGAACCATTCTTCCACTGCAAGTGGTGTTGGGATAAACAGGTTTCAATTCCTCATAGGAATGATTGTTGTTTGGAACAAGTCTTGGCGGCTCATTTCGGGCTCACAGTTCGTTTCAATTCCTCATAGGAATGATTGTTGTTTGGAACGGCGGGAACCGGTCCAGAGTTCCCCTTGAGTGCGTTTCAATTCCTCATAGGAATGATTGTTGTTTGGAACGAAGAGCATATGGGGCGCTGGGTTTACATCCCCAGTTTCAATTCCTCATAGGAATGATTGTTGTTTGGAACCATTGGTGAAATCGTAGCCCCCATCTGCGATGGCGTTTCAATTCCTCATAGGAATGATTGTTGTTTGGAACGCGCCAGTCACACCCTGGCTTGAACATCACTATGTTTCAATTCCTCATAGGAATGATTGTTGTTTGGAACCAGGATAGCGACGTGGTGATGATGCTCTACCGCGTTTCAATTCCTCATAGGAATGATTGTTGTTTGGAACTCCTTTTCAAGTTGCTCCAGCTCCTCAGCATCCTGTTTCAATTCCTCATAGGAATGATTGTTGTTTGGAACGTTAAATTACTCATAGTCGTGCTCCCGCACAGTGCGTTTCAATTCCTCATAGGAATGATTGTTGTTTGGAACATTGGAATTACATTTGTTGACTGGGGTTTTGTGCTTCACTCGTTTCAATTCCTCATAGGAATGATTGTTGTTTGGAACCTGCAAAATCAACACATCCCGTTTCAATAATTGAGTTTCAATTCCTCATAGGAATGATTGTTGTTTGGAACTCAAATATTGTTGCCTCGGGCGAACAGAGAGCGGTTTCAATTCCTCATAGGAATGATTGTTGTTTGGAACGGTCAGATTGCCACTTCTGCCGCAACAACCTATGGTTTCAATCCCTCATAGGAATGATTGTTGTTTGGAACTCTGGGTCTGGCCGTTGCGGTCGGTGATGATCTTGTTTCAATTCCTCATAGGAATGATTGTTGTTTGGAACTAAATGAGTTTTGAGACGAATATAACAAATGCCCTGTTTCAATTCCTCATAGGAATGATTGTTGTTTGGAACGAAGTGATCGCCCCCTGAATCTGAGATATAAAAGTTTCAATTCCTCATAGGAATGATTGTTGTTTGGAACCGGAGGCGGCGATCGCCCCGGAGGATACCGATCGTTTCAATTCCTCATAGGAATGATTGTTGTTTGGAACACGGTCTTCGATCGCGCCACTAGCTTTCACGAGAAAGTTTCAATTCCTCATAGGAATGATTGTTGTTTGGAACTCGCCGTTTGTACGTGATAAATTGTCGTCTTCAGTTTCAATTCCTCATAGGAATGATTGTTGTTTGGAACGTCCCACCAGGAAAGGGTCGCGCTGGCGCAGATGTTTCAATTCCTCATAGGAATGATTGTTGTTTGGAACCTTTGAGTCCAGATGCGCGTGTAGTGAAATCGATGTTTCAATTCCTCATAGGAATGATTGTTGTTTGGAACTGGAGCAGGTGGGTACGGGCCCAGAATTTTTGCTGTTTCAATTCCTCATAGGAATGATTGTTGTTTGGAACTTCAAAAGAGCAATAATCGTAAATATTGATAATCGAGTTTCAATTCCTCATAGGAATGATTGTTGTTTGGAACCGGACGACTGTATCGGTATGCCCCAATCACCTCGTTTCAATTCCTCATAGGAATGATTGTTGTTTGGAACCCAGTACTCAATGGGATGGTGAAGATCCACCGGGTTTCAATTCCTCATAGGAATGATTGTTGTTTGGAACTTTCTGGGCAGCTAATTGGCTGGAAATCTTTTATGTTTCAATTCCTCATAGGAATGATTGTTGTTTGGAACCCCAGATTCACGAGGCGCTCTAGGTTGTGGGCGGTTTCAATTCCTCATAGGAATGATTGTTGTTTGGAACCAGCGCTGGGTATTGTAGAGATTTTGGGATTGGGTTTCAATTCCTCATAGGAATGATTGTTGTTTGGAACGGAACTAGAAACCCCTATGTTTGGGGCAGCAGAGTTTCAATTCCTCATAGGAATGATTGTTGTTTGGAACAGGTTGAGTCATCCCCAGCAATTGAGCCACCTCGTTTCAATTCCTCATAGGAATGATTGTTGTTTGGAACATTGTGCCACGCTGTCTTCCTTTCAAGTGTTGCGTTTCAATTCCTCATAGGAATGATTGTTGTTTGGAACGCCTGTGCTAGCAGCGCCTCTGCTTCTGGGGTGGTTTCAATTCCTCATAGGAATGATTGTTGTTTGGAACTCAGTAGGGTTTCCGTTTTTTGTGGCGAACGGTGTTTCAATTCCTCATAGGAATGATTGTTGTTTGGAACGGCGGCTTCCTCCTCTCCGCCGACGACTACCCCGTTTCAATTCCTCATAGGAATGATTGTTGTTTGGAACTCCTCAAAGTCATGCACCCAAGTTAGCTCACCTGAGTTTCAATTCCTCATAGGAATGATTGTTGTTTGGAACGAACCTTGGCGAGAATCAAGTCCTGTTTGTCCCGTTTCAATTCCTCATAGGAATGATTGTTGTTTGGAACGAAGAATTCGATTGCGAGTTGAATAAGTCGTGATGTTTCAATTCCTCATAGGAATGATTGTTGTTTGGAACCCAAGGCACGGCAATTCCAGTAAAGTTTTAAGTGTTTCAATTCCTCATAGGAATGATTGTTGTTTGGAACGCGGCGCGAAGCCATCATCGCCGAATCCCTAGCCGAAATCGGTTTCAATTCCTCATAGGAATGATTGTTGTTTGGAACTGAGCAACTCTAGTTGCAAAGGCGACAATTGTAGTTTCAATTCCTCATAGGAATGATTGTTGTTTGGAACCATACAACGCTAAAGGGCAAAAGTTAGTGGCAAGTCGGTTTCAATTCCTCATAGGAATGATTGTTGTTTGGAACCGTAAAAATCGCAAGTGAAAGATCGCCTTTTTGTGTTTCAATTCCTCATAGGAATGATTGTTGTTTGGAACTTGTTCTTGCGTGAACCCCATTCGCTCCCTGGCTTCACGGTTTCAATTCCTCATAGGAATGATTGTTGTTTGGAACGTGGGTGTGCCGTCCGTGCCTACCACAAACAGCCTGTTTCAATTCCTCATAGGAATGATTGTTGTTTGGAACTAAAGCTCTTCGCTTGATCGATGTAATCAATAAGTTTCAATTCCTCATAGGAATGATTGTTGTTTGGAACCGCCCGCGCTCAGAACCCTGATGATATTTAGTTTTCAAGGTGCATTTGCGCGATCGCCCCTCCATTTTAACCAAAACCGCCCCCTTCATTACATCCAAATCCTCCAAACCCTTGCTGTACAAGGTGCGCGAGCGATCGCCCCCTCCCCAAACGCTCAAATCCAGTAGCAGTAAGCCCTCCAACCTTCCCCAAACCCAAAACAAAATTCCACACCCTACCCCTCGCGCAACGCCGATCCATCTCTCGGGCTTTATTAGGGTTTTGAGGGTGCGATCGCCTCTGCCAACACCAACTGCACTCGATGGGCATGAACCAACTCCACCGCCTGGCCCACCACCGCCTCAAACATCCAGACCAACTGTTCCGGGCGTAGGGTTGTGCCATCATTTTGGCAACTGCCTAAAAAATGTAACTTGGCAGTGGTCGCAGTGCTGGACTCGACCGTGAGGGTAAAGAGGCGATCGCGCAAATTCACCTGTTGTTTTTTACCGGATTTCGTCGTCTTTTCAAACAACACCTCTGTGCTGGCCAGAATCTGCTCAACCCAGCCCGGCCAATCCGCTTCATCTGCGGCGATCGCCACATCCAAAACATATTCCGCCTGACGCAAAAGCTTATTGGCCGAGGGCGATTTCGGGTCAACAGCTTCAACCGAATAAATCGGCAGCTCCGGCGGCAATTGTTCCGCTAACTTCGTTTTGAACGCCTCAACCTCCATTACCTCCGTGAGTTCAAAATCCACAATCTCCCCGGCACTGGTCATCCCCAGCGAGAGGGCATTGGCAATCATGATCCGGGGTCCCGGATGGTAGCCGCCCGAGAAGCGGATGGGGAGCGCAGCACGACGAACCACGCGATCAAACAAGCGCACCAGATCCAGGTGGCCCAAGAGGCGGAATTCTCCCGTTTTGCCCAAACGAACACGGATACGCTGGGCCAGAGTTTGGTTGGGCTTAAAATGCCCCTCAAACTCGGGAATTGGGGGCGGTTCGTAGACCACATTGCCGCCAAACTCATCGCCGCAGACCCCACAGAGGGAGCAGGTATGGAAGGCACAGTCGGGCACCGTCACCGCCTCTAGGGCCCGTTGCAGGTCAGCTTTGAGCCATTCCTTGTCAATACCCGTATTGATGTGATCCCAGGGCAGACGGGCGTTGAGGCGCTCATCCCAGCTAAAGCGGCGCTTCCATTGGGGGGAGCTGGCACGAATGCCCTCCGTGCGCCCGGTGCGTTCGTTTTCGACGTGCATCACGTTCCATTCGCCGGTTTCCACCTGGCGGTATTTCCACGTGAGGCCCGCTTCGGCGATCGCCTGCTCCCAAGCCCCGTAAGCCCGCTCCAGGCTCTCCCACCAGGCATCCATGCCCGCGCCCAGCTCCCAAGCCCGTTTGACGACGGGAACCAGGCGGCGATCGCCCCGGCCCATAAAGTCCTCCATCGCTGAGATGCGCACATCGGTGAAGTTCGCCTTGACACCGCGCAGGGTTTTGAGCTCGACTTTAAGCAGCTCCTGCTTACGGAGAAACTCACTGGTGGAAACGGAATGCCATTGAAACGGCGTATGGGGTTTGGGCGTGAAGTTGGAGATCGTCACATTGAAGTTGAGGCGCTTGCGACCCTTTTGGGCGCATTCCCGGCGCAGCCAGCGCAGGGTTTCGGCGATGCCAATCACATCCGCATCGGTTTCGCCGGGTAACCCAATCATGAAATAGAGCTTCACCTTGTCCCAGCCCTGCTCGACGGCGGTTTTTACGCCCCGCAGCAGTTCTTCGTTGGTAAGGCCCTTGTTAATCACATCCCGCAGCCGCTGGGTTCCTGCTTCCGGGGCAAAGGTGAGGCTGGTTTGGCGGGTGCCGCCGACGATGTTGGCAATATTCTCATCAAAGCGATCGACCCGTTGGCTGGGCAACGACAGGGAAATATTCTCCCCCTGGAGCCGATTTTTGATCTCCATACCGACGGCGGGCAGGGAAAGATAATCGGAGCAACTCAGGGAGAGCAGGGAAAATTCGTTGTAGCCTGTCTCGCGCATCCCTTTGGCAATGGCATCAACCACCTGTTCCGGTTCCACATCCCGCGCCGGGCGGGTGAGCATTCCCGGCTGGCAAAAGCGACAGCCCCGCGTACAGCCGCGCCGAATTTCCACGGTGAGGCGATCGTGGACGGTTTCGGTATAGGGCACGAGGCCGATGGAATATTCCGGTCGGGGGGTGGCGACCCGGCGTAGGTTCCGAGGCGGCACGTCAGGGTGATTGGGATGAACCGAGCCATCCTCGGCCAGGTCGTAAAAGAGAGGGACATAGACCCCTGGCACCTGCTGGGCCAGATTCAGCAGGATTTCCCGTTTTGCCAGACCCGTCTTTTTACCGTCAGCAACCACTTCGCCAATCTCGGGCAGCAGTTCCTCGCCATCGCCGAGGGCCACAAAATCCAGGAAGTCGGCGTAGGGCTCGGGGTTGGAGGTGGCCGTCGCGCCCCCGGCAAAGATCAAGGGATAATCCCCGGCCAGGCGCTCCTGGGTGGTGAGGGGGATCTGGGCCAGATCCAGCATTTCGAGAATATTGGTGGCCCCTAACTCGTAGCTGAGGCTAAAGCCCAGAATGTCAAAGTCCAGCAAGGGGCGGCGGGCTTCGAGGGCAAAGAGGGGCGTGTGGGTCTCGCGAAGTTTGGCCGAGAGGTCGGCGGCGGGCAGGTAGGCGCGATCGCACAGTTGCCGCACCTGGTCATTCAAGATGTTGTAGAGAATAATATGCCCCAGGTTCGAGGCCCCCACTTCGTAGACCTCAGGGTAGGTGAGCACCCAGCGCACTTCGGCCGCAGTCCAGGGCTTATGCACCGCACCGCGTTCATTACCCAGGTAACGAGCAGGCTTGGTGATCTCTGGAGTGATGAGTTGATCGAAGGCGACGGTCATGGGTTTTGGCGCTCAAGGGCAACGTTAGAGTCTAACTCCTTACTGTAACTTGCTTGTTACCCCGAGATCCAAGCTGGATGAGGGCGCGTTATCAACGAGTCGATCAACCCAGCAACTGCGTCGGTAGTTCAACCGTAAAGGTTGTCCCCTGACCCACCAACGACTCACAGTGCAGTGTTCCCTGGTGCTGCTCCACAATGATCGAATAGCTAATCGCGAGGCCCAGACCCGTGCCCTGGCCAACGGGCTTGGTGGTAAAGAAGGGATCAAAGAGTCGCACCTGGTGCTCGGGAGGGATGCCCCGGCCGTTATCCTGAATTTGCACTTGTACCCGTTCCGAACTCAAGGCCTGGGTGGTAATCGTAATCATCGGCACAGTCGTATCCGACTCGTTGAGCGCATCGATCGCATTGGCGATCAGGTTCATCCAGACCTGGTTGAGACGGCTGGCATAACAGTCGATGGAGGGCAGTTCGCCATAATCCTTACGAATCAAGATTTCTGGGCGATCGCCCCGTCCCTTGGTACGGCTATGGAGCAACATCAAGGTACTCTCAATGCCATCCACCAACTGAATCGTCTTACGCCGGGAATCATCTTTGCGAGCAAAGGTACGCAGTCCCAGGACAATCTGGCGAATTCGCTCTGTGCCGACCTGCATGGACTGCAGAATCCGGGGCAGATCTTCGGCAATAAAGTCCAGGTCTAGGGCATCGAGTTCTGCGGCGATCGCCGCCGCCGGTTCCGGCATGGCTTGTGCGTAGAGCGACTGGGCCTGGAGCAGGCTTTGGGCATAGTCATTGATGTGGGTCAAATTGCCATGAATAAAATTGATCGGATTATTAATCTCATGGGCAACGCCCGCCACAAGAACCCCCAAGCTGGCCATTTTTTCGCTCTGCACCAGATGAACTTGGGCCGATTGCAACTCCTTGAGCGCCGTTTGTAGCTCAGCGGTGCGCTGGGTGACCCGCTTTTCGAGTTCTTCGTTTTGGCTTTGTACCTGCTGTGTCAGTCGAGAAATCTTTAGCTGGCATTGAATGCGCACCAAGACCTCTTCCTGTTGAAAAGGTTTGGTGATGTAGTCTGCGGCCCCGAGGGCAAACCCCTGACTCTTGTTGGTCACATCGGTTAGCGCCGTCATAAAAATGACCGGGATTTGGGCGGTTTGGGCATCGGATTTGAGCTGTTGACAAGCCTCGAAACCATCCATTTCCGGCATCATGATGTCGAGCAGAATGAGGTCGGGCTGAGCATATTGGGCCCGCTCCACTGCAGCCTGACCATTCCGCGCGGTGAGCACATTAAAGCCAAAACCATGGAGGAAATCCGACAACAGCCCTAAGTTGGCAGGGTTATCATCGACAGCGAGAATCGTCCCTTTCTTGTCCATCTCAAGCACATTGGCCGCACCCGCCGGTGGGTTTGACACATGGGTGGTGAATCCGAAGGGGTTAGCGTTGAGTGAAGAAGAAGCCATAGTGAAAGTGTGACGTTCAACTGGGTACGAAGTAAGGCTAAACTCTTATCGTCTGGGAAGTCTTTGGCGAGCTGCGTTGATGTTGGGGCAAGCAATTGGGACAAACATTACCCACTGTAGATTTTCAGCCAATATAGCATCCGCTTGATGCTAGATCTCATACCGATCACCTTTTGTTTGGGTTGGATATTCTATCGTTTCTCCCATCAGGCTTCTGGTATTCACGAATGGCAGGGTCTTGACGGTATGTGTAAAGAAAAAATAATGAGCGATCGGACGGGGTTTTCCCACCCCTACCTGAACACAGGGAACTGTCCGAACGGATCATAACGTAGGGAGTCAGGAGAGCCGACCCTGCAACGCGCTCGCTGGGTATGATGGGAGAGCCCTTTGCTCTCTCGGCAAGCTGCTGCTTCAGTTCGTTTCCACTATGGCCCATCGAAACCCCGCTCCGACCGTTGACATTATTATTGAGCTGTGCGATCGCCCCCACCGGCCGATTCTGCTCATTGAGCGGCATAACGAACCCTACGGTTGGGCGATCCCTGGCGGCTTTGTGGACTACGGTGAATCGGTAGAAGCGGCTGCCCGGCGGGAAGCCCAAGAAGAAGTCTGCTTGGATGTCACCCTGGTGACGCTCCTCCATGTCTATTCTGATCCAGGGCGTGATCCCCGGCAGCATACCTTGAGTATCGTGTTTATTGCCACTGCCCAAGGCGAACCTCAGGCTGCCGATGATGCCAAGGCGATCGGCATCTTTAACCCCTGGGACGTCCCCAGCACCCTCTGCTTTGACCATAACCAGATCTTGCAGGACTATTGGCGCTATCGTCACTACGGCCAGCGTCCACCGATATTATGATGGTGTTGATTAGAATCGTTTTGGCATATTCATCAAGGTCATGGTTATCGGTCAGAAATACACCCCCATTGCCGCTCTGCTGGCCGTCAGTTTGAGCCTCAGCACCGCCCTGGTTAACCGGGCGCAGGCTCAACCCCTCAAACCCCTGCCCTCGACCGCTAAACCCAGCCTGTCGGCCAAGCAGGCCATGGATGGTCTTTACACCAATGACCTGGATGCAGCGGCGGATTTACAAGAGGGGCTCCAAGCCTACTATCGCCAAGACTTTGATCAGGCCCAACGCTTCTTGATCAGCGCGATCCAGCATGATCCCACTTCGGGGATGGCTTATTACCTTCTGGGGAATATCTACCTACAGCGGGGCTATCCGGGGGATGCGATCGCTGCCTACCAGTCCGCTGTGAGCCTCGAACCCCGCCTGACGGCGGCTTACTATAACCTGGGGCTGGCTCAACTGCGCCAGGGCAACCTCAACGCCGCAGCCAACCAGTTTGAACGCGTCACCTTTCTGGAGCCGGAGCTGCCTGCGGGTCATTACAATCTCGCCCTGGCCCTCGATAATTTGGGGCAGGATGAAGCGGCCAGCCTCATCTACCGGGAGGTGATTCGCCTTGACCCCGAGTTTTCGCGCGCTTACTACAACCTGGGGCTGATCGTCAACGACGCCGGGGCACCCGATGAGGCCCTGGTGCTGTTTAATGAAGCAACGCAGATTGACCCCGAATTTGCCGCCGCCCATTACCAAGCCGGTTTGATCTACGCCCAACGGGGTGAATGGGATCTGGCGATCGATAGTCTGGGAATCGCTGCAACGCTGGAGCCGGACAATGCTCAAGCCCAGTACAACTTGGGCGTGGCCTATGCCGAGATCGGCAACCATAAGGCAGCCACCAACCGCTTCGAGCTCGCCTTGAACCTCGACCCCGACAATGTCATTGCCTATCAGCAGGTGGGCGCGTCCCAAATTGAGCAGGGCAATGCCAGGCAGGCGATTGAGTCCCTGGAAACGGCGGTTCGTTTGCTCCCCAATGACCCCCGCACCCATTACAATCTGGGCATTGCTTATCAAGATACGGAGCAATATCCCGAGGCGATCGCTGCCTATCGACGCGCGATTGAGCTAGACCCCACCTTTGCCGATGCCTATTACAACCTGGGGGTCTCCCTCTTTACCAACGCCGAAAACCAAGCCCAGGAGACCCGTCCGGATGAGGACGACCTCGTCGCGGTGCAAGCTTACAATGCTCGCAACTTTACCCGCTACGGCACGGCGATCGAAACCCTCCAGGAGGCGATCGACCTCTACAACACAGCAGGCGACTTTGGCAAAGCCGACGAAGTCGAGACCTACATTGAAACCACAATCGAGCCCGCCTTGCCAGTCCCCGCTGCCCCGGCCAACCTCAATGAGGGCAACAACGGAACCGACATTCCCATCACCCCCCTGGAAGCCGAGGACGACCGAGAGCCCTTCCCGATTCTCGAAACGCCGGTCGAACCAGAACCCCAACTCCCCGCCTTCCCCGAGGCAGAACAAGACCCCGCCGAATTCCCGATCTACGATTCGCCTTTTCAGTAGGGTCAATCCCCCGACCTTGATGCGACTATAGTTCTCGCACGCTGGGCTGACCGTCATTCACCTCACCCACCAACACAACATCCGTGCAGTTGACAAAGAGACCGTTTTCCAGAACCCCTGGGATATTGTTAAGCGTTGCCTCCAGGGAGACGGGATCGTCAATGCGCTCAAACTGAACATCAATGACCAGATTGCCCTGGTCAGTGACCACGGGCCCGGCTTTCTTGATGCCCATCCGCAGTTCCGGTTTGCCGCTCAATCGCTCGATCGCTCGCATCACCGGGGCGATCGCCATCGGCAGCACCTCCACCGGCAATAGAAAACTCTCTCCCAGGCGCTCCACCAGCTTGCCCTGATCAACCACCACAATAAACGTCTGGGCCAGGGTATCGACAATCTTTTCCCGGGTATGGGCTGCGCCTCCGCCCTTGATCAGGTTTTTCTGCGGATCCACTTCATCTGCGCCATCAATGGCCACGTCAATTTTGTCAACCGCATCTAGGGTGGTGAGGGGAATGCCGTATTGCTTGGCAAGCACCTCAGCCTGAAACGAAGTGGGAATGCCAACAACATTGTTGAGTTCTCCTGAGCGGAGGCGATCGCCCAAAAACTGAATCGCATAGGCCGTCGTTGAGCCTGTGCCCAGACCCACCACGGAGTCGGAAACCACTCGGGCCGCTGCCGCTTTGCCCACCTCTTGCTTCATTACCTTCACGGGATCACTCATGAATTCTCGCTCCAAACAGATATTACAAAAACAAAATCACAAACATAAAAACCCTACCGCACGACCTCCCCTCATGGTCCCCCTCTAAGGGAGTCTGTTGGGCAAGGTATTGTCTTCCCGCCAATCAAAACAGTAGGGGCGGGTTTCAAACCCGCCCCTACTGTTTTGATTGTTAGTCCTTGACTTAGGAACTTGTGGTCTGGGTCGCTAGCATTTCCTTGAGCTTGGCCAAATCAGCAGCCCAGCGAGGATCAGGCTGATTGGCGGCGGGGCTATTGCTCTGTGTAGAATTGCTCCGCTTCTTGCCGCTGCGGGGCTTGCTGCCATTGCCACTGTTGGTGGGGCGGCTGCTGTTACTCCCCTCTTTCTCGGGCTTGGCTGACTTTTCCCGAGGCAGGGCTTTCTCAATCTTAAGCGTTGCATCCATAAAGTTTTGGCCATTGTGCTGCTCAATGATTTGATCGGCAATCTCATCACTGGGCACGGTGACAAAGGCAAATCCCCGGCATTTGCCCGTTTTGCGATCTTTGATAACTTTAGTTGAAATATCCGGGCTCGAACTGCTAAACATCTCTTGCAGTGCGTCCCGATCAACGGTCTCCTTGGGCAAATTTCCCACATATAAGCGAATCGACATCAGTGATTTATCTCCAATTATTATGAGTTAGATTTAGAGGTTGACATAGGTTGACACGGCAAAAGAGCCCAAAACCCGCATTGGATTTCGCTTTTGCCGAATTGCATGGAAAGCTTGAATTTTTCAATCGCTCGCACGTTGTGCTAGGGATGAATTGTGGATATCTAGAGTGAAGCAAACGAATCGGGGGAGGGAAACTAAGTCACAATAGCGGCAGTTGGCAGCTGAACACCAGCGGAATGCCGTATACGGGCGGGTCTAACTGTCTTACTTGGGGAGTTGAATGGGCAGCACCATCCAAAGACAGACTCCAGGTGTAATTATTACAGAAGATTTACAGGTTTCGTCAAGTTAATAATAGAAGATTTTTGGTAAAAGATTACACAAATTATTTCACCCCAACCCAAACATCGCCTGTTTCATCTCCCGCACCGCACGCTCCATCCCCACCAATACCGCACGACTGACAATGGAATGACCAATATTCAACTCCTCCATGCCTGCAATCTGCGCCACCGGATAGACATTCTGATAGGTCAAGCCATGGCCTGCATTGACGCGCAGGTCAAGGGCGATCGCCGCTGCTGCCCCCTGTTTCAACACCTCGAGTTCCTGGTTCCGCGCCACCTCCGTTGTGGCATTGGCATAGGTTCCCGTATGCAGCTCAATAAACTTAGCCCCCGTCTTCGCCGCCGCCTCAATTTGCTTCGGGTCTGGATCAATAAACCAGCTCACTGGAATTCCTGCCCCCTGGAGTTGCTCGACAACCTGCTTGTAGCGCTCAAGGTCGCCGAGTAAATTCAAGCCGCCCTCGGTAGTGACTTCTTCCCGACGCTCCGGCACCAGCGTGGCGTAGTCTGGCTGGATATTCAGGGCGATCGCCACCATCTCCTCGGTGGCGGCCATCTCCAGGTTTAGATGGGTCTGCACCGTCTCCCGCAACAGACGAATGTCCCGGTCTTGAATATGGCGACGATCTTCGCGCAAATGGGCCGTGATGCCATCGGCCCCCGCCAGTTCTGCCAAGACTGCCGCCGCAATCGGGTCGGGTTCAATGGTTCGTCGTGCTTGGCGAATTGTGGCGACATGGTCGATATTGACTCCAAGGGTTAACACAGCAGCAGGCTCCAGTGGTTAATGCGATGGGAGATGAATGCGATCGGGGGTTGAGTAATGACCATAGCATTCGTCTGGTCAAGAAAGAAACTTGCACCAAAAAGCGAAGTGGGCCGACCCACCTCCCCCCTCCGGGGTACTCCTCCCAAGAGGAGATTTTAAGAATGATGATGCAGGACATCCCCTCTCGGGAGGGGCGGTCGCGCGTAGCGCTGACCGGGGTGGGTTCGAGGTGCGGGCTGCTAAGGCAATATTTCAGCCGTCTGCGCCCGCCAGGTCTCCACCCCCAAACGGTAAAGACAATGCGCCTGCAACGGATGCCCTGCCGGAACCCCAGGATGCAAAAAGGTCTCGGCATCGCGCTCCATGCCCAGCCGCTGCATCACCGCTTGGGAGCGCCGATTATCTAGGGCGGTGAAGGAAATAATTTCTGGCAGTGCGAGCTGGTTAAACCCCACCTGTAGGGCAGCTTGTGCAGCCTCAGTGGCATAACCCTGACCCCAAAACGGTCGGGCTAAGCGCCAACCCACTTCCACGGGTGGCTGGCATTGGCTGGCGATCGGCAGCGCCACTGAGGGGGTATTGAGACCCACAAAGCCGATGAATTCTTGATCCGCCAGACACTCCATGGCCCAAAGCCCCCAACCCTGCTGTTGGATGAGCGCCGCCAGTCGATCGACCATGGCATCACTGGCAGCGCGATCGAGCCGATGAGGAAAGAATTCCATCACTTGGGGGTCGGCATTGAGCTGGGCAAAGGGGGCGCGATCGCGCTCTTGCCATTGCCGTAGGCGGAGGCGAGGGGTGGTGGGCTCAATCATCAAAAAAAGTAGCAAGTAACGAGTAACAAGTTACGAGTAACGTGAGTTATGGATAAGCAGATATCGCGAAAGACTCTGAACAACTCAGCAGAATCAACAATACTAGCTCCGATATTGCCGGAGTCTGAGGGGGCAATCTCCCCCTCAGCGGGAGGTGTCGGGGGGCGGGTTCCCTGACAACCGGGTTTGACATCGATATTTCAAGGCTTTGAGGAATGCGATAGTTTCGCTGAGCCGAAACTCACGTTACGAGTAATATCTGTTGCCCCGCTGGTGAGGCCATTCAGAATTCCAAATTCCGAATTCCGAATTCCGAGAACCAGCCCATCACGAAACCAGAAACTACCACCCCAACCCCGAGCCAGAGCCAGCAGACCCAGCGCAGCAATCCCAAGGCCCGAACCACGACTTCAACCGTAATGGCTTGCTCCGGATCGCCGAGCCGGGGCTTGACCTTCATAACCCCTTGATAGCGATTCTCTCCCCCCAGTTGCACCCCCAGCGCCGCCGCATAGGCACATTCACTCCAACCGGAGTTGGGGCTGGGGTCTTGGGGGGCATCCCGAGCGCAGAGACGCCAGACTTGTCGAGAATGACCGGAGAGGAGGGCGATCGCCCCCACCGTCAGCCGACAGGGCAGCCAGGTCAGGCGATCTTCAAGCTGGGCGCTAAACCAGCCCAGGTCAGTGTAGGGTTCCCGGCGGTAGCCCACCATCGAGTCCAGGGTACTGGCGGCCTTGTAGGCCATCGCCAGCGGAACCGCCCCAACCCCTGTCCAGAGACCCAGTAGCCCATAGAACAGTGGCCCGGTCACACCATCGGTGGTATTTTCGGCCACGGTCTCCAGCACCGCCCGCAGGATCTCCGGTTCAGACAAGTCGGCGGTATCACGCCCCACGTAACAGCTGAGGTGGATTCTTGCCGTAACCAAATCCCCCGCCTGCAACGGCCGCACCACATCCCAAGCCGCCTGGTGTAAGCTCCGCGCTGCCAGACAGCTAGCCAGCAGAATCATGGCCACGCCCATTCCCAGATAAACCTGTAGCTGCGTTGCGCCCCAAACCAGCCCCCAACTGATGGCGGCACTGCCCAGAATGGTGCTCAAACCCAGCCCCACACCGGCTAGACGACGCGGCCAACCTACGCCACAGCAGCGATATAGAAGGCGATGAATCCTGCTAATCCAGGCCCCCATCACCTGTACCGGATGCAGCCAAGACCAGGGATCGCCGATCAGGTAGTCGAGGAAGGCGGCACCTAGAATAACGGCAAGGTTGAGATGGTGGGGTTCCTGGAGCAATCTTAACTGGGGCAGGCGAGACGCCTGCGCTACGGATTCTTGATGAAGAATTAACCTTCATTGATCATTAAAACATCGACAGTAGAGGAGGGTCTGAGGCAACCACGAGGGAATTACTTGGGTTGTTCACCTTGCAGGATTTTCTATCCGAGAAGTTCATACAGATTCCGTGCTGGCAGGCGGGACGCCTGCGCTACGGTCATTCCGGCTTTAGAACCCGTAGCGCGGGCATTTTGCCCGCTACGGTTTGTGCATGAGCCGGAACAGCCCAAAAATCGGCAGAATGAACAACTCAGGGATTCCCCCTACAGGTTTTTGGTGTGTCAAAGCGTAACTAACGCGATCGCAGCCGAGGCGGGAGCACCGACGCGTTACCCGGCGCAGGGGCAGACTCGGGTAAGTGGCGATCGCTCTGGCCCATAGCCAAGGAAGCATAGGAAGAAACCGGGGGCTCAGGGGCGATCGGGGGTGGTAACTCTACCAGTTCCTCATCGCCATTAATCACCCCCCCCACAATCGGTACTTCCGCCTCAATGAGCTGATCCAGCATCGCCCCCGTTACCTTGCTCTGGGTCACGCTCGGTTGCGTCACAATGACCAAACCATCACTCAAGGGTTGTAATAGCAGCGCATCGTTATATTCTGCTAGCGGCGGGGTATCCACCACCACCAGGTCAAAGCGGGCGCGAGCATTGGCGATCAGACGGCGGAACTCGCTAGATTCAAGAATCACGGCAGCATTGGGCTGAGGACCAGCGCTGGGCATGATGTAGAGGTTGGCAACCGTGGGAACTAAGGCTGTGCTCGCGGCAAAGGAGCCATAGTAGCCCAAGGGTTCACCGGGGGCGTCTGGGTCGGGTTTGACGCCAATTGCTGGGGCCTGGGTTGGCGATCGCAGATCGCCTTCAATGAGGAGGGTTCGCTGCCCGGCCTCAGCAGCGGCGATCGCCAGGTTATAGGCGGTCGTACTCTTGCCCTCCTCAGCATCCACACTGGTGAGCAACACTACCTTGGCCTTCTGAGTACTCCAACGTCGCAGGTTACTCCGCAACAGTTCATATTGGGGCAAATGAGGTCGATTGGCCCCCAGCAGCACGGGCAGGGAGTGGGGGGAGGTCGCGGTCAAGAGGGGTAATTTGCCCAGTACGGTGATATCGCGATCGCCAAACAGCGCCTGCAACTCCGCTGCCGTGTAGACATGGGGGTCGAGAATCCCCAGCACCAGAATCACACCCAGACCCACCACCACCGACGCCACAAACCCCGCACCGACAATAATAAGCGGCCCTGGCGGCGGCGAATAAGTGCTCTCTTTTTTCTTAGGCTCTAGGGGCGCTTGGGCAATGATCAGGCTCCCCACGGTTTCCGCTTCAGCAGTGCGAGCATCTACAAGCTTGGCCTGCAAGAAGTCATGGAAATTTTTCTTGAGACCCAACTCCTGCTGGAGGCGCTCCTGTTCAAGCTGCTTGGTGGGGAAGCGCTCATAGTCCTGACGCAGTTGGCGCTCCGTCTGGATAGCGATCGCCAACTGTTTGGTGAGGGCCTCCTGTTGGGTTTGCAGCGATACCAGCCGATTCGCCATTTGTTGACGCGTGGCATCCAAGCTGCTGTCCTGGCGCACCTGGCGCGGTTGGGCATTAAACACTCCGTCACTGCCGATCACCTCATCCGCCCGTTCGGTCAACAATTGTTCGAAGGCAGTCTGGTCTTGACGCAGCTTCACCATTTGGGGATGTTCTGGGCGCAGGGTTGAGCTGTTGATGGTAATTTGGGTTTCCACTTGCAGGATCTGGGCCCGCAGGCTGGCAATGATCGGGTCGGCACTCAGGGCTGAAGCCAGGGCAGCCTGCTCCGGATTCAGACCCAACTGCGCCTCAAGGCTCTGGCGTTGGGCAATAATGCCTTCGAGTTGAAAGCGAACTTGCCGCTGCTGCTGTTGGGCGGTATTGATTGCCGCGAAGAGATTACCGTTTTCGGCGGGGGCCAGAGTAGACCCCTCCTTGCGCAGAAAATTGTAGAAGACCCGCTCGGCTTGAGACAGTTCCTGCTTCGCCCCCTGCAAACGCGACTCCAGGGTCTCAATCTGAGCCCGCAGTTGGGCCGTATTCACCAGACGACTCTGCTCGACCATTTCATCCAGAAGCATCTGGGTAATGTCTTGGCTCCGCTCCTTGTCTGTATCCGTATACTTGATCCGGATGAGTTGGGGTTGATCATCCTCTTTGGGCAGCTTCACTTCAATGTTTTTGATGAACCGACGCAGGTCTTTGACTTCAAAGACTCGGGTCACATTGCGCAAAACCCGCTCGGTTAGCAGGGCTTCCTGGGCGCTAATCGTGCTGCGGCCCTGCTCAAAGAGGGCTCGGCCGGTTTCAGTAATGGTCGGTGGGGCACTGCTATAGGAGAGCACCCCCGTTGCCGTGAACTCGTCTGGCGGCGGGGGCTTGGGCGGAATCACAGCGACAACACCTGAGAGGATCAGCACAAAGAGGCTCGCTGCCCAGCCATAGAGTTTATTCTCGGCGAGACTCACTTGAAACCGCTTGATGAGAGGAGACGCCATCGCCTAAACTCCAAGACTTAACTAGATAATGTGCCCTTATGATAACGTTCGCGCGGCGATCGCCCGGCTGGGCCACACAACCCCCTTTCCAAAAACACCCCTAAACCCGCTACTCTAGATCATAACGACACATCTTTTTTAAACTTTTTTTTATTTCTTAGGGTCTATGTTTGAGCAGTGGCTAGCTTCGCCGGTAGCATCCTACCTTCACATTCCCTTTTTACTGGCGATTTTAGTGGCACTCGAAGCCGTTCTCTCAGCCGATAACGCTGTGGCGCTGGCCTCGATCGCCCAAGGTCTGAAAACCCCTCAACAGCAACGTCAGGCCCTCAATATTGGTTTAGTGGCGGCCTATGGTCTACGGGTTGTGTTGATCTTGATGGCAGCTTGGGTGCAACGGTTTTGGCAGTTTGAGCTGCTCGGAGCCGGCTACCTGCTTTGGCTGGTTTGGCGCTACTACAGCTCACCTCTAGATGAAACGAATCATCACCAGAGCTTTCAGTTTGAATCGCTCTGGCAGGCCATTCCCATCATTGCCTTTACGGATTTGGCCTTTTCCCTCGATAGCGTGACCACGGCGATCGCCGTCGCCGATCAAACCTGGCTGATCATCGCCGGCGGCACGATCGGGGTCATTGCCCTGCGCTTCTTGGCGGGGGTGTTTCTGGGCTGGCTGCAAGAATATCCCAAGCTCGAAGAGGCGGGTTATCTAGCAGTGGCAGTGGTCGGTCTGCGTCTGCTGGCCCATGCGGTGCTGCCCCAGTTGGTGCCGCCGGAATGGGCGATGGTGTCGTTGATTGTCTTGGTCTTTGCCTGGGGTTTTTCGGAACGGGTGGATTAGAATTTTTTCATTAACTCCCGTAGGGGTAGTGCCCCCGTGCCTACCCCGGTCTCGGCCGCCCACCGATCACCCCTCCGTCACGCAACATACCTGGGCAACCACGGAGGGATTGCCCCTACAGAATCCACAACACCTGCACCCTGTCCCCCGCCTCAATCACCGTTGTCCCCACCGGAACGACTGCCAAGGCATTGGTCTGAGCCAAATTAATTAAATTCCCCGAGCTATGGCTACCCCCCGCGAGGCTAAACTCACCATCCTGGAGCTGACCCCAAAGATAGGTCTCCCGTTTGCCTCCCGCTTTCAGGGGCTGGCGCGATCGCACCCATTGCCAGGGTAATTCCCAGGGCTCCGTCTGACCCGGGAGTTTCGCCAACACCAACCGCACAAATCGCCAACAACAGACCAAAGCTGAGACCGGATTGCCCGGAATGCCCAGATATAAACAGTCCGGAAACGTGGCCACAGTCAGGGGCTTACCGGGCTTGATCGCCACACTTTGGATCTGGATTTCGCCGCCGAGCTCAACGAGTAAGTCATCAATATAGTCATAGTCGCCCACGGAGACCCCGCCGGTGGAGAGGACTAAGTCACTGCACTGTACTGCCTCGGCGATCGCCGCGCGGAGGGCAGCAGGGCGATCAGGGACAATGCCCAGGGGAATCAGCTCTACCCCCTGTTGTTCGAGAAAGGCGGCGATCGCATATTGGTTCGAGTCCACAATTTGCCCCGGTGCCAGGTTCCCATCCGGGGGGATCAGCTCATCGCCCGTGGAGAAAAACGCCACGCGGGGACGGCGATAGACCTCGACGGTGGTGCATTGGGCCGTCGCTAAAATTGCCATTTCCGCCGGGCCAATTTTGCAGCCCACCGGCAGCAGCGGGCTACCCGGTTGAGCAAAGCTGCCCCGCTGACGCACAAAGGCCTGGGGCTTGGGAGCCGTGAGCAGGGTGACACGATCGCCCGCTCGTTCGGTTTCTTCTTGGATGGCGATCGTATCTGCCCCCTCCGGGAGCATCGCCCCGGTAAAGATGCGAGCGGCTTGACCGGCCTGGAGCGTTTGCTGGGGCGCAACCCCCGCTGGGATTTCCTCAATCACATCCAAGGTGACCGGAGCTGTCTGCACATCGGCCGCCCGAACCGCGTAGCCATCCATAGCAGAGTTGTCCCAATAGGGAAAGGGCACAGCACTGGTCACGGCTTGGGCGAGGATGCGATCGCGGGCTTGGCTAAAGGGCAGCTGTTCGGTTTCCGTGAGGGGCTGGGTGAGTTCGAGGAGTTTGGCTTCGGCGTCGGCGACAGGAATCATTAGAGGGCAAGATCAGACAATCCCCTTATTCTGACGTGAGTTGGGCCCAAAGACATCCCCCAAAAGCTGGTAGCCAAACGGCTTCCCTTGATCACAGTATCTTGGGCAGAGAGCAGTATATTTTTTGTGATTGAAACACAGCATGGGGCAATCTCGGAGAGATTGCCCCAACAGTGAAGTTAATACTGATGACACACTCTAAAATGGCAGAGAGAGATTAATGTTCATAGCGATGTTGCCAAGCAAATCCGCAACCCAAACTCCAGGATCTTGAGGTAGTATCCGCACATTAACTTCTCTATAAAAAGCACACCTTATCCTTCAAAAAGGGACACAATATAATGGATTATTGTGCCAGCTCGTCCCCGATTCGATAACCGAATCGCAATGGGTTGAGGATCATTCTGATTAAAAATAATTTCCCCACTGCTCATAAAACCTTGGGCAAAGTCTCGACAATCACCTGTGCTTGTTGGCTCTGTTGGGATTTCTGTCCCAGTGCCCGTATTCTGATTTGTACCACTATAAAACATCCCTTCAAAAACATCAGGTGTATCAAGATAAACTGCATATCGACCCGTACGAACGATCGGAAAATGCACATAGCTAGAGTCACTTCCTTCGAGCAATTGAACCCTGATGGGAATATCACGTGGGCCATGATGTGGGGGCGAAAACACCTCACTCAGCTCAGGTACCGCTAGAATCGTTTCAACCGCCCCTTTAAATTGAGCTTTAACATTGAATTGGTAGCAAGCGATATTTGCAGTATTAGACATTGGTAATTCTCCATAGCTTAAGTATCTAAACAAAACCCTCAAAGGGCATTTACCAACAGGGATTCTCTATGACAAACGATGACGACCCTAAATCGACGAATTTGAGTCCAACAAACAAAGCTGATCTTTGGATTTTAAAAGAAACAGGTTAGACCTTTTAAGTAACCCAAAAAATCTGTTGAGACCTGGACGAAATCGTAACATACCCAACAAACACACACAACTCAAAGCCCAGAATATTACAAAAGTTTACGTTCTGATAATTTTGTTGTTGAATCGATCATCTAGATTGGGCTGCTTGATTGAGCATTGTTTCCCAGCAGCACCCCTTTTGGGCATTATCTGAATAAACATGAAAGGTGAGCCCTGGTTCTAGGCAAGTCACCCGATGGATGAAATTGTCGTAGCGGTCATTGTACCCAAGAAACCAGGTGGTTCCACCCGCTTGATAGGCACGAATGTCCACACATTGCAAACCGTGGCGGGTCTGCGCAAAGTATTCCATTGCAAAGCGGCCACTGATCACGTGGTAGAACGAGAAGGCGGGATGACCATGAATCCGGGTTTGGGCCTGTCGATCCCAGCGTAGGATCAAGGCTTCGAATCGTTGCTGAATCTGGGTGGGCTGAATCTGGGCTTGCTGGGTTGGCGCTTGCTCCCGAGCAATCAGGTTGCGGGTATAGGCTTTTGCTTGCAAAGGGAGCTGGTGTAGTGCAGGGAAGACACAGTGGGGCATTTGCTGAGCGAGCCACGGCCCAAGCTGTGGGAGATCAGCGTCGCGATCGCGCCGGGCCAGCAGTTCTCGGAAGAGGTCTTCGAGGGTCCGCATTGAGGTGAGCATCATCGGGTCTCCTGTTCAATCTGCTGGGCGATCGCCACAATATCGGCAAACAGGCGATCGAGGTCTTCTTTGCGCGTCTGGTTATTGCAGATCACCAACCGAAACACCACTTGCTCATTGAGCTGGGCATAGTTAACCATTGCGAGGCCTTGGATCCGGAGTGATTGCCGGATGCGCAGGGTGAGTTGATTGGGATCTAATTCTGAATGGTGCGGACGATAGCGGAAGCAGAGGTTGAGCGACTCGCGGGGTACGACCAGTTCTAAGTGCTCCTGTGCCTGAATACTTGCCTCGGCATGGGCTGCCAACTCAAAGTAATGGTCAATCAACGCCGCCCAGCCACGATCGCCCAGGTGATGCCAAGCCAGCCAAAGTTTCACCGCATCCACCCGTCGACCACAATGGAGCGTACTGGGCCCGAGATCCACCGGCTCGCTCTGCCACTCTTGTTCTGGAGCATGGAAAATATAGTCCGTGCCTTGGGTCGAAAAGGTATTCAACATCCGCCCCCGCTGTTTGACGAGGAGCACTGAGCACATCAGGGTCATACCCATCATCTTGTGGGCATCCCAAACCACCGAATCCGCCTGGGCCACACCCTGCATCAGATGACGCTGGCGCGGACTGAGTAACACCGACGCGCCCCAAGCGCCATCCACATGGAACCAGAGGTTCTCGCGCTGGGCCACAACAGCAATCTCAGCCAAGGGGTCAAACGTACCGCGCACCGTGGTTCCAGCAGTCCCCGCCACAAAGAAAGGCTGTGCGCCTAAGCCCTGGGCCTTGGCAATGAGATCCTCAAGGGCGGCAACCTCCATTTTGCCCGCTGCATCGGTGGGCACCGCCCAGAGTTGGTTGGTTCCCAACCCCAGCAGATGAGCGGCTTTAGCAAAGGAATAATGGGCATCGGCTGAGACAAAGGCAATTAGGCGGGGGGCATTGACCATACCATCTTGCTTGAGCGTGGGTAGGGCCCGATGGCGGGCGATCGCCAGCGCCATCAGGTTACCGTTGCTGCCCCCCGTGGTGAACTGGCCCTCGGGGTTGGCAAAGCCCACCAATGCACCCAGTTTGGCAACCAGCGCCTGCTCGATCAGCGTCGCCACCGGAGCCACCTCGTAGGTATACATGGAGGTGTTGGTGGCGCTGGTGAGCAGATCGCCCATCAAGCAAGCGGCGTTGAAGCCGCCCCAGAGCTGGTTAAAGTAACGGGGGTGAGATGTCTTAACCGCAGCCTGGAGGTAGGCCGCAATCTCGGTTTCCAACTCAGCAAGGGGTTTGCCCTTGGTGGGCAATTCTAGGGGGAGGCGATCGCGTAGTTTTTCGGGTTCAAGGGGCTGCGTAACAGGATGAGCTGGAGTCGAGTCGGCGAAAAATTGTTCAAGTTGGTGCAGCAGGGTTAAGTAGTCGGCGGCTTTGAACATCGGTTGATTTCCTGGCGTTTGCATCTATGCACCTTACTAGCAAACATCCGGAAAATGAGGCAGGTCTGGGCGGGTTCCTACAGGAGGCTGAGAGGCGGCTGACAATATGCAGTTCGCAGTTTTTCTGCTGGGGGCGCTGCGATGGTCGCCATTGGCTAGACTGGAAGCTAGATGTTTGCCGGGATAGTATGAATGTTACGTTCAGTCCAGATTTGGCCAGGTTATTGACGGAGCAAGTGGCGCAGGGTGTCTATCCGTCTGTGAATGTTGCAGTCGATGAGACGGTTCGTTTGTTGCTGCGGCAGCGATCGCGCGACAAAGACCGTTTCGAGGAGTTGCGACAAGAGATCTTGCTGGGGGTGCAAGATTCTGAGCGGGGGAATGTAATTGAGGTCGCTCAGTTGCGCGATCGCTCTCTTCAGTGAAGTTGGTACTTGATAATTCTATAGTTAGGCGTCTTAAGGGCAACATGCTTATCATCAAAGTGAGATATCGGCTGGACGAAGAAGAATGGGTAGAGTTCGGTATGTCACCAGAAGACTACTTCTGGATCGATCCCGACGAGAAACCTGAACCGTTCGAGCCATTCGACACAACGAATCACAGCAGCAATACCGTAGAGCTCGTCCCTGAATCACAGCGTTTACGTTTGAGAGCTTTAGAGACTGACGTTTGTGAAACCGAAACGAGGGAACGATTTCTTTTCGGAAAAGGGGTTCTGGCAGAGAGTATTTATATTACCCATCCCAACCAACCATAAGGTGGGAAAAGTTAGCGAGAATCAAAGCATAATTTCCTCAATATTTGCCCATCCGAAAACTCACTCAAAATCCCAGATCTGCCTAGCGATCGCCTCCTTTCCTCAAAGCGAGAGAGAGGACGATCGCCTCATTTTGTAGAGCATCTTATTACCTCAAGACTTTAATCGAGCCAGAGGTCTGCTCCACCCAAAAATCTGGAGCTTATGCATTTATATTGTTATGCAACAATTGCTGTCGGATGGAGGGCGATCGCTATATTAGCCTTAAGTTCTGGATAAGCAAACATCGCAAAAGACTCTGAAACTCAGCAGAATCAACAATACTGGCTCCGATATTGCAGGAGTCTGAGGTGGCAATCTCCACCTCAGCGGGAGGTGTCGGGGGGCTGGTCCCCTGACAACCGGGTTTGACAATGAGTTTTCAAGGCTTTGAGGAATGCGATCGCTTCGCTTAAACAAAACTCAGATTATATTATGCAGGGAACCCCGAAAAATCCAGATTCTACGTCAAAGCGAAACGAATCCTCGATGTTTCAGCCCTCAAAAATCGACAAAACGGTAATTAATCGAGATTCCCTGCATTCAATAAGTTGCAGAGAACATCAAACTAACACAGAGCTCCTTAAACCCAGCCCCTTGCTAAATCGAGATGTTCCGCTTTGAACTCGCCGAGAATATTGAACCCTGAACCCTGAACTCTGAATCCTGAACCCGAAAAGACCTTAACCAAAACCAAGGATTTAGCCCGATCGCCCACTTCCCGCCTTAGGCTAAGTCTAAACTACGGCGATCGTTCTGCTCCTCGTACAGGATGGCAGAAAGAAGTCATCGGTTCATAATCCCCGGGATGCCCGTCTTATAAGCATTCTGAGCCCTGAACTCTGAACTCTGAACTCTAAACTCCACCCATGGAAAATCCGACCGTTTCCCCCACCACTGACTCGACCTTGATCCGTGACTACACGCTGATCATCGACAAAAGCGGCAGTATGTCAACCCAAGACCAACCGGGGGGCAAGAGCCGTTGGCTCGCCGTGCAGGAGTCTAGCCTGGCCCTGGCCAAAGAATGCGAGAAGTTCGACCCCGATGGCATCACGCTTTATCTGTTCTCAGGGCGTTTCAAGCGCTACGACAATGTCACCTCTGACAAAGTCTCTCAAGTGTTTGAGGAGCATGACCCCATGGGCAAAACCGACTTGGCGATGGTGCTCTATGATGCCCTCACCAACTATTTCGATCGCAAGGAAGCGGGTTTGGCCAAGCCCAATGGCGAGACGATTATTGTCATTACGGATGGTGAACCCAACGATCGCCGCTCTGTGATGCGTCTGATCATCGAAGCCTCTCGCAAAATTGACCGAGATGAAGAACTGGGTATTTCCCTGGTTCAGGTCGGACGGGACAAGCTAGCAACCCAGTTTCTGGTGGCGCTAGATGATCAGATGGAAGCCGCCGGGGCCAAGTTCGACATCGTCAATACGATCACGATCGAAGATATGAAAGGCATGCCGCTGGCTGAAGTCTTGTTAAAGGCTTTGTTTGATTGAGGGTTTCTCTTACCCCGGGGGGGATTCTCCGCTCGTTTCGCGCCTGATGTCACCCTAGTGCGGCGTTAACCCTAAATTGTAGGTTGGTGTTGAGGGTCGCGAAACCCAACACAACCACTACTGATACTGGTTTACTCTGCGAGAAGGCTTCGCCAACATGGTTTAATTTGAGCTGCGCGATAACCCTTCATTTCACTCTTGACAAAGCATTGTGCCATGGTGAACCTTAATTAACGTGAGTTCTGGATAAGCAGAATCGCGCAAGAC
>JBCDEB010000053.1:0-40248 GCA_039180005.1 Cyanobacteria bacterium P01_G01_bin.54 | reverse complement strand
CCGCCGTGGTTTGTGGTTCGGCCTCCCAACACCCCAGGCGGCAGCCCAAACCAAACCCCAGGACGGAGCCGAAACCTCAGCCCGCTCATCTTAAATGATTTGTTGGCATCTTTTGGGGTTGAATTGAAGGCTCAAAGGCAACACCAAGCCGCTTGCTACACTGGAGTATAGCGAAATTCCCCAACCTAACCCAGCCGATTCGAGGATTTGTCATGCGTCTACAGCTTGCCACCTGGCCTGAAGTTGAAGCTTATTTGGAGCGATCGCAGGGCATCATTATGCCGATTGGCTCCACGGAGCAGCATGGGCCTACGGGGCTGATTGGTACGGATGCGATCTGTGCCGAGGTGGTGGCCTGGGGCATGGATGAGGCGCTCGATACGCTGGTGGCCCCGACCATCAATGTGGGCATGGCGCTGCACCATCTGGCCTTTCCCGGCTCGATGAGTTTGCGTCCGAGTACTCTGATTCAGGTGGTTGTGGATTCGGTCAGCTCCCTTGCCCAGGCGGGGTTTCGGCAGTTTTTCTTTGTTAATGGCCATGGGGGCAATATTGCCACGCTTAAGGCGGCCTTTGCGGAGGCCTATCATCATCTGGGGCAGTTGGGAGTTCCGGGGGGCGATCGCGTCCGCTGCACCGTCGCCAATTGGTTTATGTGTCGCTCCGTTTACCAAAAAGCCCAGGCACTCTACGGCAACCAGGAAGGCTCCCACGCCACCCCCAGCGAGGTCGCCCTGACCCAATATGCCTACCCAAAACACATCAAAACCGCCCCCTTGAGTGCATCGGTCAACCGGGGTCATAAAATCTATGGCGCGGTGGATTTTCGACGCAACTATCCTGATGGTCGCATGGGCTCGAATCCGGCGTTGGCAACGCCAGAGCATGGGCAGCAGCTCTATGAGTTGGCGGTGAAAGAGTTGAGTGAGTCCTATCGACAGTTTGTTGAGGGGTGACGTTCGGCGCATTACGGACATAGGTGCAAAACCTGAAAAGTTTCTAACATGGGGTGAAATTCGCAACTCAATCGGCGAGAATCGTTAGGAGATAAGCCATGCTGAAAGAACAACTGAAGCAAGACCTTGATCAACTCAACGATGCATAACTCCAACAAGTCATGATATTAGTTGCTGCGTTGCGTCAACAAAACACCCAACAACCCGTTCGTTTTTGGCAGCGGGCCACTCCTGCAGAACGGGCTGCTTATTGCAGGGAATGGGTGAAGACCCTACCCCGTTCGTCTCGAAGTTTGCCAGATGAAGCGTTCGATCGTGGGAGTATCTACGAGTAATGCCACAATATCTACTCAAAAAAAACGGATAGATTGAGCCCAAAATCCCCTCTCGGGAGGGGCGCTCAAGCGTAGCGTCGAGCGGGGTGGGTCGGGTCTCCATTGCTATTACAATAAAGTCAAACTAGCCAACCCTATGACGTTGAACCCAAGTTTTGATTACATGCAAAACTCCCTCAATATTCTGTCGAACATCTTGATCTTGAAATCGTAAAAATCGTACCCCCATCGCTTCGAGTCTGGTTTGTCGATCCGTATCTTGCACCTAAGCCTCAGCATCATCATGTGATGATCCATCAATCTCGATCGCAAGCATCAACTCTTTACAGTAGAAGTCAACAATATATTCATCGATTGGTCGCTGGCGATCGAAATCATAGCCTGCCATTTGTTTGCGCTTGAGATGTTGCCATAAGATAACCTCGGATTGAGTCATGTTTTGGCGAAGTTTACGGGCGATGTCTTTGAGGTGGGGCTTGTAGGGTAGAAGTCTAACGGTCATGGTGAGACAGGGCGTGGATTTACTTTAAGACTATCTTCTCTAGTATTTGATTTTTGGGTGGGTTCACGACACCCCGAACCCACCCCGGTCGTCGCTGCGCGAGACCGCCTCTCCCGAGAGGGGATTTTTCACTCTGAATCTCCTCTTGGGAGGAGTACCCCGGAGGGGGGAGGTGGGTCGGCCCACTGTTGCACTCTTCCGCCCATTATTTGCCTTTGTGGCCCACACCCGACCCACCCCGGTCTTCGCTGCGCGAGACCGCCCCTCCCGAGAGGGGATTTTGGTGGGGGTAGAATAGAGCGGTATTTGTATTGCGGAGGTAGGGTGGATGTCGCAGGAACGGGCACTGGAGCTGATCGCGCAGGCGAAGGCGGAGAGCTGGAAATAGCTAGATTTGACCGCTCATTCACCGTCATTGCGCTACGATTTTCATAGATCCATTCAGTCTTAAGCATGATGAATCTGACTCAGACACTCCAAGAAATTAAAGCATTAAGCATCGATGAGCGTATTGATTTGGTACAAGCGATTTGGGATAGCATTGCTGATGCCGAAACGTATCCTAATTTGACAACTGAGCAACAGCAGAAGCTGGATCGGCGCATTGCGGACACAGATGCAAACCCTGAAAAGGTTTTGACCTGGGGTGAGATTCGTCGCTCGATCTCAATATTATGACCAAACGAGATAAGCTTCGAAAGCGATTGCGGAATAACCCAAACAATGTCACGTTTGATCAAATTCGCACATTGTTGGAGCAGGAAGATTTTAAGCTGGTTCGGATTTCTGGTAGTCATCATATTTTTAAACGGGATGTAACAATCTTTGTTGTACCTGTGCATAACAACAGGGTGAAGGCTGTATATGTGAAGCGGACTCTGGAATTGTTGGATTAGATTTTTTGGAGGTGATTGTAATGAGTGCAAATTCTGATTATCCGATCGTGGTGTATCCCTGTGAGGAGGGTGGCTATGTGGCGGAAGTTCCGGCGTTGCGGGGCTGTTTGGCGCAGGGGGAAAGCATTGCTGAGGTGTTAGCAGAGCTGGAAGTGGTGCGAGGGTTATGGCTGGAGACGGCGCAGGCGTCGGGATTGGTGTTGCCGGATGTGGCTGTTGCAGTGGAACGGGTTAAGGCGTTGAGTTAGAACTGTATTGTTTGTGTAGTAGCGAGGTAAGGTTGATGTCGCAGGAGCGGGCACTGGCGTTAATCGCGCAGGCGAAGGCGGAGGGCTGGAAAACGCTGGATTTGGCGGGGTTGAGGTTGACGGCGTTGCCGGCTGAGATTGGCGAGTTGGTTGAGCTAGAGGAGTTGGTTTTAGGGAAGCGCGATGATGATAATTATGAACTTGTTGGTAATCGTTCTGTTTGTCAGATTATCACAAATCCAATCACTGATTTTCCCAACGAGATCGCTCAGCTCAAAAATCTAAAACGGTTAAATTTAAGTGGATTGCCGCTAAAAATTCTGCCACATTTTATCCTACAGCTCTCACGGCTCAGCGAGCTCATTCTAACTCGAACTCAACTTAGAGAATTACCTCCTGAAATCGGACAATTAAAAAGCCTCACTAAGCTTAGCCTTAGCTTCAACACAATCAAGGAGCTGCCATCTGAAATCGTCCAACTGCAAAACCTCACTCAACTGTACTTTTCCTTCAACGGACTTAAAGAGCCACCCCCCGAGATTTTCCAACTACACAGTCTCATTCAGTTATTACTCAATGACAATACTATAGAAGAGCTATCTTCCGAAATTTCCCAGCTCAAAAGTCTTACTTGTCTCAACCTCAGCTTCAACAACTTAAAAATATTACCCCTCGAAATCTTCCAACTCAAAAAACTCACTGAATTAGGCATTAGATCTAACAGTCTCAAAGAGCTGCATCCTGGAATCAGACAATTACAAAACCTCACTTCTCTCGGCCTTGGCTACAACGATATAAAAAGACTTCCTCTCGAAATCTTCCAACTCAAAAAACTCACTTCTCTCGGTCTGGGTGGCAACGATCTCAAAAATTTACCTTTCGAAATCGGACAACTACAAAAGCTCACTCAGCTCGATCTAAGCTACAACGAACTCAAAAAGATACCCACTGAAATATTCCAATTCAAAAACCTCACTGAGTTATACTTCAGCCGTAACGGACTTACAGAGTTGCCTTCTGAAATCACCCAGCTAAAAAGCCTCACTGAGCTATACCTCAGCTATAACGAAATCAGGGAGCTGCCCTCCGAAATCGTGCAGCTTCAAAAGCTCGCCTCTCTCAACCTCTTTAATAACGAACTCAGAGAGATACCTGAATTAATCAAAGAGTTGGCAAACCTCAAACAACTGGACTTGAGAGGAAATCCACTCCCCATTCCCCCAGAAGTTCTTGGCTCTCGTGAACCGTGGAAAGCTCCAGGCGATCTCAAAACAATCCTTGACTTCTATCTCAGCATCCAAGATCTCCCCGAATCCGACCCCCTCTACGAAGCCAAACTCCTAATCGTCGGCGAAGGTGGTGCAGGCAAAACCAGCCTCGCCCAGAAACTCCTCAACCCCGACTACGAACTCCAAGAAAGCGAAAAATCCACCGAAGGCATTGATGTGCTGCGCTGGGAATTCCCCCACCCCGATGGTCACGACTTCCGTACCAACATCTGGGACTTCGGCGGTCAAGAAATCTACCACGCCACCCACCAATTCTTCCTCACCAAACGCTCCCTCTACCTCCTCGTCGCCGACACCCGCGAACAAAGCACCGACTTCTATTATTGGCTGAAAATTATTGAACTGCTCAGCGACAACAGTCCCGTCCTGATCATCAAAAACGAAAAACAAAATCGACAATGCCAGATTAACGATCGCGCCCTACGGGGTGAATTTACCAACCTGCAAGAAATCTTCGTCGTCAACCTCGCCGACAATCGCGGTCTGGAAACCCTCAAAACCGCGATTCAGCAATATATTAGCCGCCTGGAGCATGTGGGCACACCCATGCCCGGTCATTGGGTGCGGATTCGCGCCGTCCTAGAAAACTACGCCCAAACCCGCAACTATATTGACCTGAACGAATACTTCGACCTCTGCCGCCAAAACGGCTTTGACGATAGAGACCGAATGCTGGCAGTGAGTCAATACCTCCATGACCTCGGCATTTGCCTCCACTTCCAAACCGTCAAACTCCTCAAAAAAACCGTCATCCTCAAACCCGAATGGGCCACAGGCGCGGTTTACAACGTCCTGGATACCGATAAAATCCAAAACAACTTTGGTCGCTTTAGCGATGACGACCTTGCAGACATCTGGCACGAAGGCGATACTGCCGAAATGCGCGATGAACTCCTGGCGCTGATGCAAGAATTTGAGCTGTGTTATGAAATCCCTGGCTGCAAAGGTCGCTACATTGCGCCGCAACTCCTGAGCAACGAACAACCCCAATACGACTGGGACGACAACGAGAACCTGATCCTGCGCTACCGCTACGACTTCAAACCCAAGGATATTCTACCCCGTTTTATTGTGGCGATGCATGAACAGATTGAGGATCAATGTCTGGTTTGGAAACATGGTGTGGTGCTCACCAATGGCTATGCCCGTGCTGAAATTATTGAAGAAGATCGCTACCATAAAGCCGAGATCAAAATTCGGGTTTCTGGCTCCAACAAACGCCATCTATTGAGTATTGCGGCCCATGAATTGGAGAAGATCCAAAACGGATATGAGCGCTTAGAGTACCAAACCCTGATTCCCTGTAATTGCCAAATGTGTAAAGGGAGTCAAACCCCTTACACCTATCCCTGGGATGTTCTGCAACGCTTCCAGCGCGATCGCCGCGACGAAATCCAATGCATCCAGAGCTACGATATGGTTAATGTCCGGGGTTTGCTCGATGGTGTGATTGAGCAACCCCTGTCTCGGGAAACATTCGAGTTTGGCATGAAAGGCGAACCCTATCAACGGCGATCGCCCTTTGACAAATCTTTCCGACCTGCTCAAGATGAGTGGGCAGTAACCACAACAACTCACGTTAACGTTCCTCAACCCATGGGCGATACCCACATTCACCAACACGGTCAAGGCGACAACTACGCCGGTGACAACGTCGGCCGCGACAAAATCGGCACCCAGATCAACAACGCCCCCGACCTCACCCAAGCCGCGAAAGAGATTAAATCCCTCCTGGAGCAACTCTCGGGTGACTATGACCTCAGCAGCCCCACCGGCCAAATGATGGTGGGCGCAAAGGCCGTGGAGGCGATCGAAAACAACCCGACCCTCAAGCAGCGCGTTGTGGCGGCGCTCCAAGCCTCAGGGGAAACGGCCCTGGATGAACTCATTGATCATCCCGCAGCGAAAATCTGCCTGGCCGGGGCTAAAGGATTTATCATGGGCGGCGTGTAACACGAGGAGAGAGCAACGCTATGGCCCCACCCAGCCGCTTTTGGGACAAACTCGCCGATCGCTACGCCAAACAACCCATTGCGGACGAGGCGGCTTACCAGAAAAAATTGCAGGTGACGCAGGGCTACTTCCAGCCCGAGATGGAGGTCTTAGAAATTGGCTGCGGTACCGGGTCAACGGCGATTATCCATGCGCCCTATGTCAAACAGATTCGCGCCATTGATTTCTCGGCCCAGATGCTGGCGATCGCCGCAGGGAAAGCCAAAGACCAAAACATTAGCAATATTACCTTCGAGCAGGCGGCGATCGACGATTTAGAACTCTCGCCCCAGAGCCTCGATGTAGTGCTGGGCTTGAGCATTTTGCACCTCCTTGAAGACAAGGCGGCGGTGATTGCCCAGGTGTATCAAGGGCTCAAATTCGGCGGTCTTTTTGTCACCAGCACGGCTTGTCTGGGTGAAACCATGGCTTGGTTTAAATTCATTGCGGCGATCGGTCGGTTTTTGGGCATTTTGCCGCTGGTGAAAGTGTTTACGGTGCAGGAATTAGTCGAGAGTCTGACCAAGGCTGGCTTTACGATTGATTATCAATGGCAACCGGGTAAAGATAAGGCGGTGTTTATTGTGGCTAAAAAGTGAGCTTTTCTACCAAAGAAAAGCCAAGAATAGAGACAAGGCATAAGATTCAGCGAGAGATATTTTTTGCCAGCCACAGAGGTGTGGAAAAAGACGATTCCACAAGGCGCGAGTGCAATATATTGATATGACGATGGCGATGGTTAATAAGAGAAGGGCGATCGCCATTCCCAAAATAGGGGCATTTCTAAACATAGAGTTAAGAAAATATGAGCTGTCATCATCGGGTTCAAATATCAATAGAAGAATTTCATGGACAATGAAAACAAATGTCATCCAGATATTGAATTTCGTGGTAATTTTCATTTGTTCATTTTATCCAGAGCTCACACAGGTAAGAAGGGGGGGCTGAACGGTTTGCCATTGATTTAATGCCCAGGCATGTTGCGAATCACGAGCATTGAGATATGCCACCAGTGGCCCAGTATCGATAATGGTCGTCTGAGTCATTCGCCAAAGCCTTCAAAGTATTTGGGGTTAGTGGAGAGGTCGGCGGGGCCATCAAGGCAACCTGCGAGGTCGCGGGCTAAGTCAAAGGCGGAGGGAGTAGCGTCTGGGGTAGGGGTTTCGGTGGTGGTGATGAGCTGTTGGAGTTGTTGGGTGAGGTGGGTTTGACCCGCCCGGAGGGGACGGATGAGTTGCAGGAGCAAGTTCACCAGTGAGTCGGGGGCGAGGAGGATTTCTTGGATGAGTTGTTCGCGGGGGGTCATGATGGGTTAGGGGTAACAATCAAAAATCTTGTGAGGGAGGGTTTGAAACCACTGGTGTGAACTTAACACTGTATTCAGCTCCTGGTGGGAGTTTGAGTGGGCCGACCCACCTCCCCCCTCCGGGGTACTCCTCCCAGGAGGAGATTTCAAAGCAGGGCATCCCCTCTCGGGAGGGGCGGTCGCGCGTAGCGCAGACCGGGGTGGGTCGGGTGTTTGTCGCCCCTGAAATCCTTTTATACAGGGAGTTGTTCACGCTTAAGTTCATACCGACCGATGGTTTCAAACCCTCCCCTACTGTTTTTGCAGATTGAAAAATAAATCGATCCGCCGCAGGCGGAATTAGGGTGAGGGGAAAGGGGAAACAGAGCAGAGGGCAAAAGGGTAAAGGGTTAAGACTGTCCACTCTTCGAAAACCCACAGAACGTCTATAGGGCGTTACAGACTACACGGAAACCAACATCGTTGCTGCGGGAATCGGGCGTAACGAAGAAGCGACGGGCAGAACGACAATCCCCCGGACCGTTGACCCAGGAACCACCACGTAGCATGCGGTGATTACCATCTTCTTTTATCCATGCCCTTCCATCTATAGGAGCACCTTCATAGTTCTCATGCAAATGATCAGCGCACCATTCCCACACATTCCCATGCATATCAAACAAGCCCCAGTCATTGGCAGGAAACTGACCCACGGGTAATGTTTTCTCTCGAAAAGCTCCCCTCGGTCCCTTACTGTAATAACCAGGATAAGTTATGCCTTTATATTCCCAATCTTGTCCACGATAGTTGGCAAAATCCGTGGTTATCGTCTCACCATAGTGAAAGGGGGTCGTCGTTCCAGCTCGACAAGCGTATTCCCATTCCGCCTCACTAGGCAAACGGTACTGCTTGCCCGTTTGTTTTGAGAGCCGTGTGCAAAACTCAATCGCTTCATGCCATGAAACTTTTTCAACTGGATGGTCTACTCCCTTAAACTCAGCAGGATCAGAATAGAGATCAACTTCTATTTTTGAAAATCCTGCCACCCTTGACCATTGTTCCTGGGTTACTACAAATTTTCCCATCCAGAAGGATCTTACTGTCGCATAGCGCACAGGTCGCTCACGCCCGTGACTATCCACCTCACTCTCTGGAGCTCCCATTCTGAAAGTCCCACCCGGAATTGCAACCATCTCCAACGCAATACTATCGCCTAAATCTTCTGCAAAAAATTTTGCTGTTCTTGTGATCCGCTCAGAACCTACACCTGCATTGTCTAGAAACACCGTTTCAAACGAAAATTTCTGCTCTCCTGGAATCTTTGGCTCTTGCATTTCAGTATTAAAGGCATTATCATACTTTGTTGATTGAATTCCCGAAATCCAGTCTGATATTCCCTTAAATGCAACTGCTCCACCCATGGCTCCAATTGCACCTCCTGCATAAAGTAGTTGCCGTCGCGACACTTTTGGTGAAAATAACTGCCTAGTTGGGTGCTGTGTGTTTTTTTTAGAATCTCCCTGCTGAGGAATTCTTTCTACTTGTCCTGCACGACCTAGATCCGGCTTTGGTGTCAGTAAATTCAACTGACTTTCTACCTCTTCACTCGCAAACTGCAACGCATAGGCTACAAACTGTGCTGCATTCTGAGCCGCAAGCTGCTGACGAACCTCCTTGTCCTCTGCCTTCTTCCCATCTGCCCAATCACAGATCGCCTTCACCAAAATCCAATCCACATTTTCGTTATAGCAAGCCGCATACAGGCCCTGACCTTCCATTTCTCCACCAATCGCTTCCACTTCAAACTTCAAGAGCTGATCACGGAAGTCAATGTTGTCCACTAGCTTCTCGCCAGTAAGAATCACACCAAACCTTCGCATAGGTGGGTTTTCCCATGCCAAGGACAGGTCATGCTCCAGCATCAAGTCCGCTCCTTTAAACAGACGCATCAATCGTGATGACGCGTGGGGCTTAGCTCCTCGCAAAATGATATTTTGTTGCTCTGCTACTGTACTAACTCGTTGTAACTCATAGGAGCATAACTGTTGCGATATCAATACATCACCAATATTCTGCTCCTGCTCATTAATGCCAAATGCAATTCCTACCATGATGACTTTTTCTGGTGAGAATAAATCGATCGCTTTCCCCACAGTTTGGAGTGCTGCTCCTAAACCTATAGCTCCCATTTCTGATTGAGCTAAGACAATTCGTTTGTTGTTAACTTTGCCTAACTCAAAATAGACTTGACCCTCTCTTGATTTGGGTTTAATCCCTTGACCGGTGATCGATTTGAAGACATGGATGACAGCATTACTCTCAACCTTGGTTGCAGTCACAATCACAATGCAGGGATCAGGCGTTGAACTTCTGGTCATACTGACCCCTCCAAACTCAGTAACGGTCTAACAGCAGACATGGGACAGAGCGAAAATCACGTTTCAACCAGTATACTTGCCCCTCCTGGTTGGGTTGGTGGTTCAACTCATCCCATCCTGAGCCAAAAACGCCCGCTCGCGCGGCAGCGGTGCAACCGCCTCCGTGAGCGTAAACGCTCCTGACTCGATCCATTGTTTAAGCGTTTCCGCCACCAAGTCCGAGCGATGAAAACTCGCCAGGGGTGCCGTGCGCACGGTTTGGCCGTCAATTTGAATCTTGCCCTGCTTAAGCTGAGCATAGGTGACGCGTCCAAAGGTGGGGCGAATGCGGCGGGGGATGGAAAAGTCGATCACCGGGGCGACGATCTCGGCATCGCTGATGGCGCAGCGAGCCACCACCTGTTCATTGAGCACCGGCAGGGGAATGCCCACCCCCAGCATGATCGACGGGCCATATTGCTTGAAATAACAGCCCCGCACCCAGTCGGCTTGCATCTGTTTGGCATCGCCCGTTACGGCGATCGTCGCTGCCGGCCCGATCGGTGTGCGGTTCTCTAGACGGCGCTGCAAGGGGAAATGCTGGGTTCCCTCGCCGGTGATGTAGCCGATGCCCCCGCCGAGGAAGATTTTGGTGCCAATGCCGACCAACTCCAGATCAGGGTCATTGAGCAGGGGCGAAAGGGCACCGGGGTTGGCATAGACGGCGTTGCTCAAGTGGGGGTGCAGCGGCCCGAGATAGGTGTAGAGGAGGCGATCGCCCCCATTGACCCCCACAATAAAGTTCTGATAGAGATTGCGCGGATTAAACAGGTAAAACTGATTGATCGTGTCGCGGTTGATCGTGGTTTCGAGGGCATTGCGGGGATAGCAGTCGGTGGCATAGCCGATCGCCCGCAGTTGCACGGGTTTACCCGCGATCAATTTGGCGATCACATGGCCGCCGCCCCGTTCTTCCAGCTCGCCTTCACTCCCCTCGGCCGCCATTGTCGCTCCCAAGTAAACATCCACAGCTCCCAAACCTGCATAGGCTGGTACGCCATCCAGCCAACATTGACGAATCTTGATCGGCGGGTCGGTATGGCCCAGATTCAGCATTGCCCCGGTGGATTCCATCGGCTCAAACGTGCCGGTGGTAATCACGTCCACCGCGTCCGCCACGGCTGCAACGCCCGCCTCGGCCACCCAGGCTTTGAGCGCCTTGACGGTACAGACGCGAGCCTGCTGCTGCTGGATTTTAGCGTTGATCTCGGCGATCGTTCGTTGAATGGTCATACCAAAATCACAGCCTAGCTCCCAAAAATTACCCGGTAAAGGCGGGTCGAACTTAAGACTGTATTCAGCTCCTGGAGAGTGTTTGAGTGGGTTGACCCACCTCCCCCCTCCGGGGTACTCCTCCCGAGAGGAGATTTCAAAGTAGAACATCCCCTCTCGGGAGGGGCGGTCTCGCGTAGCGATGACCGGGGTGGGTCGGATGTTTGTCGCCTCTGAAACCGTTGCATAGAGGGGGCTTTATGCTTGAATTCACACCAGACGCCCTTACAACGGATGGGGGCGAATAAAAAAGAGTTGGGCCAGACGTTGATCTTGGGGGTTTTCGGCTAAGGCATGGAGCTGCTGAAAAAACTTGACCGTTTGGGGTCGCAACCATTGCTTCTGGAGGGCGAGTTCTTCCGGCAGGAGCGCCGAGAGTTGGCTCTCCACTTGAAGCGTCTGGCATTGCTCGGCATTGAGCAAATGGGCCTGCTGGAGCAGGGTGAGCACAGGAGGTTGTTGGGCCTGCTGGAGCAGGGGCTGGAGTTCGCGGGCAAAGAAGCGAATCGTTGCTGGGTCAAGCCAAGCGTATTGATTGAGGAGAGCAGCCTCGTCGGGCCGTTGGCGGGGATGGTGTTTGACCCATTGCGCCTGCTCGGCCAGGACTTGATCCACTTGGGGAAGAGAGAGCAAGCCCGCCTCGTGCAAAATCAGGGCCAGGGGTTTGTGATAGCGATAGCGATTGAACCGTTGCAGCAGTACCCAGCCCAAAAAGGGCAGGCTATCCACCAGGTAACGTCGCCAGAGGCGCTTGGGATTTTCTTTGAGGCGATAGAGCCATTCCAAACCGCCGGCACTCATCCATTGGGGCGATCGCCGCACATTACCCGCTTCAAAATCAATACTGGCACCGATCGCCAAAAAAGTTTTAATCCCTGGCAGCCGCTGACGAAAATGATAAATCCATTTTTCTTGTTTGGGCGCACCCAAGCCCACGGCTAGAACGTTAGCATCACTTTGATTAATCAGCTCAACAATTTTGTCGCACTCCGCCCCGTCCCGCTCAAAGCCAAAGGGGGGCGAATAGGTCGCCACGACCATTTCTCGGCCAACCGTAGCATTAATCTTCGCCTGGGCTTGGCGAGCCACGCCTGGGCCCGCCCCCAGCAAGAAAATTTTCTCATCTGGATCATTGCCGTAGTAGCGATAAAAGGCCGGGAAGAGATCGGAGCCGGAGATCTTCTCACGAATGGGTGTACCCAAGAGATGGGATGCCCAGATGAGAATCTGGCTGTCACAGATGATGTAGTCAGCTTGCTGATAGATATGGAAAAATTCTGGATCATGCTGCAACTTGACCAGATGATCAACATTGGGTGTGATCACAAATCCCCCCAACTTGAGTTGCTGTAATAATTCCTTAAATGAGATGTTGTCAATCTCGACATTCAGCAGGGGAACTTTGGGAGAATACATAGAGACTTAGGTGGCCCCAGTGGGGGATAAATATGAGCAGGAGTTGAGCGCAAACGCCACCCATCAGCAGTCAAGACAGCGATAGATGGGTCAATTGTCGGCAGAGTGCACTCCTAAATGGTGTCTAGATCGCTAGAACGAATTCCGTGCTCAGGGTCAGTCGGCCCCTCAATTATAGGAAATCAAGTTCCGCTGTAACCAGCAACTGATTATCCTATTGCTCAGAGGATTTTCGTCCCAGATAGGAATTGAGCACCAGACGACTGCAATGGTGCGGTTGGGGCCCTTTGAATTGGCCCACGATGATGTGCAAACATTCGGGTGCTCGAACATCGTCTATCTGTTTTCTCAGACCCTTGGAGTGGGTTTTATGCAGCCGAACCCGAAATTGATGGCGTCTTTCAGGATATTTCGGGGGGGGGCGGGGCTTCTGTTGCAGACTGCCAGGGGTTGAGAATATCGTGGAGCACCACTTGGGAAAAACACACTTGCCCCACTAGGGTGAGGGGCAAGGAGAGTAGAAGACCGGGTAAGCCAAAGGTAAGGGTAAAAAAGAGCTGGCCGAGTAGGGTTAATGCGGGCAGAGGCATGGTCAGCTTGGGCATCAGTCGGGGGGTGATCACATTGTTCTCTAGTTGATAGACCGCAATGTAGAGCAGCAGAACGAGAAGGGATTTCCAGGGTTGATCGAGCAGGGCGATCGCCATCGGGGGAATCACACTCAAGGCGGCCCCCAAGGTGGGAATCAGGGTCAGCATCCCGGCTAGCAGGGCTTGGGAGAGGGCCAGCGGGATCTGTAAACTCCAGAGCACCAGGAAACAGAGCACAGCGGTGACGACCATGTCGAGAGCAACCTCCCGCAACCAATGTTGCAGGGCGCGATCGCAGCGCACCAGAATCTCATCCACCCGGTGGCGATAAAAGGCCGGGAACAGGCGTAACACTCCCTGACGATAGGGGGTTGGATTGGCCAGCAGCATCAGGGTCAAGACGAGGACTAATACCCCATTGAGCAAGCCCGAAACCGTGTTGGAGAACCAACTCCAGCCCTCACCTAAGAGATCATTGGCGAGCTCAGGCACCTGCACCAAAAAGTCATCAATGGTGGGCACGGCGATCGAGTCGGGCCAGTCAATTTGCGGCTGAAGCCGGGCCCACCAAAAAGAGAGCCGTTCAATCCCCTGCAAGACCTGACTCGGGAGCTGCTCAATCTGGGCTAAAACCGAGGGCACAACGATCCCCACAATGCCCACTGAGACGAGCAGGGCCAAGCTCAGGGTCGCCAGTACCGCCACAGGACGGGTTAGACCGTAACGTCGAAACCGACGCACGACACCACTTAGAGCATTGGCCAGCAACACGGCAGCAATGACGACCAAGGCTAGCGATCGCAACTGCCACAGCACATAGAGTGCGCCCAAAACCACCACTAACCCAACCCATTTGCCCAATTTCATGACAGTCTCTGCAGAATGCTGCTTAAAAAAATTACCCCAGGCAGGCGGGACGCCTGCGCTATGGTTAACCGTCTGCTATGTCCGTAGCGCGAGCATCTTGCCCGCCACCAACCCGTCGCATTACCCCTAACATATCTTTATTTCTCAGCGTACTCTCATGGTGATCGCCCGAGTGACGACACCCTAATTTACCTTAGACTCGATCTGCATTTGCCTCCACAATACCAAAGCCACGATCAAGGTGGGCAGCAGTACCAAGACCATTGCCATTGGAGCGTTGGCGGGGAGGGGCAGCAACGGCCCCACAAATTTGAGCAGCAGGGAAATTGCCGCCGAGGCTAGGGTGATTTTCAGGAGCAGATTGACCATATTAACCTGAGTTTCGGTTAAGCGAAATTATCGCATTCCCCACAGCACTACAATCTCATTGTCAAACCCGGTTGTCAGGGGTCCAGCCCCCCGACACCTCCCGCTGAGGGGGAGATTGCCCCCTCAGACTCCGGCAATATCGGAGCCAGTATTGTTGGTTCTGCTGGGCTTTAGCGTCTTGCACAATGTCTGCTTATTCAGAACTCAGGCTACCCATCAAAATTTTTATCCAAAATCCGATCGCAGCCTTGCCGAATTTGCTCGGTGATGCCCGCCCAATCCTGCCCAGCCAGCGCCGCCGCCGGAAACAATTGACTACCGAGCCCCACCGCGATCGCCCCCGCTTTGAGTAGCGCCGGCGTCTGTTCGAGCGTCACTCCCCCTGTGGGAATCAGGGGGATCTGCCCCAGAGGAGCCGCGATCGCCCGCAGATAAGCCGCGCCGCCCACCGCTTGGATCGGAAACACTTTCACAGCCGTTGCCCCCGCCTGCCAGGCGGTGACAATCTCCGTCGGGGTCATTGCGCCTGGCACCATGGGCAACCCGAGCGATCGCGCCCGTTGGATCAGCGCCACGTCAGTATGGGGCGCAAAAGCAAAGGCCGCACCCGCAGCCACCGCTGCACTCAACTGGGCCTCGGTTCGGATCGTACCCACGCCGATCGCACCCGCTGGAAACGCCTGATGCAACTGCTGCACCAGTTCGGCCGCTCGGGGCGTCGTCCAGGTGATTTCCACCGAGGTCAAACCACCCACCAAGGCACAGGTTGCCATCTGATACCCTTGATCGAATGTTGATGCCCGGATCACTGCAATCAAGGGCATTTTCTCAAGTTGGCTTAACCAGGTCACCGTAGCTTAGAGGGGCGATTGCACTTCAGAAAATGATCCATCAGCTCAAAATCTCCAGAATACCGTTTGTACAAACTCTCTGAACTTTTAACCTTGAACTTTTAACTTTTAACTCTGAACCTTGATCCCGCTCCTATCTCGTTGCTGAATGCCATGCCCCGAATCTCGATTATTCTGCCGGTTTACAATGAGGCGACCAATCTGCCCCAGACCCTGCCGCTGTTGTGCCAAAATCCGGATTTAGAGGTGATTGTGGTCGATGGCGGCTCCACCGATGATTCTTTGGCGATCGCCGGGTCTTATGGGGCTAAAGTGTTCCTGAGTCCTGAATCCGGCCGCGCCCACCAGATGAATGCGGGGGCCGCGATCGCCAACGGGGACATTTTGCTCTTTCTCCATGCCGATACCCAGCTTCCAGTGGGGTTTGCCGCTGCGGTGAGCAAAGCCCTAGCGGATGAGACGGTGGTGGCTGGTGCGTTTGAGCTGGCGATCGCCGGTACAGAACCGGGCCTGCGCTGGATCGAGCGGGGGGTGCGTTGGCGATCGCGCTACTGTCACCTGCCCTATGGCGATCAAGCCTTGTTTTTACGCCGGAGTACCTTTGCCGCGCTCGGCGGTTTTCCAACCCTGCCGATCATGGAAGACTTTATCCTAGTGCGGCAACTCCGACGTCAGGGCAAAATCACCATCCTTCCCCAACCCGTGCGCACCTCCGCACGGCGCTGGCAACGCTTAGGAGTTCTCAAAACCACCTTGATTAATCAGGTCATGATTCTTGGCTATTTTGCCGGGGTTGCTCCCCATCATTTAGCGCGATGGTATCGTCGGTTGCGGTAAGCCTTTAGGGTTCAAGGTTAAAAGTTAAAAGTTTAGAGTTAAAAATTCAAAGTGTCCCAGTACGTCAAGAGCAGACGGAGAAGTTAATTGATGACACGCCCTAGATCAATACTCCGGACACTTTTTGCGATGGAAGCTAAAACTCGCATTATACCGTTGGCATTTGTCTCCAGCGAGAAGTCAGGAGCCCTATTCTACCGTTGGTGATTTAAAACTGCCCGGACTATTGCTAGATCAAACAACTGCTAAATCAACGCTTAAACTTTTAACCTTGAACTTTTAACTTTTAACTCTAAACTCACGACTCTGGCGGTAACAACTCCAAGAGACGATCAAAGGAAAAGTCCTCTACCCAGCCCCTGAGCTTTTGGCGCAAGCTGACATATTCGTCAGGGAGGTCTTGGAGCAACGCTTGGATCTGCTGTTCATTGCAGAGGGTGACGGCCTGCCGCAAAGCCGCTTGCCAAGGGGCGGGCATAAAGGCCAGGTTGTCTGGTGAAACGGTATCGGGCAGGGGGGTTGCCTCGGTGGGGGTGGCATAGCAATATTGCACAGGAATGAGGGCGGCGATCGCCCCCATCAGCGTCTGCTGGTTAAAGGGTTTGATTAGCAGGCGATCGATGCCCTCCGGCATCGCCGCCGCTCGATTAGCGACAAAGGCGTCGGCAGTCAAACCAATAATTTTCAAGGTCGGGGTGTTCTGACGCAGGGTCGTGAGCACCCCCGCCGGATCGGGGCCCAGGGAACTGAGATGAATGAGCAAGAGCGCCGTGGGTTGACGATGACAATGGGCGATCGCCCCGGACACATTGGCACAGGTGGTTACGGTAAACCCCACCTCTATTAACCATTGTCCGAGTAGCAGTTGATTATCCCCATCGCCTTCAAGCAAGACTAGATGATACGGAGGTTGATCCGGCTGTAAACCGACCACCACTCTAGTCTCCAGCGCAGCATCGGCCTCTTGCACCTGGCTCATCTGTACCGGAATCGTAAACTCGAAGGTTGACCCCTGATTTTCTACACTCATCACTGTGATTTCCCCCCCCATCAGTCGCACAAAGCGCTGAGAAATCGTCAAGCCCAGCCCTGTGCCCTCCACCCGCTGACCCGCTGCGGTTTGGCCAAAGGCCTCAAAAATACGCTGTTGACTGTGGGGGGGAATACCACAGCCGGTATCTTGTACCCGGAAGGTCAGCGAAATCTGTTGCTGCTGGGCGAGGTGAGGTTGGCCATGCACAAGCAGGGAGACCGCACCGCGATCGGTAAACTTAAGGGCGTTGCTGAGCAGATTCAGCAGCACTTGGCGCAGTTTTTGTCCATCGACGATCGTATGGCTGGGCACAGTGGCATCCCATTGCACCGTCAGTTCAATGCCCTTGGCTTGGGCTTTGAGGCGTAGGAGCTCTTCGAGATCTTGGAGTAGGGCATGGAGATGGCAGTCGCTAGCATTAAGTGTGAGGTGACCCGCTTCAATTTTGGACATCTCCAGCACATCGTTGATCAGTGTAAGCAGATGTTCGCCGCTGCGATTGATGATTTGGAGTTGCTCACTTTGGCTAGGGGTCAGATTGCTGGCATCCGCAAGTAGCTGAGCAAACCCCAGAATGGCATTAAGGGGGGTGCGCAACTCATGGCTCATGCTGGACAAAAACTCGCTCTTGGCCTGATTCGCCGCTTCGGCTTTTTCTTTGGCTTGCAATAACGCCAGGGCTTGCTGTTGCGATTGTTTCAGGAGGTGGGCCTGTTGGAGTGCAACGGTCATATGCTCACCAATGTGGATGACAATATTAATTTCCTCGTTCTGCCAAACTCGGGGTTGGGCGTTTTGATAGACACAGACCAAGCCCCAGAGCTGATTGTCTAAAAAGAGCGGTGTGTTGATATAGGCTTTGGCATCCATCCGTGCCAGAAACTCCAGATAGCAAGGGCTAAAGCCCGCCTGACTGACATCGTTGACTGCACGATAGGGCAAGCCGTGCTGATAGATCCCGCCTTGGTTGTCTTGTAAGTAGGTGTCGGTCACTTCGATCGGCTCTTCTGGGGTGGGTTCACCCGCTTTGTATTCGTCCAAAACACAGGTCTCGTGGTCAGTGGTGTTGCGCTGAAGTTCGGCTTCGACGATCTGGCGGGTGCGCAAGGGCTGCCAAGCCGGTTTAACCGACTCCGCGACAATCGTGCCGCCCCAATCTGAATTGAACTGATAGATGATGGCGCGATCGCAGCCCAAGATCGACATCAGCTCTTCTGTGGTGGTTTGAAAAATGGTGTTGAGGTCAAGGCTGCGTCGAATCCGGGTAATGCTCTGGGCGAGGATCCATTGTTGAGCCAAATGCGCATAGAGATTTTCGGTTAAATTCGGCGTCTTTGAAGTCATTGGCGGTTTGATCCCTTTATGGTAAGGACTACTTTTGGCAAATCGACAGAGAGCAGTCGTACGCTGTTATAGACAGAGCCTTCTGGACAGATTGACAGTCTGACACTACAGAAAAACGGTTCTATTTCCTTTGCCCAACAGTTATTCGGGGCCAAAAGATTAGGGTATATGAACACCGTTGTATGTATACGCGTCATTATATAAGCGCTTTTGTATGAACATTGGGGAACCGATCGGGTCGATACAGGCTCAGCCTCCTGACCGACTGCATTAAATCCACTGCACCGAGACGTCAATTCAACGTTAGTTATGGAACTTAAGAAAATAAATCAGGAATACGTGATCGCCAAAACGGTATCGCCAAAACGGTTGGCTGGTGGGCAAGGCCCACCCTACACAATTACCGGATTAAATTCTTAACCTTCATAACTAACGTTGAATTGACGTTGAACTGAAGCACAAAAACAACCAAGTTGTTGTTATTTTATTCTGACAATTCTCATAAACACAGGCTGATCCTAACATTGTCGATGGGGATGGACTTTTAAGAACTTATATAATTTTGAGGCGACATCTCGGGGCTGTCCCCTGTGAGAACCTCAATCATTGCCATAACTGGCTTATAGCCCCTTTTCTGTGGTTAACGTGAGCTCTGGATAAGCAGACATCGCGCAAGACTTAAGAAACTCAGCAGAATCAACAATACTGGCTCCGATATGGGTGCATCCCAGTTTGGTCGCCCTCACCCTAAATCCACTTCGACAAGCTCAGTGCATCGCCTCTCCCAAGCCTGGGAGAGGGACTCCAGAATTGTCTCCCCTTCTCCCCACTTTGGGAGAAGGGGTTGGGGGATGAGGGCAAATTGCACAACTGGGATGCACCCTCCGATATGGCCGGAGTCTGAGGGGGCACTTTCCCCCTCAGCGGGAGGTGTCGGAGGCGGGTTCCCTGATAACCGGGTTTAACATCGAGATTTCCAGGCTTTAAGGAATACGATCGCCTCGCTTAACCGAAAATCACGTTGGTTAGATCGGGCCAATTATCACCTGTTCTATCAGGGTTTTAGCACCCTCTAATCCCATGCCCTAAAAGGATGACCCTGGTTGCTGTAAAAATGCGACCTCTTCCGGTGTACTCTCTCGTCCCAGGATGGCATTGCGATGGGGAAAACGTCCAAAACGCTGAATGACCGCTTGATGTTTACGGGCATAGTCTAGCGTCCGCTCAGATGCAGGATTAGCTGGCAGTTGGGCAACCAATTGGGCAAACAATTGAACCGCTTGGGCTTGGTCACTAAGAGTCTCACTATGCTCAAGGGGTAGATAGTAGAACCAGCGTTGCACGGGGAGCACCTGTTGGTCAAAGCCTTGTTGGATGGCGGCTTGGGCGATCGCCAGTGCCTGAGCATCCTGGGCAAAAGCCTCCGGTGTGCCCCGAAATAAATTGCGTGATAACTGATCCAAAAGAATCACCAACGCTAGACAACTCAAGGGCTCAGCCTGCCAGTCCCCCAGCCGCTCTTGAGCGGCTCGTTGATGCAAGGCGAGGAAACGAGCCCGAATTTCCGCATCAAATTGCCCATCCTTGCGAAACCATTCGCGGCGCTCCTGGCCGTAAGTTGGATCACTGGGTACGCCAAACCAGAAGTCGAGCACTAGGCGAGCTGCAGGATGGATCATCGTCTGAATTCAAGGGGACTGAGGCAGGGGTAAAGATTATTCTCTGGTGAATGTTTTATCCCCCATTCCGCCCCTCAGCATCCCACGATATACTCCCAACTAAACCCTGTTCGGAGTTCAGAGTTCAGCGTTCAGCGTTCAGAGTGCTGGTACAACCGGGATTCTGTGGATTTTGAATCATAGATAATTTCTGTCGTCTTGCACTAAGAGAGATTATTTATCGGCAGGCGGGACGCCTGCGCTACGGTTTTTTCTCAATTACAGTCTGTAGCGCGGGCATCTTGCCCGCCACCGGTCTGAATCTAGCTTCCAGATTTTGTGCTCAAGCCCCCCATCACGAATCCCTGTAACAAACCCTCATGACCGACACCACGTCTACAGAGTCTACTCAACCCAAACCGCGCCCACCGTGGTGGCGTCGTCGGTACTGGTTGTGGCTGTTACTGTTGGTTCCAGCAAGTGCTGGGGCGGGCTGGTTTGGCCTACAACACTATTTGCAACCCTTTATTGAGCAGCAGGTGGCTAACACCCTCGATCGCCCGGTGGAGTTGGGGCGGGTGACAGGGATCTCACTCAACCGGATTCACTTTGGCCCGACACGTCTGCCTGCCCAGCCCGACGATGCCGACTATGGGCTGGCTCAGGCCGTGGACGTTCGCTTTACCCCCCTCAAGGTTGCCCTCCAGCGGCGTCTTGAGCTGGAAATTACCCTCAAAGATGCCAGCGCCTACGTGGCCCAAGACGAGACCCGTGCTTGGCTCAACATTCCGGAGTTTGAGGAGGGCAACCTACCGATCAAGATTCGGGTCACGGCACTCCGGATTCAGAATGCCGCGTTGGACTTGGTCAAGCTGGATGAAGACCTCCAACCCACCGAACCGCTCCAACTCCAGGTGGACGGCGGTGCTCTGCTGATCCGGGACGGGGTCAAAGACATGGGCATTGAGCAGTTGCGGGGGGAATTTGTCGCTGGGGGGCGCTTTGCCATTGGGGGCAATGTGGCGGTTGAGGGTGATTCCTGGGAGGGCTTGGGCGGTAAGCTGGCGGCCCAAATTCAAGACATTAATCTGGCGGAGGTCGCTCGCATGTTGCCCCCGCTGCCCTTGGAGGTGCAGCAGGGGGAGGTGAGCGGCAACACGATCATTACGCTGGTGGGCAACCCCCTCAATCTAGAAACCGTTCCCGAATTGACGGGGGTGGCGCGCCTGAAAAATGTAGTCGTGGCCACCCCCCTAGTGACACCCAAGGTGACGGTCGAGCGGGGCGATTTGCGTCTTCAGGGCGATGTGGTTCGGCTCGACGGTTGGCGTACCCGTTTGGGCGAGATTCCGGTGCGGGTGGGGGGCACCCTTTCAGCGGCGGATGAACAGGCAAATCGGCTGGTGGTGCAGCTTGAGCCGACGACGATCGCTACGCTGCTCGAAACCTTTGAATACGACGATCTTATCCCGGTGCCCGTGACCGGGGCGATCGCCCTCAATGCCGCTGTGTTTGGCCCCTTGGACGAGCCCCAAGTTATTGGTCGTATTACCAACGCTTGTCCGGGGAAGCCCGCCGACCAACGCTGTGAGCTCCGGGTCGATCGCCTGCCCTTTAAATCATTCCGGGCTGACTTCCAGGCGAATATCCTCAAGCAAACCGCCCAGGTCACGCGGGTGCAGCTCCAACCCCGGGCGGGTGGGCAGATCCTGGCCCAAGGCAGCGGCCAGCTCAAGGGGGCTCAGCCCGTAGCGCAACTACGGGCTCAATTTCTGGATCTGCCCGCCGATGCCCTATTGAGTACCTACGGTGTGCCCCTGCCTGTGCCGGTGGGTACGCTGGCGGGGCAAGCCCAAGTGACGGTGCCGGTTAAAGATTGGCAGAAGCTCCAAGCCACCGTCACCGCTCAATTGCTCGGGGGGAGAGTCGATATCCGTGACGTTGAACTGCGGGATCAACAATGGTCGGGAACCGTAACCGCTCAAAATTTAAGATTGCCTGCACCGTTACCGATCCAAAACGTCAATGTTCGCCTGCCCGTTCGGGGTCGGCTCGATCGTGTGAGCCTCGATGCCCTCACAGTGGAGTCGGGTCAGGCTCAGGCTCAGGTGGGTCAGGGTTGGCTGAGCGCGTCACGGCTGACGCTCCAACAAGGACGATTCACAGCCATCGTGGAAGCCCAGAATGCCGAGCTCGGAGCGATCGCCACCCCCTTCCTCCCGGCACAATTAGCAGCATTACCCATTGGCAATCTCAACAACAGCCTAGCGATCGAAGGTCGTCTGCGGGGTGCACAATTGCCAGATCTGGTGGGGCGGGGTGCTATAACGCTCGGTTTAGCGGGGGGGGTCGCGACCCGGAAAAACCTAGAATTGACCAATAATCAACTCGATACCCAAATCCAAGCCAAAAATCTCGACCTTGCCCAGTTCACGGCCCTTGTACCGACTGAGTTACCGATTAACGCATCCGAGTTAGGGATTGCCAATGCTGACCTTGAACTCAACACCAACCTTGCATCGCTTCTGCAAGGGAATGTTGCCGCACTACTGGGTCAAACGAACCTAGAAATCGATGCCAAAATTGCGGGGTTAAGTGGTGGCAACGGCGAGGCTGATATCACGCTTAATCAGAGACAATGGCAAACAGAACTCAGGGGGCGGGGCTTACAACCCACCCGAATCCTGCCGCAGTTACCGAGTTCTTTGGCCCAAAGTGTTTCTGGAGATTTCACTCTGGGGGGAACCGTACCGCAACAGGTGACGCTCAACAGCCTGAGTGCTCAGGGAAATGGCAATGTGCAATTGGCAACAGGTCACATTGAACTACCCAAGCTGGAACTCAATCAAGGTCGCTTCACCGCCCAAGCCCGTCCCAGCCAGCTCGCCCTGCACCCCTTCCATCCCCTACTGCGGGGGCAACTGGCGGGGGATGTGAGGGTGGCGATCCCGTTGCACAATGTCACCGCCCTGACCGCCGCCGGGCGGCTAAATCTGAATCAGGGAGTTTCCCTGGTGACGAACCCGCTGGCGATCGACTTTCAATGGGGCGGCGAACGGTTGCGCCTAGAGCGCCTCCATGCCAAAGATCAGCTCACGGCGACCGGCACGGTGGACTTTAACCTGGCGCAGATCTTGGCCGGGGCGATCGGCCCCGATGTGATCCGCAATGTGGATCTCAGCGTGGATGCCCGCAACCTCCCCCTCCAAGAGGGATTGCGCGATTTGCAACAACTGGTGACGCTGCCCGTGGAAACCACCCAAATCAGCCTAGGGGGGGCGGCGAGCTTCCAGGGCACCGTGCAGGGCACGGTGCGTGCCCCCGAGGTGGCGGGGGATTTAACGCTCGATCGCTTGGCTCTCAATCGCTGGGCATTTGATCCCCAGTTCACTGGCCCGGTCAGCATTCGCCCTGGGGGTTCGACCGTTAATCTGGTGGGGGAGCGCGATCGTCTGGACGTGGCCCTCGATAATCGCTATCTACCCACAAGCTTTGACGTGCAACTCCAGGATCTCCACGCCAGGGGTGTCCGCGAGGGGAACCTGCTCAAAACCACTGTAGAAAATCTTTCTTTGCGGCGGCTCAAGGGCCTCTTGCCCCCCGGTTTGCTGCCGCCCCTGGTGGCCGCCCAGCCCCTCTCGGGCAAGCTGACCGGCCGCTTTGATGTGGACCTCAATACCTGGGGGATTGCTGGCCAGGTGGCGATCGCCCCCTTTGTGCTCGGGCCCCTCCAGGCGAGTGAATTTAGCGGCGGCGTGCAATATGTGGGAGGGGCGATCGCCCTGGAAAACGCCGAACTCACCACCGGCAATACCCGCTATGGCCTCAGCGGCCGCTTGATTCCCACGGGCTCCGATCCCGAGGTTCAGGCCCAGGTGGAGATTATCCAAGGCGATTTGCGGGATATCTTGGCTGCCCTGGAGATTGCCAAAATTTCCGATTTGCTGCGCCTGAGTCGTACGGTTAGCGCCCCCGCCAAGGGGAGCGCCGCTGATCTGGACACCGTGGCGGTGGGCGATGGCAATGCCCCCCTCCAGGCCCAGCTCGATCGCCTCTCCGAGATCCTCACCCTTAATCAGCAGCGCCAGCAAGAGAGCATCGACGCCCTGCCCCTGCCGCCCCTGGAATTTGTTTCGGGCGCAATCAGCGGACACATCGTTATGGGCGGTCCCCTCAAGGATGGTTTCAATGGTGTCCAAGGCGAAGTCGATCTTCAGGGCGAAGACTGGGAATGGGGCAACTATGTGGCCGACCGGGTGACGATCAAGGGCAGCTTGCAGGAGGGCGTGGTCGCCATCCAGCCCTTTGAACTCCAGAGCGGTGAGGGATCGATTTTGCTCTCGGGCGTGTTTGGTGCCGACAGTATCAACGGTCAGGTGCAAGTCACGGATCTGCCGATTATCACCTTGCAAGATCTCATTCCCCTGCCCCCCGCAATTGGTCTGGGGGGTCAGATCAATGCCACGGCGACTCTGGCGGGCGATCGCAGCAATCCCCAAGTACTCGGACGGGTTAACATCACTGACGCCAACATCAACGACACGCCGATCGACACGGCCACCGCCAACCTCAACTACAACCAATCTCTCTTGCGCTTTCGGGCCCGCAGCACCCTGATCGAAGGGGGCACGCCCCTGACTCTGACCGGCCGCATCCCCTACCAACTGCCGATTCCCGGCACATCACCCCCCGCCGACTACGGCGTGGAACTGACCGCAAAACTCCAGGACGATGGCCTGGCGATCCTCAATATCATCACCCGGCAACAACTGGCCTGGCAACAGGGCCAAGCTGCTGTGGATGTGACCCTCAAGGGTTGGCTTGACCCGGAGACCCTGCGTCTGGCCGCCTTGACCGCCGATGGGGACGTGCGCCTTGCCGATGGGGTGATGCGCTCAGCCCTCTTGCCCGATGAGCCCTTAACGGATCTCCAAGGTCACATCCACCTCAACTTTGACCAGATTGACGTGGAGCAGTTGACGGGTCAGTTTGGCGGCGGGGCGATCGCGATCGCCGGTAGCCTGCCCACCTTTCAACGCCGCGCCCCAGACAACCCCCTCACCCTCCAGATGCAACAGTTAACGGTCGCCCTGAAAGGTGTGTTCGCCGGGACGATCGATGGCCAGGTTCAGGTGCTCGGCACCGCCCTCGCCCCCGAAATTACCGGCCAGGTGGGCGTCAGCAATGGCCAGGTGCAACTCCTCGGTGTGGCGGCCTTGAGTAACGCGGTGGCCGCCGAAGAGGGCAGCGGCGGTGGCCTGGCTAGCTTGGTTGAGTTCCGCGATCTCCAGATTGCCCTGACCAACGACTTTATTTTGCGCCAGTTCCCGATTTTGGAATTCGCAGCGCGGGGCAACCTTACGCTCAATGGCGTCTTGCCCAATCTGGAGCCCGACGGGGATATCGACCTGACACGAGGCTATCTCAACCTGTTTACCACCAACTTCCGCCTCGATAACGAATACCGCAATCAGGCGCTCCTCAGCTCGATTACCGGGCTTGACCCCTACCTTGATCTGCGTTTGATCGGCTCGGTCCTCGAAACCGAACGACGCGCCTTTGCCGTGGAGACGGTCAGCTCCGAGGTGGAAGACCGCTCCACCAACTTGGGCTCGATCCAGTCCCTGCGCGTCCAAGCCGAAGTCCAGGCCTCCGCCCTGGAGCTGATCGAAACCCTAAGCACCTCCAACCAGACCGGACTTGGCGCTAACAATCGCCTGATTACGCTCACCAGTAGCCCCCGCCGCAGCGAAACCGAGATTCTGGCCCTGCTTGGCGGCACGTTTGTCAACTCCGTGGCGGGGGGGGACAATACCGCCCTAGTGGGGGGTCTGGCCAATATCGCGGGCAGCGCCCTCTTTGGCGATGTGCAACGCACCATTAGCGATGCCTTTGGTCTCAATGAGTTTCGCGTTTTTCCGGCTCAGGTGATCGACGATGATGAAGAAGCCGATAGCAGTGCGGGTACGTTGGGCATCGCCGTCGAACTGAGCAAGAGCCTCAGCGATCGCGCCTCGGTCTCGGTCTTCCAGTTCCTTACCCCGCCCAACCAACCCGCCCGCTTTAATGTCCGCTATCGCATCGATGATAATTTCACCGTCCGGGGCTCCAGCGATCTACGCGGCGACGATCGTGCCGTCTTGGAATACGAGGTGCGGTTCTAAGCCGAATGATTCATCAGGCAGGCGGGACGCCTGCGCTACGGATTTTCTTTGTTGCGCAGGGCTCTAAAACTCAGCAGAATCCAACAATACTGGCTCCGATATTGCAGGAGTCTGAGGTGGCAATCTCCACCTCAGCGGGAGGTGTCGGGGGGTGGGTTCCCTGACAACCGGGTTTGACATCGAGATTTTAGTGCTTTGAGGAATGCGATCGTTTCGCTTATCCAGAACCCACGCTAAATAAACCCTAAAAATCCCCTCTCGGGAGGGGCGGTCGCGCTTAGCGCAGACCGGGGTGGGTCGGGTGTCGGCCACCCCGAGACAAACCAAACGGCAGATTACAACAACCACCAATGCCCCCCTTCCACATCCAAATGCACAATGCCATGACGCACCCCATAAATCACCCGTCTGCCCAAGGTGATATCACGATCGCCCAGGTTAGTATTCTCATTCAGCAGTCGGTTCAGGGTCTGGTATTCCGTTGCAGAGATACGGAATTGGTGGAGGGCTTTGGCGGCGATCGCCTCAATCACAGCATTCATCGGGGGATTTAAAAAAATTGGGGGTCAAAAAGTTGTCTCTTATACAATTGATGGTCGCGAATTTCCTGGCCCATTTCTGTGACCCTGACTGGGGGACGGGCGTGATTGTTTGATGGCTCGGTTGTGATGCAGTGGGTTGGGAATTGGGGGGGCGATCGCTCTTCCCCATTGATCCCGATCATGCCCCGCTCCCCCTTTTATGCTGCGCTGCCCACCGTCCCAATTCTGGGCTATCGTTGGGACAGTACAGCAATCCTATCCGTAGCGCAGGCGATTTTTCGCGTAAGGTGTGTTAAGTGGGCGATGATTCCCACCACTGCGGGCGGCGATGTTGAAATCACTAGGCGCTTGGTCAAACTGCTTGTTAGAGTTCGGAGGGGTTGGGGCGGTTGCGGAGGCGATCGCAGCAGACCCGCAGCCAACTGCGCCAGTCCTCGCTTCGCCACAAGCGCAAAGTCTTGTCATCGCTGCCACTGGCAATAGACTCACCATCGGGGCTAAACACTGTTGACCTAACCGCATCATGATGACCTAAAAATGGTTCTCCAACTGGGTTACCGTCTAAATCCCACAGCCTCAAAGTCTTGTCATCGCTGCTACTAACAATATAATTCCCGTCTGGACTAAATATCACTGATTTAACTCGGTCTTGATGACCTTGGAAAGGATGCATCCCAGTTACGCAAGCCCTCACCCTAAATCCCTCTCCCAAGCTGGGAGAGGGACTTTGAATCCGGCTCCCCTTCTCCCTTTTTGGGAGAAGGGGCTGGGGGATGAGGGCTGCTACCCAGTCTGGATGTGCAAAAGTGGGATGCTCCCCTTGGAAAGGCACTCCAACTGGTTTGCCTTGTAAATTCCATAGCTGCAAACTATTATCGTTGCTACCACTAACAATCAAGTTACCATTGGGGCTAAATGCTACTGACCTGACTCGGTCTTGATGCATTAAAAAACGTGAGTTTCGGTTAAGCGAAGCGATCGCATTCCTCAAAGTCCTAAAATCTCGTTGTCAAACCCGAACGATCGGTTTCAAAATAGATGCGGTTTAGGATGCAGCCAGCCGCTTTGCCACCGCATCGGTTTTCGCCGCCATAATGAAATCATTTTGATGCAGACCACCAACGTCATGGGTCCACCATTCCACCGTGGCTTTGCCCCATTCCGTCGTCAGAAGGGGATGGTGGTCGGCGGCTTCTGCCTCATCTCCCACTGCCTGGGTAAAGGCCATGGCGGCCTGAAAGTCTTTGAAGACATAGGTGCGACGCAGCCGCTTGATGCCGTCTTTATCGACCAACAGCCAGTCCGGGACTTGGGGTCGCAGGGCGGCAATTTCCGCATCGGTGGCGGGCGGCACCCCCCCACTACAGGGGACACATTTTTGTTCGAGCAGGTCAGTCATGGCTAAAGAGGGAGAGCAAATCGTCACTTGAGCCCATTGTCGCGGAGTCCTTTGCCCTTGGCAATCGAATGTCAGTCCGCAGTTTAGCGTTTCTCCGCTGAGAGTACTATGAGAGTGCAGTTTTATAGTGCTCTCAACACGTTTCATTGTGCTGAATCCAACCCTGCCAGGCCCGAAGTGCCGCCTCAAACTCTTCTAGTAAGACTGTCTGACTCGACTCCGTCACCGTATCCTCGATCTGTGCGCCCTGGAGCGAGAGATTAAGGACATAGGCATTGCCCAGGCGCTGCCATTGCCCGAGCTGCTGCGATCGCACCGCCATGATCTTCTCTACAATCTCCTGCGCCCAAGCGGGGCTCTGTTGAATATCCATGACCAGAAAGGCTCGCAATTGCTGGTGAGCTGGGTCATCAGCACGGTAGCCGGGCCAAGTGAAGACTGGATCGAGGGTCATGGGATTAACACAGGTCTTTTGTTTTGCAACCGAGTGCCGTGGCACAGCTAGGGGCTGTCGTCAGTTAGATTTCAAACGCTTACTGTGGCTGGCTTACCGCCCCTTTCCCTGTTGTTTGGGTCGGGCGCTCTATCCCTTGTCCCGTCAGGCTTCTGCGGTTAACTGACGACACACCCTAAAACAATGCAATAGGATGTTGCCGTGGATTTCAGTAGGGGTAGTGCCCTTCTACCCCGGTCTTAGCCACTCACCGATCAACCCGCCGTCACGCAACACACCAGGGCAACCACAGGGGGATTGCCCCTACAGGGATTTTTTTCTAATGCATCAATTCAGGTGTGTCACGGCACTAGGACAACTCTGCTACCGCAGCGGAAAAGCCGTATTCACGCGGCCGTCGTTGAGTAAGCCCAGAGCGATCGCAAAGTTGCTGCCATTATTTGCGGTGCAATACCGTGTGGTGTTTCCTCCAGATGGCTGGTTGGCCCCGCAACGGGCCCAGCTCGGTGCGCCATCGGGGCAGGCGCTGAGATGATTGGCGGCATAGGCGATCGATTGCAGCACCTGGTTGGTATTGCAGCGATCGGGGAAGAAGGTGGAAAACTTGGGTAGATCGGCGTGGCCCCGATAGGCCCACCGTGCCCCGTAGATCCCCTGAGCGTTGGCGGCTTGGGTAATGCGCAGATTGGCGATCGTAGCGGGGTTTGTGCCGCTCGGGCGAGAGTGGAAGCCCTTGGGCCGCCCATTCTTAAATTCCCCACAGAACACGTGGTGGAGGTTAATCGTCGGACTGGTGCTCGACCAATGGGGTAGGCTTTGACAATTGACCTGGGCCTGAACCGGGCTCACCCAGAGGTGAATGCCGAAGACCACTACGATCGCAAACATTGCATAGCTCAGCAGGCGGGTATCGCTAAACCAGCGAAATAGTCGAGTTGTCATAGCGTACCAACAGGATAAAGGGGCAAAAGTTCAAAATTCCGAATTCAACATTCCGAATTCTTCAAAACATTTCCCCATTCTGAATGAGGAATGGGCTTACTGCAAACTGAGCACGCCAATAATGACATATTTGCCATAAAACTTGGTGCGTGTCCCGTAGAGGTCAATATCCACTAGGCGGCGATCTTTGCGTTGGCCCTGGAACTGGACGGAAAGCACGGGGTTATAGCCTTGGATGCATTGCTGAAGCTGCTCGGCAATCTTGTGATAATGGGTCGTGGCGACCAACTTGAGAATCGAATCGAGAACCACGAGTTCGCCAAATTCATAGCCAAAGATCTGGGCAATGAGCGGATTGGCATATAAGAACTTGCCATTGTCGGCAATGATAAAAATGCCAACTTGCGAGAGATCTTGTTTGGTTTCGACAACAGCGGACTCATTGTCATTCCGGGCCTCTTGCTTCTGATGTTCCAGCACATAAAGCCGTGCGTTGTCGAGGGCCAGAGCCATTTGGGTGGCGCACATCTGCAAGAGTTCGGTGGTTTCATCCGTGAAATGGTGAGTTTCTCGGTGGGTGAGGGTCAGCAACCCGAGCAGGGCTTTGCCCCGCAGAATGGGGATGCAGAGGGCTGAGCCAACGGTATAGGGCTGGTTGGGCAAGGTCACCCAGCGATCGTCATTGCGGGTATCGGTAATAATGCCGGGTTGTTTGTTGCGCACCACCCAACCCGCCAGACCACTGTCGAGCACCTTGCCAATCAGATCGTCACGCTGTTCCCGAATGGTGGCCCCCCGAGCCAGAATGCTTTCGGTAACCGCGCCTTTATCATCAAGCAAGAAGAGGCTGCTCTCTTCGGCGTTGGTCAGCTTGACGGAAACTTTGATCGTTTGTAGCAGCATTGAGCGCAGCATCAGGCGGCCCGTGGCAGCCCGCCCCATGGAGACCAGCGATCGCACCAATTCATCCTGAGCATCAAAGGCGAGTTTGACTTTCTCCAGGTGCTCTAGCCGCTGGCGCAGGGATTCGACTTCTTGAACCAGTTCGGCGCTAGAGAGTTCTGAGAGGGCGCGATCGCTCATTGTTTTTCAAACCTCACAACAGACGTCAGATCGACCCCAGCGGGATTCAATCTCAATACACATCTAACATGATTGCGCTAATGGTTGTGGGCGATCGTTGTCTGAGGTATTGGCCCAGACTCCAAGCTTTGCCTCATCACCATCACCGCTTAATCTCCTTATCATAAGTCCCCAGGCTATTTTCAGGGCAGCAGCATCATAAGTCCCCAGGCTATTTTCAGGGCAGCAGCAGCAGCAGCAGCGGTGGTGCAGGGCTGGGCAAACAAAACTAACCTGAATGCTGGATAAGCAGACATCGCACAAGACGTTGAAACCCAGCAGAAACAACAATACTGGCTCTGGTATTGCCGGAGTCTGAGGGGGCAATTTCCCCCTCAGCGGGAGGTGTCGGGGGGCTGGCCCCCTGACAACCGGGTTTGACAACGAGATTTCAGTGCTCCCGAGGAATACGAGCGCTTCGCTTATCCAGAACTCACGTTAAACCAGGGGCTGTCATCAGTTAAACCTCAAACCATTGCGGTGACTCACTTACAGCCCCTCTCCTGTTGTTTGGGTCGGGCGCTCTATCGCTTGTCCCGTAAGACTTCTGACTCTAACTGATGACGCGCCCTACACCGCCACATCTTCCAAAATTAACTTGGCACGTTTGACCGTTTCGGGAATGGCGATCGGATAGTCTCCCGTGAAACAGGCTGAACAGAAATGGCTAACGGGTTCACCCGTGGCCAACAACATCCCCTGCCAACTCAGATAGGCCAGGGAATCGACACCAATATGCTCGGCAATCTCGGCAACGGATTTGGTGGCGGCGATCAACTGGCTTTGGGTATCGGTATCTAAGCCATAGAAGCAAGGGTGGGTCACAGGCGGCGAAGAAATGCGCATATGCACCTCTGCTGCCCCTGCATCCCGTAGGGCTTTGACAATCTTACGGCTGGTGGTACCCCGAACAATCGAGTCATCAATGATCACCACCCGCTTGCCCTGGAGCACATCCTTGAGGGGGTTGAGCTTCATGCGAATGCCCGCCTCTCGCATACTCTGGGTGGGTTGGATAAAGGTGCGGCCCACATAGCGATTCTTAATCAGTCCTTCGGCGTAGCTCAGTCCCGACGTCTGGGCGTAACCAATCGCCGCCGGAATGCCCGAATCCGGCACCCCGATCACCATATCTGCGTCAACGCGCGACTCCTCGGCCAGCCGCTGCCCCAGGCGCATCCGGTAACTGTAGAGGGTTTCTTCATTGACTACGCTATCGGGACGGGAGAAATAGATCATCTCAAAAACACAGAGCTTGCGCTCCGGCTTCTGGGCCCAATGGAACGAGGCCATGCCCTCTTCACTAATCCAAACCAGTTCCCCCGGCTCAACACTGCGCAGGTATTCGGCACCGATGATATCCAGACCACAGGTCTCAGAGGCCAGGACATAACGATGGGGTTGACCCGGCAGAATCCCAATCACCAAGGGGCGAATCCCGTGGGGATCGCGCACGCCCATCACGCCTTCGGGTGTACCAATCACTAGACTGTAGGCCCCTTCACAATGGGTAAAGGTACTCAAAGCGGCGTTGAGCCAGTCTTTCCCTTGGTCAACCTCTTTACCGATCGCCAGGGCGATCATTTCAGAGTCGGTGGTGGTCGCAAAGGTGCAGCCCTGAGCTTCAAGGTGCGATCGCAAGGCCACGGTATTGACGAGGTTGCCATTGTGGGCCAAGGCAAAGTCGCCGAGACGGGTGGCCACAATCGCCGGTTGGGCATTGACCACATGGCTTGAGCCCGTGGTGGAATAGCGGGTATGGCCCACAGCGGCATGGCCGGGTAGGGTCTTGAGACGAGCTTCATCAAAAACCTGGGAGACCAGACCCATATGTTTGTAATAGTGGAGGGTGTCGCCCGCGATTGTCGCAATACCGGCCGACTCCTGACCCCGGTGTTGCAAGGCATAGAGACCAAAGTAGGTCAGGGTGGCAACATCTTCATCTGGGGCATAGAGACCAAAAACGCCACAGGCTTCTTCCATCTGGTCAGGGGGGTCGAGTTGAGCGAGGGATCTTTCGGGAGATATTTCAGTAGACGACAGCGCTGAGTCAGGGGGGATCATGGCAAGGAAGGCTCTCCAGCAACGGCTAGGAGACAGCCCAAACGCCACGGGGAGCAGTCACGCAGGTGTCAGTCCATTGACCGTGACCATTAAGTGGGTCTGGGCCGTCTTGTTACAAGTCTTAATTGTGACAAATTGATGCGGCTGCTGGGACATAGCCCGACAGCACCCCTTAACCGTACCACAGCTTAATATTTTCTTAAGGAAATCAAAATCTAGAATTGAGCGTGCGTCATCATGGTGGGTATGGCGTGACTGGGGGGCGGCGATCGCGGCCTTGTCTTGTCATAATTGTGACAGTTGTCCCAATCTCTGTGAGGGGAGCTGCTCGGGGTTGTCATCAGTTAGACCGCAAACAATCGCGATGACTCGCTTAATGCCCCGCTCCTATGTGGTTTTTTTGGAGGGGGAGTAAGGCACTCTATCGCTTGTCCTGTAAGGCTTCTAATATTAACTAATGACGCGCTCTAAGAAAGAAGGTGCTTTTCTCGTTTGGCAATCTCTACCTATTTAACTTGCGAGCGCACCCCATTCTCCTATGCTACTGTTTCGTTCTGTTCTAGGTTTTACCCTTTTTGGCACCCTCTGGGCCTTGGGCCATGAGAGCCTCGCCCAATCGATCACGGCCAGTTTAGATGGCACCGGCACCGTCATTGAGCACAACGGCAATACGTATCACATTAAAGGCGGAACCCAAGCGGGCGCAAACCTGTTTCATTCCTTTCAGACGTTTGGTTTGAGTTCCGGTGAGACCGCTAACTTTTTGAGTGATCCCACTGTTGTCAACCTCTTTGGTCGGGTAACGGGCGGGAATGCTTCGCAGATTAATGGTCTGATTCAGGCCAATCCCAACTTGTATCTAATGAATCCGGCGGGAATTATTTTGGGCACAGATGCCCGCTTGAATATCGGGGGAGATTTTTTGGCAACAACGGCCGATCGCATCGGTTTTGCAGGCGGCTGGTTGAATACCATCGGCAGTAATGATTATGGGGCGCTGGTGGGGGAGCCCAAGCAGTTTGCGTTTTTGAGTGAGCAGCCGGGGGCAATTCTCAATTTTGGCGATCTCACCACCGCTGGGGATGTGAGTCTGCTTGGGGGAACGGTATTTAATCAAGGGGCGATTGCCTCAGCCCAAGGAACCGTCACGCTCGCCGCAGTACCGGGAGAGCGCTTTGTGCAGATTCGCCAACCCGGAATGTTGTTGCGTTTGGAGGTGGATGCGGGGGCGATCGCCGCCGGCATTACCCCCCTAGATTTACCCACCTTGTTAACCGGCTCAGGGACCATTATGGAGGCGTTACCCCAATCCGATCCCCCGTTCGGCAATGTGGTGATTGGGGGGAGCGTCTCGGGAGAAACCATTGACCTCTATGCAGCCGGGCAGGTGAAGCCAGCAAACCCAGCTTTAGTCGTCGGCGATACCCGTGTGATTCGCTTTAGCGCCACCGAAGAAAACCCGGATCAAGCCGTATTTGTTGACGCCAGAGTCGAACATTCCGAGGCCTTGCTCTATGGTGCCGCCGCTGGAACCGTTAGCCAGATGATTGAGCGAGAGGAGCAGGGCTCTGCCGTAATCCGTGAGCAATTAGCCGTGATTCGTGAGTCTGTGGGGAAGCTCGAATCTGTTGCCATTGTTGCAGAGGGAAATGAAGGCAATTTTTGGCTGGGGAAGCAATGGCTGAGGGCGGAGAATCTTGAGGAGTATCAAGCTGATTTGCAAGCCTGGGGTGAAGCCATCACGGAGAGTGCAGATTTGCTGCTCTACAGTTGCTTTACGGCGTTGGGCGAGACCGGTGAGGCATTGGTGGCGCGTCTTGCCGAGATGACGGGGGCCGATGTGGCAGCATCGGTGGATGTGACGGGGAGTGACCATTACCAAGGGGATTGGCACTTAGAATATCGCACCGGAAGCATTGATGAGCAGATCCCGTTTACCCCTGAGACGTTGACCGACTGGGAGGGTAAATTAGCAGCGTGGACAGTGACCAGTTCAGCGGATGCTGGGCCGGGTTCGCTACGAGATCGAATTGAAACGGACGCGGGCAATGGCGACATGATTGTGTTTGATTCAGCGCGAACCGTGACCCTAACCAGTGGAGAAATTACTTGGACAACCGATGATTTAGAACTAGATGGAAATGGGTCGATTGTTGATGGTGGCGGTAATGATCGCGTCTTTCACATCACTGCCAACGATGCCACGATTCAAAACCTGACGATTCAAAATGGTTCAGTTACTAATCTTGGCGGGGGGATTAATTACACCGGAACTGGCGTCCTTGCCCTTGATAATGTACAGATTCTAAACAATATTGTTGCTCAACGAGCAGCGGGCATTCGCAGCACAAACGGCTTGGTTGTATTAAGGAATTCGCTCGTTTCTGGTAATTCTGCTGGGCTGGGCCGGGGTGGTATTTCGGTGGACAATAATGATCTAATTCTGATCAATTCGATCATCTCAGACAATTTAGCGGGCACATTTGCCGGCGGGGTTCGGGCAGACAATATTACTGTCATCAACTCCACAATTACCAAGAATTCAGCGGGTAGTAGAGGTGGGGGCATTCATCATCCGGACGCATCAGGTTCGGTTACGCTAATCAACTCTACCTTGACCCAGAATACTGCGGGCGATAACGGGGGGGGAATTAATTCGGATGGTGCAGTGAGCATGACCAACTCTACGCTTGCTGGCAATGTTGCGGGCGATGATGGCGGGGGAATTAATGCAGATGGTGCAGTTACTTTGTATCAATCGACCGTGTCGGGCAACTCAGCGAATCTGAATGGTGGCGGAATTCAAGCGAGTGATACTGTCACCCTTTCTAATGCCGTTGTCGTGGGGAATATCGCGGGGAATAATGGCGGCGGGATTTTTGGCCAAAGTGATGTCACCTTAGACCATGCCACAATTTCAGGGAATCACTCAGGCAGCAATGGTGGCGGTGTTTTTAGCCTCGGGGCTGTCACATCACTCAACGCGACCCTCTCAGACAATGTTGCTGCAAGTGTGGGGGGCGGACTCGCAAGTCTCGGGGCGATAAACTTAACTCAATCTACGGTTTCAGGGAATAGTGCTGCGATCGCCGGCGGAGGGATTTTGGGTTTTGGCGGTGACATTCGCTTAGCGAACACCACTCTCTCGGGCAATCACACAGCCGGCAAGGGCGGGGGGCTCTATAGCCTGGGAAATGTCGCTTTAACCAACGCCACGATCGCCTTCAATACCGCAACAACAGGACAAGGCGGGGGGGTTTACATCTCTGGAACACAAAACAACACGATCGCCAATACGATTATTGCCAACAATACGGCAGCAGCCCATCCTGACATCTCTGCGAATTTCAGTACCAGCACCGCACGGTATAGCCTGATTACGGACACAACTGGGATTACAGGACTAGCCCTAGCCAATGGCGTCAATGGCAACATCATTAACCAAGACCCACTCCTCGGCCCATTACAAAATAATGGTGGTTCGACTGCGACCCATGCCCTGCAACTTATGAGTCCAGCGATCAACGCAGGTAAGAATGCTTTGGCATTAGCGGCCAATGGCATCCCGTTGACCATCGACCAAATGGGTCAGCTGCGCATCATCGATGACATTGTCGATATCGGAGCCTATGAATTCCCTGTCGTGACCAGCGTGATTCAACTGCCCATTTGTGGACTCAGTTGTACACCCTATGCCCCCTTGCCGCTGATTGAACCCGAACCGACCGCTAAAGACGGCAATCTCTTGTTTTTGGCGATCGACGGTATTGAAGTGAAAATGACCAATGACTATACCGCCTTGGTTCTCGACAGGGATGACGTCAAGCCACTGACGATCGCCCAATCTCAAACCTTGATGCAAGACATTGAGCAACAAACGGGGGTACGACCCGCCGTCATTTACTTTACCTTTGGGCTCAATTCATTTGCCCATTTAACCCTGCCCCATGAGCAGGCTGGTGCGATCGCGCTCAATGCGCCTCCCTTGAATGAGAACCCCATCACAGATCGTTTGCCGATGGGGACAACCCCTGTTTTAGAACCCCGCCGAACGGCAGCACCATTGAAGCCCACGTATTTCTCGGTTCCGTTGACCCAGGCACATGAGCTGAGCAACAATCGTGCCAACGGCGATGACCCCTTGCAACTTATCTTGATTACACCGGACGGCGATCCCATTGTGAGGCGGCCGCTCGGCGTCACCCGCTCCCAGGTGGAGCAAGAAGTTCAAGCCTTGCAAATCGGCCTAAATAGCGTTGTGGGTGACACCTATTTACCCGCTGCGCAACAGCTCTATGATTGGCTCATTCGTCCTCTGCAAGACGACTTGCAAGCATTGGAGATTGAGCATTTGTCGATCGTTGCCGATGAAGGGCTGCGAGCGCTGCCAATGGCAGCGCTCCAGGATGGCGAACAATTCTTAATTGAAGCGTACAGCCTTGCACTCATTCCGAGCCTTTCACTGATTGACTGGCGCTATATGCCCCTCCATAACGCCACGATTTTGGCGATGGGCGCATCCGAATTTGCCGATCAGCCGCCCCTACCAGCGGTGCCGATCGAATTAAATCTCATCACTGAGCATGCCCAACAGAAATATCTCAATGATGGCTTTACCTATAGCAACTTGCGATCGCAGGCCAACCAACGTCAATTTCAAATTCTGCACCTGGCAACCCATGCCAGATTCCGCCCGGGTGCTGCCGATGCCGCCTATATTCAACTGTGGGATGGCGAGGATGTCCCCCTCCAAGGGTTACGGGACTTTAAACTCTATCAAGATCCTGCCCTTGAGCTGCTGGTTCTCAGCGCCTGTGAGACAGCAGTTGGCGATGCCGCAGCGGAACTCGGATTTGCCGGTGCCGCCTTACAGTCCGGCGTGAAATCGGTCTTAGCGAGCCTCTGGCAAGTGTCCGATGTCGGCACCTTAGCCCTGATGAACTCGTTTTATGCCCAGCTTGCCGATCCAGCGGTGACGATCAAGGCAGAAGCCCTGCGACAGGCCCAACTCGCGTTGCTCCATCGTGATGTCTCGGTTCGGCGGGGCTATTTAGGCGAGACGGTGCTCCCACCCGGACTGGCCGACTACCCGAATATCGACCTCAGTCATCCCTACTATTGGAGTGCTTTTACCTTAGTGGGCAGTCCCTGGTGAAGGGGCGATCTTCATGGGTTGGATGGGTCAAGTCATCGCCGAAACCCAGACGCTTTACACGACCCCAGTTTGAGTCGCGATACACTCAAAGCACAATCGCGTCGCCCTATCTAAAATCATGAACCTGACTCTCTCCCCACCGAGCGATCGCTGCCTGACCTTTTCTGACGTGGGCTGGCTACAATTCCAGACGATTGTCACAGCCTTTGACACCGTGGCCGGTATCCGGTTTGCCTATTTAGACGGCACCCTTGACATTATGACCAATAGCTTCGATCACGAAGAATACAAAAAAACGATCGCGGTTTTGCTAGAGGCTTATTTACGGGTTAGTGGCATTCGGTTTTATGCCCAAGGCAGTCCGATGCTTGGCAGTGAAGCGCAGCAGGCACGGAAAGAACCTGACGAATGCTATAGCCTGGCAATCAAGAAAACAATTCCTGATCTGGCGATCGAAGTTATCTTTACCAGTGGGGGCGTTGATAAACTTAAACTCTATCAACGGCTGGGTGTACCCGAAGTTTGGCTCTGGGAAGATGGTGTGTTGCAAGTGTACGAACTCACCGATGTTGGCTATCAGCAAAGACACCAAAGCAAGCTCCTGCCAAAGCTAGATCTCACCCTACTGAGTCGCCACATTACCTATCACGATCAATTTGATGCGGTTACTGAATTCTTGGCAGCTTTGGCGCAAGAAGATGCAGCAAGTTAGGGCGAAAAAAGTAGTGCCGTAGAATAGCTGAAAAGGTGTATGTTCGTAGGTTGGGTTGAACGGAGGGAAGCCCAACACCGCCAATGTTTTGAAAGATTACCTCCTAAAAAAATCTCTGGAGAAGCTACCTCTAGAAAATCATACAAGCTCCACTACTTTAAATGGGTTGTGGTACGTTACGCAGGAAACGGACTTTTGGTATTCAATCAAGAGCTTGACCTGCTAACGCACCCTACTCCTAGCACGATTGGATGGTTTACTAGAGACATGATTATAGCAATATTGGGACATTATAGATGATGTGAGTGTACTTGAAAAATAATCGAAAATCACCCATTCAAAATACGTAACCCAAAATCCTATACTCTAAAATCATTTGCATGACGACGAAGATCTTCCACCACCTTGGTAATAGTATCCTGAATATCAGGACGACTAACACTGATTGCCAGATCAATCAAGTTCTGGTATTTGACAAGCCAATTTCCCCATTCTTCCACATATTTCTTATAGGCTTCCTCGTAGTCATTCAAAAGCCCACCTACATGACTATTACTAGCAGATTTAATATGTCTGTTGGATATATCGACGGCTCCGTTCTCACTCCTCTCACGAGCTTCTAGCTTCTGCTGTGCCACATTCTTAATAATATTATTACCGCTGGAATCGATTTTCAGTTCAATCTCTGCATAAAGTATTTGAACTTTAGCCTTCTCAAACGGTAGCTCAATACTGCGATGTAACCATTCAAACGGGAGTATTTCTTCAAGAAAGATGCGATGCTTTTGGGGTCTGAGATGTGAAATTAGGTTGTCATCAAATTGATAATGTATTCGATTACTAGGAATCTTAAAGATCGAAACTTCACCACGAATATTGAACCGTTTTTCAATCTCCTCAACTCTTGTTCTTACACGAGCAGAAAATACGTTTGTTCTTTTCCCGAACACTACTCTGATAGCTTCCTCAAGATCAGTCAAGTAGTTCTCTACTGTTTTGTTGACAACTCTAGTCCCATATTCCTGAAGGTGCTGGAATAGTCGGCTTATATAGCTTGCAGGTAGCTCTGATGAAATTGGGAAAGGTAAAGCAAGGTCACGAGGTTCAATTTCTGGACACTTGTGGGCTTCGGTAATTGCTTTATATGAGTATGATTTTCTGATTTCGTCTGCATGCTTAGGAAGTTCTTCTTTGGATAGCTGAATAAGTTAATTGCGTAACTTTATGAGTACTTTCTGATCCTGTTTACACAAATTTCCTAATGCGGAAAGAGAATCAGCAGTACGCTCAAATAAACCAGCTACTGCAAAGAATCTACTTTGCCCTGAGATTGTAACAAGATCATCAAGAATCTGCTCAAACTCATATTCATCTATTGACTCATTTAGGACTTTATGGCAGGGTAAGCGCAAGAAAATCGTCCTAAAAATGTGCTAATGAGGCAAAGCAGCGTTCAAAACGGTAAGCATATAATCAGGACTCATGGCAGCTCGCTTTGTTTTCTGGCGTAAACTGCGTCGTTTCGAGGATTCACGGT
>JBCDEB010000052.1:0-40334 GCA_039180005.1 Cyanobacteria bacterium P01_G01_bin.54 | reverse complement strand
TTGTTTGGGCGTAAAACCTTATTTTTAAAAACCTTTGGCCTTGTTTTTTTGCAAAACACCTCTCTGTGGGGGGGGGGCAAATCCCCCCCCCACCAGACTGAAATTGATGAAAAACCGTAGCGCAGGTGGTCGCTGAGCAGAGCCGTTGGCGTAGCCTCCCGGAGGGATAGTGCGTCCCGCCTGCCTGATGAATCATCGAGGCTAAGTCCTCAAAAATGCGTTCGCAAGCTCCTGGCTGTAAGGGGGTTCTGTGAAACCCCTACAGGATTAGCTCAGCGGGAAGTGTCGGGGGGCTGGACTCTTGACAACCGGGTTTGATCGAGATTTCAAGGCTTTGAGGAATGCGATCGCTTCGCTTAACCGAAATCCACGTTTAAAAAACGTTAATGTGAGCTCACAGAACGTAAAGACATTTGAAGAGTCTTTTTAAAAGTCAAAGGAATCATCTACAAAAGAAATAGACCCCTAAGATAGGAAGACCCTTACCTTTAGGAGATGCTTATGGATAACGAACTCCCCAAATACCGCATGAATTGCACCTTGACCTTCGGGGATGTCTACGGACAGATTATCGTTTGGCTCATTGTCATCTTCATTGCACTCGCGACGACGCTAGCCATTTGGAGCGGCACCCGTCAGCCCTTTGCCTTTTTGACCTTGGGCATCGTGATGGTGGTCTCGCTCCCGTTTTTGGTGTTTGCATTTGTTACCACCCTGCTCAACCACATTGAGTTTATTCCCTTAGAAGAAGAGGAGGCGACTCCTCGTTTCTCGCTGGAGCGTCCCAGCGGTGATGCCGCTGCGTCTGCACCTGCCAGTTAGGGTGTGTCATTGGCCAAGCGACAGGGTTTAAACGACAAGCGATGCAGGGGCGTTGGCCCATATTCAAACAGTGCCGCCCGATGTTTAGCGGTGCCGTACCCCTTATTGTTGGCTAGGTCATAGGCCGGATAACGCCGGGCTAAGCGTACGATCAGTTCATCTCGCCAGACTTTCGCCACAATACTCGCTGCTGCGATCGCCACTGACTGCTGATCCCCCTTAATCACTGTCTCCTGGGGACAGGGCAGGGCTGGCACCGGTTGATTGCCATCGACTAAGCAATGCTCTGGCAGAGGGTGCAAGCGGTTCACTGCCCGGCTCATCGCCTGGAGGGTAGCCTGCAAAATATTGAGGCGATCGATCGTGCGGGGGTTGGCATAGCCGATGGCGATAGCGGTGGCGATCGCCCGGATCGACTGTGCCAACCCAAAGCGACGCTGGGGCGAGAGTTGCTTACTATCACGGACGCCCAGCGCCAAGAGTTGGTGTTCCTGAGCCGGAGTCAACAGCACTGCTGCCGCCACGACCGGGCCGAACCAAGCGCCACGACCCACTTCATCGACTCCGGAAATCGGCATAATATCCCGTTCCCGAGTTAGCCACTGAGGGAAGACGAGCGCCGCCGCCGCCGCCGTGGCAGGGGCTGATGGCTTGGCGGTAACTCATCGGGCTCTAGGGGTGAAGTGGGAATCGGCATGGTCACAGCAGCACGAACTTCACGCGGTGGCTCTGGGGGAGCCTGAGACACCGGCAAGGGCGTTTCGGGCAAGGGGGACGGTGTATCCTCTAGAGCCAGCGGCCGCGTCACCGCGCGACGGGGAACCGGTTCACCCACAGCAGCCGAAACACGGGAAGTGGGCTTGGCTTCGCCTGGTGTCACCACCGAGACCATCACCAACTTAGGGTCTTTCGATTCACGATCGACCTTGACCAATGGCGAGATGCCCATCAGCGCATAGACATTTTGCTCCAGGGGGGTCATTTCCACCTCAACAGTTTCCATCGGCTGTGACTCGCGGCGGGGACTGCGACCACTGCTGTAGCGACTGCTTGGGCTAGACTCGCCGAGTGCAGATAACGGGTCTCCGGGGGCCGGTTCAGGCAAGACGGCATCATGGCGTTGGCCATTGGCCGCTGCTCGGGGTTTAGTTTTGGGAATCGTACTGGGTGCCGTGCTGATGTTGGTGGGCCCATCGGTTTCATGGCGACGGCGGCGGCGACGACGATTGCCGTTACTCGCGGCGGGTTCTTGGTAGCTGGGATGATTGACCAGGTCTAAGTTGCGCCCGGTATCGGGAGACTTGCTCTCAAACGGTGTCCGGAAGGGGGAGTTCCGCTTTTCGGGGAATTTGGAAGGTGTTGTGGGCGCAGCAATGGCATTTTTGTCTAAGATTTCTGGCTCAGACTCACCGGGCAGGAGACAGACATGACCCAAACCACTACAACTGGGGCATTCCTGGGCAAACAGCTCATAGAGATTTTGACCCTGGCGTTTACGGGTCAGTTCGACCAAACCCAGTTCGGAGAGTTGGGCAATTTGCGGCCGTGCTTTGTCCCCCCGGAGGGACTGATTAAAGTGATCCAGCAGGGCAATTTTGTCGCGGCGGGAGTCCATATCGATGAAGTCCACCACAATCACCCCACCAATGTTGCGCAAGCGCAGTTGCCGCGCGATTTCGGTGGCGGCTTCGTAGTTGGTCCAGAGCACCGTTTCTCGGGAGTTGGACGATCGAGTAAAGGAGCCCGAGTTCACATCAACCACGGTGAGTGCTTCGGTGGGCTCGATGATAATGTAGCCGCCCGAGGGCAGATCAACCCGGGGTTTGAGGGCTTCGCGGATGGCAGCATTGACCCGGAAATGATCCAGAATGGGTTGGCGATCGCGGTGGTGGTCAATTAAGACCCCATCGGGGGTACTGCGACCACCATTCCAAGCACGGAGGTGATCTTTAATGTGTTTAACCCCAGCGCTAGAATCCACGACAATGCGGTTGACATCGGCACTGTAGATATCCCGCAGTACCCGTTGGATAAAGTCATCGTCGCGATTGAGTAGACAGGGGGGCTTGGCGGTACTGGCCTGCTGCTGAATCGATTCCCACTGCTTTTTGAGGTATTCGAGATCTTCAATGATCGAATCCTCCGCCTGGCCCTCGGCTTCGGTACGCACCAACAGCCCCATGCCCGCTGGTTTGACCAAGATTGCCAAGGCCCGAAGACGCGATCGCTCCGTCTCATTCATAATGCGGCGTGAGAGGTTCACGCCCCGACCGTAGGGCATCAGCACCAAATAGCGCCCCGGTAAGCTCACGTTCCCCGTCAGACGCGGTCCCTTATTGCCCGTCGGTTCCTTCATCACTTGGACGAGCACTTTTTGTTTGGGAGCCAGCAGTTCGGTAATCGCGGAAGAATTCCGCCGTAGTCGCAGTGGTCCGAGATCGCTGACATGGATAAAACCATTACGCTCGGCATCGCCAATATTGACAAAGGCGGCATCAATGCCAGGAATGACATTCTCAACAGTACCGACGTAAATATCCCCGACCTGTTGCGTGCCGGTGGAAACGACGAGTTCTTGAATCTGTTCTTCGCTAAAAACAGCGGCAGTCTGGTGTTGTTCTGCAATGATAATTTGCTTAGGCATGCAAGTTCCTCAAATACGCAAGTTGCGTTGACCGCTTCACCTGGGGGAATGCCTGCGGGGGTGGAGATCTATCAACCCCTGAGGGCATCCAGCAGGGATTCGGTGACGCATCAGTTCGTGAATGGGGGGAAGCGGGAGCAGACAGCACCCAAGTTCAATTTCATCAACCAACTCACCAGCGATTATCCTGTGCAAACGCTTGCTGAGAGCCGATCAGCATTGCTCGAATAGAGGCGCTGCTAACCGGAGTTATAATCATTCGCCACGCCGAGAGATGCTTGGGCAACCCACCTGCCGACCCACAAGGTCGCAGGGCTCGGCGGGGTCGGTAGGGCGATCGCGCAAAGCGCAGTATCAGGAGCAACCGCTTGGGGGCGATCGCTCGGCTAGAGCTGTAACCAAGCCCTTAAACCTAACGCCCCTAAACCCAACCTTGCACCCCAGGCCCAGCTCAACAAGGACGGCACAATCCGGGTGATGTAAACAATAGCAATGAAATGAGTTCCCTCATGAAATCTGTCTCGGCCCCATCCAGTGGGATGAAAAACCGAAAAAACATACGGGCCGCAACTCTAAAACCCCAGAATTAATGATTAGAAGTAATACTAAGGATGTTCAAGAGTGCTGGCAGCTACACAGAGCCTCTTCCTTAGGCTGCGTTTAGGGTCTCAAAAATGGTGCAGCTCAAGATCGAACCAAGGTTGCGCAGCGTTACCCCAATACCCAGCTTCAAAGAAGATGAGACCCTGGATGCTCCAGAATCGAAGCCTCTAAACCCATCAGGTTTGGTTTAGAGTGAATTGGAGATTGGGGAGGGTGAGCTAACTGCACCCCATTATAGGCCAAGAGGCCTAATTTGATGATCTCACTATTATAAACGTTCCGAGTCGGGTTGGATAGGGGCGACTGGGGGCTGTCATTCGTGATCTATAGCGCTTCTGGGGTTAACGATAGTGAATGATCTGCCCTAGTACCTTGACACACCTTAATTGGTGCATGAGAAAATCCCTGTAGAGGTAATCCCCCCGTGGTTGCCCTGGTGTGTTGCGTGACGGAAGGTTGATCGGTGGACAGCCGAGACCAGGGTAGAAGGGCAATACCCCTACAAACTATTCACAACAAAATTCTATTGCGCTATTTTAGGGCGCGTCATAATTAATCTCAGAAGCCTGACGGGACAAGCGATAGAGCGCCCGACCCCAAAAGACAGGAAAAGGGGCTGTAAGCTAGACGCAGCAATAGTTTGAAATCTAAATGATGACAGCCCCTAGCTGTGCCACGGCCCTAGGGGAGCTGAGTGCTGCTCTGGCGCAGCGATTGCACCGCAGCCACAATTATCTCGGCCACTTGTTCCACCTCGGTTTGCGTCGTCGGCTGTCCCAACCCCAACCGTAAGGATGCCTTCGCCTGTTCGGCATTGCGTCCCAGCGCTTGCAACACATGGGAAGGCCGATTGTGGCTACAGGCTGAACCAGAAGAGAGCGCCACGGTTCCCTGGAGGGCCAACAACAGCGCGGCCCCATCCACCCCCAGGATCGTGACATTGAGATTCCCCGGTAGCCGCGCTTGGGGGTGGCCGTTGAGCCAAATATCGGGCAAGGTTTGTAGCTGGGCCAGCAGGCGATCGCGCAGCTGACCCAAACGCGTTGCTTCGGCTACCATCCTCTGGCAGCTCAAGGTGACAGCCGCCCCAAAGCCGACAATCTGGGGGGTGTAGAGGGTTCCTGCTCGCAGCCCCCGCTCTTGGCCACCCCCTTGCATCTGGGGCGCAAGCTGCACACGGGGATTACTGCGCCGCACATAGAGCGCCCCAATCCCCTTGGGCCCGTAAAGCTTATGGGCCGTGATGGACATCAGATCAATCGACATTGCCGCCACATCTAGGGGAATCTTGCCCAGAGCCTGGGCCGCATCGGTATGGAAGAGCACCTGATGCGAGCGACAGAGCGCCCCAATTTCCGCAAGGGGCTGGAGCACGCCAATCTCGTTGTTGGCTGCCATTACCGATACCAGCACCGTGTCGGGACGGAACGCGGTAGCCAATGCGTCGAGGGCGAGGCGACCATCCCTTTGAACGGGCAAATAGGTGACATCAAACCCCAATGATTCTAGATAGGCACAGGGCTCAAGCACGGCTCGATGCTCGGTTGCCACCGTAATCAGGTGACGACCCTGATGAAAATAGGCCTCAGCGACGCCTTTAAGCGCCAGATTATTCGCTTCGGTGGCCCCACTGGTGAAGAGAATCTCCTCAGGGCGGGCTTGGATTGCAGCGGCGATCGTCTCCCGTGCCGCCTCAACCGCCGCCTGGGACGCCCAGCCATAGGCATGGCCCAAGCTTGATGCATTACCAAAGGCCTCGGTGAAGTACGGCAGCATGGCCGCCAAAACCTCGGGTGCGACAGGTGTTGTGGCATGGTGATCCAGATAAATTGGGCGTTGCACGCGTTTGGGGAGAGGGCGATCGTCAAGTCGGGGGTTCCAGTTCTATGCTTAAATGCTTCTGTTAACGCAGATTGCCCCGTCTCTATCCATTATGGCTTCCAAACGCATCTTCATTACTGGCGGCAGTGGTTGCATCGGTCACTATCTTGCAGAACTGCTTATCAGCCAAACCCAGCATGAGTTGTTCTTTCTGGTGCGCAACCGAGCCAAGGTACGGTTTGATGTGGAAGCCCGGCCAGGGATTCATCTCGTTGAAGATGACATGCGCCAGATTGAGCAGTACCAGTCCCTGCTCAAAACCATTGACATTGCAATTCTCACTGCCAATGCCTGGGGCGGCTCTCAGGAGGTCTTTGATGTCAATGTGGTCAAAACGATCCGCCTGCTGAAGCTCCTGGACGATCAGCGCTGTGAACAGGTCTTTTATTTCTCAACCGCTAGCATTCTCGGCCGCGACAATAAACCCCTACCCGAAGCCAAACAACTGGGAACCGAATATATCCGCTCCAAATATGATTGTCTCTCCCAACTCCAGCGACTGGAGCTCGCCCCCAAAATCACGGTGGTCTTTCCTACGTTGGTCTTTGGCGGCAGTGAGACCAAACCCTATTCTCACCTCTCCAGCGGGCTCCCTGATGTGGTGCGTTGGATGGGATTACTCCGGTTCTTCAGGGCGGATGCCAGTTTTCATTTTTTACATGCGCGGGATATTGCCCAAGTCATCACTTACCTCGTCGATCACCCCCTGCCGTATCAAGTGGTGAATGAGTTGGAGGATATCTATGTCAAACAAATCGTCCTGGGGAACCCGGCCATCCACGTTAATCCAGCGATCCGGGAAATGTGTGGCTATTTTGGTAAGCGAATTTGGTTCCAGATTAATGTCTCTCGCTGGCTCGCCAACGTGCTGATTCGCCTGTTTCGGATTCAGGTCGGCCCCTGGGATCGCTTCTGTATGGACTATCGGCACTTTACCTATCAAAATCCGGTTAACCCCGAAACCTTTGGGCTGACAACGTTTTGTCCAACCTTGAGCGATATTCTCTTGGCGACTGGCATTCGGGGCAAAACAACGCCCCGCTCCCCTAGCGATCCATCACCCCCTGGCCCCGCCCCCCATAACCCGTCAGTTCAGGTGAAACCCGCCATCATCAGCAAGCAAGAAGCTGCAGCGGCAGCATCAGCAGACCCTCCAGCCCCGGCCACTGCACCAGAACCCGACCCGCTTTCGGTTGCCCCATTGGTCGAGTCCCCAAACCCTACCCTGGTTCCCCCTACCAATATGCCAACCACCGACATGCCCCCCACGGACGTAACAAGATCTAAAAATTCTCCGGTTGGCGATGAAGGGAATTAAGTTTATCGATAAAATGTAAAGTGGATGGTAAAGATCAGGACTGTCGTCAACTGAAAGTACCCTGAGAGTAAAACGTTGCTCAACTCACCACACCTAAGCGGTGAGGTTAGGGGGTGCGTTCTAAGGAACATGCGTGTTTTAAATACAGTGATTGTTTAACAGCAAACCGGTTTAACGATAGACAGCCATGGTGCTAATCCCAATATTTTCATTCTCAGATTCCCAGTAGTCCGCGCAGGTTGGCTTGAGTTCCTCATTCCCCCTATCGTCCATTTCTCGTGCTCGACAAGGCGCTACGATCGCGCTGGAGAAGGGTGTTTGTTTTTCTATCCACTCCGCACAACTGCGAGATGCTCAGGGTTTGGCGGCGTTGCTAGCCGATAGTTTTCATCCCCCCAACAGTTGGCTGTTCTGGCTCTATCCTCTTCTGCGACTCGGGATCTACGAGGATCTGCGCATGCGCCTTAGGCAGCGTCAATGCCAGTATGAATGCCTCACGGCGATCCGGGAGCCCCAACCGAAGGTCATTGGTACGGTAGAGCTTGCCGTGCGTCCAGTTCACGATGGACATTGTATTTTTGAAGCGCCCTATCTCTCGAATGTAGCCGTTCATCCTCGTTATCGGCGGCGTGGCATTGCCACCCAATTGTTGTTGCGTGCCGAACAGCAGGCGATCGCCTGGGGGTTTCGGGATATCTATCTCCATGTCCTCGAGCGAAACCAGCCGGCTCAGGCGCTGTATGCGGGATTGGGGTATCAGCTCATCTCCACAGAGTTCACCTATATTAATTGGCTCTTGCAACAACCGCGTCAAGTGCTCTTGCATAAGCGCTTAGAGACCTGCTGAAGCGGATGTGATGGGCCAGCGAAGCTGAGCGATCGCCGCCCTAAGCATGGCAGTATCCTCCATCCAGGTTTAAACTTTCAGAGTAGATAAAAGTTAAGCGTTGCTCAATGCTGCTCTAACCAGCCCTGAGGCTTGGGCCAGTTTGAGCATCGCCTCCATTTTGCTTGAGTACCCATGCCTGCTATTGATGACGCGATCGCTCAAGTTTTGAGAGACTTGCAACACCAGAAACTGCGGATTGTGAATAGTCGCCGCAAGAATGGCTTGATTATTTACAAGCGTCATCATGCGGAATTTGCAGGGCCGGGCGCGGCGGTGGGTGGCGTCTTCGACCAAGATGCCATCGCGGTTTATCCAGTTGGCAACTGGTCATTGCTCAACCCCCAAGATGCCAATGAACAAGAGCGAGCCTATCGGATGCGGCGGCAATGGATCAAGTTGTTCCACCAAATGACCGAGAATCCGTTACCGCAGGAGCGGGTGCAGATGCTCGTCGATCATCTTGAAACCTGGTTTGACGCTGCAACGATCGCCCAAATCCCCGATGAAGCGATCGCTCGCCTCGTCGGTGTACTCCCCGAAACCGTGACCCAACTGCGTCTCACTCGTGATTGGTGAGTTCAGGGTTCAGGATTCAGAGTTCAGGGTTTAGAGCGCCATGACCAACCATAAGTAATGCAAAAGCTGAAATCGCCAAAACGCCTGGTGTCAGCGTGTTACGCTCCACTAACACACCCTATAACCCCGTCCCTTGTGAGCTGTGTCATCGCCCTCCTAGGTGGTGGGGGAATGGCTCTGGCGACTGCTCCCTTGAGCTGGTTTGGCTTGGCTTGGCTGGCGTTTTCGCCCCTATGGTTACTCTGTCGTACGACAACCCAATGGCAAGCGCGCTTGCTCTACGGCGTCCTGTGGGGGATTGGCTATTATGGCGGGTCGCTGTTTTGGATTACGGGCATCCATCCCATGACCTGGATGGGGGTTCCCTGGTTGGCAAGCCTGCTCATTGCCCTGGTCTGCTGGCTGTTGATTACCGTCTGGGGTGCGGCGATCGCCGTGATTTGGGCGCTGGTTTGGCCGCTGCTTGCCCCCCCGTCACTCATGGGGCGCTGGCTGGTGGGGATCACCCTCTGGTGTGCCCTGGAATCCCTCTGGCAATTGGGACCGCTCTGGTGGCCCTCCCTAGCCTATACCCAAAGCCCCGAGAATCTTTGGGTTTTGCATTGGGGGCGGCTCTCTGGGCCGACGGTGGTGACGGCGTTGATGGTGGGCGTCAACGGTTTGCTAGCAGAAGCGCTCTTGGCCTTACGCTCGACCGAACCGACCTCACTAGTAGCCCAGACTCAAAACGATGCGGGTCTCCTGACCCCAGAATCCCGACCTAGACCCCAAGAACCATTGCGTAGGGGCGGGTTTGAAACCCGCCCGGACAGGGTTCTCAAACGTCTGAGCATCACCCTAATGTCCCTGCGACCAACGCCCTCGTTTTGGCGGCTGTTGCTGGGCGGCATCAGTCTGGTGGGCCTCGCGCTGGGCGGCGGCTATGGTCTAAGCCAATTCCCCGCTGGGGAGCGCCACACCTCCAGCTTCCGGGTGGGCATCATCCAGGGCAATATTCCCAACGAGATTAAACTCTACCCGGCAGGCTGGCGACAGGCGATCGCAGGCTATACCCAGGGCTACAATGCTTTGGCTGAGCAGGGCGCTGAGGTGGTTGTCACCCCTGAGACTTCATTGCCCTTTGTCTGGTCAGTGTTGGTGAAGCAAAACCATTCCTTTTACCGTGCGGTGCAACGCCAACAGGTTCCCGTTTGGGTGGGGGCATTTGGGCAACAGGGCAAGACCTTAACCAATAGTCTCTTTAGCATCACGGCAACGGGGGAAACCCTCAGCCAATACGACAAAGTCAAACTGGTGCCGCTGGGGGAATATATCCCGTTTTCCGCTGTGCTGGGGCGGGTGATCCGGCGTCTTTCGCCCCTGGAGGCGCAGCTCACGGCGGGTACGATGCCTCAGGCCTTTGAGACCCCCCTGGGCCCGGCGATCGTCGGCATTTGCTATGAATCGGCGTTTCCGGAACATTTTCGTCGCCAAGCGGCCCGAGGCGGCGAGTTTATCGTTACGGTCTCGAATGATGCCCATTACAGCACGGTGATGCCGGCCCAACACCATGCGCTGGATGTGATGCGGGCAATTGAGAGCGATCGCTGGGCGATCCGGGCCACCAATACGGGCTATTCGGCCATTGTTGACCCCCACGGTCAGACCCATTGGCGCTCGGAAATGGATGTCTATGCGTTGCATGCCGCCACCGTCGAGCGTCGCACCCGAAAAACGCTCTATGTGCGCTGGGGGGATTGGTTGATTTGGGTGCTGTTGATTGGCAGTGGTTTGAGCTGTTTGGGAGGGCGATCGTTGAAATAAGCAGGCTGGACTCACACTGATTCCCCTCACTCCCACCAATTTGGAATTTTTTCTTTGGGGATTTTCGAGAAGTCTTCTTCATTCCCCAGTAAATCAATAGCGACTACAACAACCTCCCAAAAATCATAGCTTCTGCCAAATATTTCTGCTCTCACTTGATTGACCTCTTGCTCTTGCAGTTCACGTCCTAATATTTTTTTGCTTTCTTCTAATGCCTGAGAATAGAGAGACTGCCGATCAACTTCATTTTCAACTTTCCATTCAAGCCAGTAGTAGCCATTCTCCAATATAGGTATCAGCTCTTCTTCTGTAACCTTTCTGATATCCAGTAATACAATCGAGATTGTCTCTAAAGTTGATATTCCCAACCAGGGTATATTGGATATATTAATGAATCTATTTTTGATCGCATCTAGTTTCTCCATGACTAGATTCAAATCATTGACAGAAAAAAACTTTTCTTCGGTATAACTTCTCGTTAGCCAAAAAACTCTTTCTAGATCGGTATTATTATTAAGTTGATCATCGAGTTTTTCTAAGGCTCGACTAACGTCCATGAGTTCGCTACTGTGGGTCTCTATACCAGAGACTATCCTAAACAACCTAGACAAGCGATAGGATAGATTTTGATAACTAACGAGTATAGAGTTCATGAAAAACTGTCCATCTAGTCTACCCTTGGCATGAAGTTTTTCTGGAAATCGAACATGTTTTTGGATTTCCTCATAAATCCTCATGAAGTCAGCATACATATTCTCAATATAAAATCGTATTTCTATATAGGGCTCAACATGAGGAAGATCGGGTCTTGCTTCGGTTTTATCTACCATGGAACTTATTGAAAAATAGACCTTATTTATTCTTGAAGCCAATTTATGCTTAATTCATCAGGGTAAAAACGGAGGAACTGCATCATCCATCATATTTGCGGCTTCAATCAAGCGTCGTTCAATGTCTGCAATCTGCGCAGGAGTAAAACCACCATCTTTCTGCAAAATTATTTCTGCCTGCCGTCTAGATGCCCTCTCTACTGAATGTTGTATCGGTTTGAGAAATTTATTCTTGATCTCACTCCACCAATGATTATCATTATAATTACCGGGATCAGGTGGTTCGAAAGGGGGCTGACCACCCACCCGTCGTAGGCGAAGTAGCCTTGCAAGATGTTGAGCCAACTGCCTTGTGTTTCCAACCAATCCCTTGGGATTTCTTACACTTCTTCTTGCTTCGAGATACTGTTTATGCTCTCGGATTTTTCTTGTAATAAAACTCAGTACTCTCCCCTTGTTGGCATTCAAGAAATTTCGAGCAGCTTGCCACCGACTGCCAATTCGATTAATCAGATCATCTGTAATCCTTCCTGCTTCTTCCCTAAGGGGGCGAGACGCATCAACGGCTGCATCCCAACTCCAAATAATCACATCCGTCAGTGGATCTTTTACAACGATGTAAAGACCCGTCACACCAACTACAATCACAATAATTCCAACGGTCGGAATGGTAATCACTCCACCGTCGACTAATGCAACAGAGTCACTCTGCTCCTGTGTGCTGTCAGGTGCAGCTAAATTTTTAGTACTATCATCCTGAAGCTGTGTACTGTGTGTCGGGCCTCTACCGATCGCCCAGAATGCCCCACCCATCGACCCTGTAACTGTTGGTCTGGGCAAAAACGTATCATCTCCCTGCTTTTTTTGAATCGGTGGCTTGTTAAGCCTATTCCCTAAGGAGCTTGGCTTCCGAGGCCCCCTCGGCGCATGACTTGCCCCCATCGCATTTCCTCTAATAAGACACAATGATCCAAAACTAGCATATTTAAAGTTGGGTATTGACCTGAGTAACCGTAAGGTGGGCAACATTAGCGGTCTAAACCAAGACAGTGGTTGGTCAACATTGGCCCACCCCACAGTCCAGAAACTACGATTTCATCACCATGCGCCTCACCCCCCGACAACAACTCTGGCTGATCCTCGCTTGCCTGATCATCGGCTCAATACTTCGTCTAGTCTGGGCCGCCGATATGGAATGGAAAAGCGAAGAGCAATGGATGTTTACCGAAGCCCGTAAGCTCACCCAACATCCCTGGCCCCTGCCGCCGGGGGGCATCATGAGCTCGATCGGCATTCCCAACCCGGGGTTGGGGCTCTGGTGTTTTGCCCTAATCGCCAAGTTTGCCGCAACCCCGGTGGCGATGGTGCGGGGGGTGATGCTGCTCAATGTGGTGGTGCTGTGGTTGTTTTTCGGCTTTGTACTCTGGCAGGTGGCCAAAAAAGAATGGCTCACCTGGCTTTGGGGTCTGGCGATCGCCAGCGTCAACCCCCTCGCTCTGGTCTTTGCCCGCAAGATTTGGATTCCTGATCTGCTTGCTCCTTTCTGTTTGCTCTGTTTTGTGGGCCATTGGTGGCGCGATCGCTTCTGGGGGGCATTCCTGTGGGGGGCCGCCAGTCTTTGCGCCGGCCAAGTGCATCTGGGTGGGCTCTTCTTTACCTTAGGGCTTTGGCTCTGGACCCTCTGGTATGACGCTCGGCGTCGAGCCCTAAGGGAGATCGCCTGGCTGGGCTGGTTCCTGGGTTCATTGCTCGCCAGCATTCCCTTCTTCTATTGGCTGCTGCATGCCCTACCCCAATGGCAGCGCAGTTCCTCTTCAATTGTGGGCTTGCTTGTGCCCAAGTTTTATGCCCAATGGCTCACGACGGCCCTAGGCGTCAATCTCAGCTATCCCCTTGAGCAGGTGTTCTGGTCGCAGTTTTTACAGGAGCCCCGCCTGGGGAGCATGCCCACCTATCTAATGATTCCCGCCCATGCCCTGCTGGTGGGCATCGGGCTCTGGGCTATTTATCAATGGATTCAAGACCGACGCCGACGAACAATCCCCTGGCAAGCGACCCATCCCCAACTCGATCCCTATCTCAATGCCATGGGCACCGGCGTTGGCAGTGTGTTTACCCTCACCGCCACCAACGTTGTGCCCTACTACATCCCGATTGTCTTTCCCTTTCCCTTCCTCTGGTTGGCCCGCACCTATGACCAACGAACGCGCTGGCTGGTGGTGATGGTTTTGGCCCAACTCTTGATTAGCCTGACCTTCTTGAACTTTATCCATGTCAATGGAGGCTGCACCGACTGTGACTATGGGCGCACCTATCGGGCGCAGCACGAGATTCAGGGGGATAAAGTGATACGATCGCATTTGCTGTAATTGTTTACCGAAATTCCGAATTTAAGCCAATGGCCGACACCCTATTCTTTAACGCCTTACGAGAAGCCACCGACGAAGAAATGGCGCGGGACGAGACCGTCTTTGTCCTGGGGGAAGACGTGGGCCATTACGGCGGCTCTTACAAAGTGACCAAAGGCCTATACGACAAGTACGGTGAGCTGCGGGTGCTCGACACCCCGATCGCCGAGAACAGCTTTAGTGGGCTAGCGATCGGTGCGGCCATGACCGGCCTGCGTCCCATCATTGAGGGCATGAACATGGGCTTTTTGCTGCTGGCCTTCAACCAAATTGCCAACAACGCCGGGATGCTACGCTACACCTCCGGCGGCAACTTCAAGATCCCCGTCGTCATTCGCGGCCCCGGCGGCGTCGGTCGCCAACTGGGAGCCGAGCATTCCCAGCGCTTAGAGGCGTACTTCCATGCCGTGCCGGGCCTGAAAATTGTCGCCTGCTCCACCCCCTACAACGCTAAGGGGCTGCTTAAAGCGGCGATCCGGGACGAGAACCCGGTGCTCTTCTTTGAGCATGTACTGCTCTATAACCTCAAAGAGAATCTCCCGGAGCACGACTACATCTGCCCCCTCGACAAAGCTGAAGTGGTTCGCCCCGGCGCAGATGTCACGCTGCTGACCTATTCGCGGATGCGCCACCATTGCCTGCAAGCGGTGAAGTTGATTGAGAAACAGGGCCTCGGCTATGACCCAGAGATTATTGACCTGATCTCGCTTAAACCCTTTGATATGGAGGCGATCGCCGCCTCGATTCGCAAGACCCACCGGGTGATTATTGTGGAAGAATGCATGAAAACCGGCGGCGTTGCCGCCGAGCTGAGCGCCCTGATTACCGAGCAACTCTTCGACGAACTCGATGCCCCGGTGGTTCGCCTCTCCTCCCAGGACATCCCCACCCCCTACAACGGCAAGCTAGAATACCTGACGATTATTCAGCCCCCCCAGATTGTTGAGGCGATTCGTAAACTGATGACTGGTCAAATCTAGCGGTGGACAGCAGCAATGCACCATCGGTTCTAAAGTCCAGCGGATGTCGCTCCACCCTGAACTCTGAACTCTGAACTCTGAACTCCGAACGCCGCTATGCAAAAACACCGCCTTACCTTTACCTTAATTCTGCTCCTGGTCGTCGCTGCGGCTGTGCTCCTGGTGCTCTTGCCCCTGAACCAGGGCCTGGATCTTAAAGGCGGGGCGCGGCTCACGCTGCAGGTGCAGCCCACTGAAGAGGTCAAAACGATCACCCAAGAGAACCTCGCCGATGCCAAGCAGGTGATTCAGAATCGGGTCGATGGCTTGGGGGTTGCTGAACCCTTAATTCAAACCATCAACCCAGACAAGATTGTGGTGCAATTGCCAGGGGTCAGTGATCCCGAACAGGCGGAGCAGGTGCTGGGGGAGACCGCCCAGCTTGAGTTTCGTCCCCAAAAACCGGGCACGGAAGCCCAGCTCGGGGTTGAGCGTCAGGTGCAAGCGGTAGCGCTGGCTGAGCTCGCGGCACTACGGCAAGATCCCGAAGCCGACCCGGAGGAACTAGCCGCCGCCCAAACCACCGTGAATGAGGCCGATGGGGCGATCGCCGACCTCTTTGAAAAAACCGACTTCAAGAGCACCAGCCTCACTAATGCGGTCGCTTCTCCCCTCAATAACAATTCCTGGGAGGTGATGGTCTATTTTGACTCAACCGGAGGGCAACAGTTTGCCGACTATACCCAGGCGGTGGCTGGCACCGGGCGGGGTTTAGGCATTTTCCTCGACAATGTGCTCATCAGTGCGCCCACCGTTAGTGCGGAATATGCTGCCGCAGGCATTGAAGGGGGTCGGGCGTCCATTAGCGGCGGCTTTGACCTGGAAGCCGCCAACAATCTGGCGATTCAGTTGCGTGGTGGTGCCCTACCCTTCCCCGTGAAGCTGGTGGAAAACCGCACCGTGGGGGCAACCCTCGGCAAAGATAGCGTCAACCGCAGCCTGATCGCGGCGATCTCGGGGCTGGCGCTGGTGCTGGTCTTTATGGTGGTCTATTACCGTCTACCGGGGGCACTGGCGGATGTGGCGCTGGTGATTTACACGATCTTGACCCTGGCCTGCTACAGCCTAGTGGGGGTTACGCTCACCTTGCCGGGCATTGCCGGTTTTATCCTCAGCATTGGCATGGCAGTAGATGCAAATGTACTTATTTTTGAACGCACCCGAGAAGAAATCCGCTCCGGGAAGACGCTCTACCGCTCGGTGGAGTCGGGCTTTTTCCGGGCGTTCTCTAGCATTTTGGATAGCAATGTCACGACCTTGATCGCCTGTGCAGCGCTCTTTTGGCTGGGTTCGGGTCTGGTGAAGGGGTTTGCCTTGACGCTGGCGATCGGTGTGGGGGTGAGTATGTTTACGGCGCTGACCTGTAGCCGCACGCTGCTGCTGTTGGTGGTGTTGGGGATTCCGGGGGTGCGGCAGCAGCCGGAGCTGTTTTGTCCGAATATTCAACCGAGGGAGTCGGTTTAGAGCTTGGGCGAAGTTAGGATTTTGGGCAGTCTTGAAACAACTTGATGTGACCCCATCCCTCTTGAATCGTTAATCAGAAGACTCAATTTATTCCTCTTTGCCTGTTTCGAGAATACTATAGAGTCCAAGTTTTTCACGCTTCGCTTTTGCATTAGCCTGACGAAGCTCATTGATTTGAGGGCAGTTCCGACTTACTTCTTGGTCATATTTGGCATAGCCAAGCTCTAGCATTTTCGCATTGATATAGGTTCCACCTTTAAGATCTGGGACAAACACACCAGCGGTAAGTGGTGAATCAACAGAAATACCGAGTCTGAAATCTTGCATCGAAGGGGGAGAAATCGGCTCGACGGGGACAACTAGCACCGCTCTCGATTCTGGAATGTATTTCTTATATAGTTCATACTTTGCATCTGAAACAGCAAACCTTTTATCAATATCTTCCTCATCGAATTCAGCACTAACTCCACAAAGTTCAACGTTTACTTGATGCGAATTGCAGACAACAGGGAGTTGGTTTCTCTCTACAGAACGGGTGTAGAGTAAGACACAATGGCGTGTAAAACTGTCTATTGGAATATTTCGCTCTAGGAATTCCACGTACATATCACCAACACACCTATAAACCATCCAAAAAATCCCTAAAGCAATCGCAAAAAGCAGTGGCAATCTCACCATCTTATTCGTTATAAGCTTGTACAACTTTTTACTCCTTCTATATGTGTTTTCAAACTCCCTTAAACCAAAAGAATCAAAGTTGAGAAGTAGGGTGGGAATTGCCCACAAACTCGGGCTTTTATATACTCTTAAAACAGTTAATCTTACTCGATAATGCGATCAAGACTAAATCATCAATAGGTTGTAATGAGTACCACCGAAACCACACCCAGACAAAGTTGAGCTATCTAATCGCGCTGGTAAACAAGCGGAAATTCTTCAGGTGGTGTAAATCCTTCAAAGCACTCATATTTATGACGAAATTCAGTTAGCTCAAATGTAGAGCTTTCCTCATCCCACACATACTCGGCATAAGCGCCACAAGTCCCCGATGCAATGCCCTTACCGAAAACCCGGAGTCGCCTTTCATCCGGATCATAGACTCGTAACCCACCTACATAATCTCTATAATACGAAGTCCAACTCCCATCTTCTTCTTGTTGATAAGCTTCAAAACGGAGAGGCTCTAGGGTTCTGAACTCTTTATTTTCAATGTATCTAAAATATCGCCGTATTGGATTATACGCTGCTGCACATTGCAAATCAATTATATACTCATCATCTCCCAAATCGTAAATAGCAGGGTAATACTCATCAAGATAGTAGTGGTACGCACCTTCACAAATTTCCACTTCCTCCGAACTTTCGTATAGGAAATTCAAGATTTCTTCACCCCTCTCTGTAAATGGTTCATGATCTCTACGATAAGGTGAATCAAATAGCCTCCGGTAGAAATCGGACTCTAGCTCAGGCGCATAAGGCTTCTTCCCTTCAGGTTCCTCCTCTACTGCTTGGTTCTCAACTCGCTTAGAAGTAGTAGCATTGGCTTGATCTGGGTTAACTTGCGTACAACTCGACAGAAGTATCAGGCAAGCCAGAAACAGTGATATATTTCCGCACAATATTATCATCGGCTTTATTACTAGAGATTCTACAAATCTCACTGATAAACAATAGGGTATTCCTCTGGGGGAATATAAGGAGTGGAGCAATCAGGTTTTGCTCGATACTCAAGAAGATCGAATTCTAATCTGTGCTCGTTCCATTGGTAAGATGCATACCAACCACAATTACCTAGACTGATTCCCTTGGAGAAGGTTCTTAATATCCCTTTTTCTTGATCATATAGCCTTCTCCCATAGAGATAATCATCAACTATTTCCACCCACTCTCCATTTTCATCTGTTATATACCTTGTAAAGACCAATGGAATCAATGAGAAAGCATTATCAGATGTCTGATATCGAAAATATTGCAAGGTTACGTTGTAAAGTCCAACAGAACAAACAAGCTCAAGAATGCTTTCACCATCATTAACTTCATAAACCTGGGGATACATTCTATCAACAAAGAAGTCGTTTTTGTTGTCACATATATTCTTGTCACCTTCTTCTTGTTCTTCCAGCAAAAGGTACAGAAGTCTCTCTCCATCTTCTGTTTTGGGAGGCGATCGCAAGTCACCATATACAGCAGACGCTTGATCGTAGAAGTCCAGTTCTTCATCGGCTTCTTCCTCATCATCTGAAACACTTGCTTCCTCTGCGACTTCTATAGTTGAAGATGGTTTGGATTCTGAACTCAGACTAGAAGGGGAAGTGGACAGGGTTTCTGAGTTCGAAGCAGAGCCCTTACAAGCAAAGCAAAATAAGTTGACAAATAGAATATATATCATCAAGAAATACTTCATAAGCCATTCCCAAAAAACATAGACGAATAACAGAAGCATGAAATGCTAACTCTTGGACTTTGAGATTGAAAAGTTAAAGTCTCTTGCACTATAAATTACTGATCACTTGAAGTGCAGTCCTGACTTCTTGTACATAATGTGGATTTCCTCCTCCATTGTATTCCCCGACAGCAGTAAACCAATCTCTTTCCCAACCAACTATATTTTCCTGAGAATCCCTTATCATCAATTTCACAAACAACCAAGCAATTCCAATCCTCAAACTCAAACGTAAATGGATACGTTGATTTTCTGGCACTGCATCATAGTCTAGGCGACCATTGTTAACAGGTGTAGGTCGTATTCTATCGACATTATATAGATCCTCTCTTGTTGCAATTAGATCAATACTCTGTCCCCTATTCTTGGTAATATCTCTATCTTGGATGTTTTGAATCGTTTCATCATGTATATTTGAAACTTGCATTGGATCATTCAACCGTGATCGTGCATTATCGGCTCCGGGAGAAGACTCAACCATCATCATGGCAGCAATTAATCTCCATGATAATGGGCCAGGTGGAGTGGTCAAAGGAACTCGATGATAGGCTCTTCCTCCATGTACCTGGGTTTGATGGCGACTGAGATGCCTATTATATCTATTTACTTCAACCTGAATTCTGCCCTTGAAATTTGCGACTCCATTGGTTGAATGGGGATTTTCAAACTCGCTTGCAGTACGAGGTCTCCTACTTTTGCCGCTTGCTGATGATGTAACCAAGGGACTTGGCTTCGCATTTAATATTTCTTTCAATACAGGATCAGAAGATGCCTCGATGGTTGAGCGGCTTTCTTTTTGTGCCTTCAACTCCGCTGGATGCGGATGGTGTTCAACTGTCTGAAACTCAGTCCGTCGCTTACCCGACTTCCCCTTCTGCTGACTCTGAGCTTTCTGCTGATGAGATTCCATGTCCAGCATTGATGATTGTTTCGCTGAGGCTCGCTCCATAGCGTGCATGACAAGCAACTCCTAAATACTAATTCGATCTTAATCTCTTCAAATTGTATACGAAAATCCCAAGTCCGACTCAATGCGTCTATAATCCCGGATATTCCAGTCATTTGCCTTAGAGTTAATTCATGTCTCACAATTTTCTCGATTTAATCGCAGCCGTAGATCCCCTGAACCATCTTCTCAGCCAGTACACCCATCTTCCCAACACCCAGCCCCATCATCCACCCCAGCCCATCACGCTCAATCCTCAACTCCCTGACAATCATCCCATCTACAGCTTTGTCAGCACTTTCAACTCGGCCCAAGTCAACGTGATTTGCTCCTGTTCTGTCTTACTCTTGAGCTGTATCCACATCTCAAGTTTGCCTGTGCCATCTTGCAGCAAGACCCCGAACAAACCTACGCCACCTACACCCTTGCCCAAATGCTCCTCAACAGCTTTGAGGCACAGTTGCTAACGCTTCAAGATCCGCTCAATCTTTGGCAATTTATTCAGATTGAAAAGAGTCGTCTATTGATGGAATCAGCCCTTACCCTTGATCCCTCCATCCTCATTTATCTCTTAGGTGAATTTAGTTCAGACCCTGCTTTACAAGGGATTGTTTATCCGGTTCATCCTGATCCAAATTCAATTTTTCCGCCCAGCTACCAGGATGTTCTCTCAACGCTTCACCAGCACCTCACCCAGCCCGCTGCATCTCATCCACCGCTAATTCAGCTACAAGGTGGTAACTGCTTCAGCCATCGTCAACTCGCCATCCAAGTTGCCCAAAGCCTTTCGGTTCCGATTGAACAACTCAACCCTGCAAGCCTACCCACTGAACCGCAATTGGGCGATCGCCTCCGACGCCGTTGGGAGCGTTTTTCTCGGCTCACGGGGGCAATTCTGTTCATTGAGATTAAACAGCGTCCAACAGAGTTTGACGCCCATCAATTCGCCTAACAAGAGCGCTTAATTCACTTCATCAACCAATGTGCTGCGCCGATGATTGTCAGTGGCTCTGAGCGTTTATATATTGAGGAGCGTCCGAGTCAGTTGATTGAGCTGCCTGCTATCACCGTCGCAGACCGAGAAGCCCTTTGGTCGAAATGCTTAGGAGAGCGTGCCCACACCCTCAATGGCACCCTCCCCAAAATTGCTCAGCAGTTCTCGCTACACCCCCAACAGATCGCCAATCTCGCAACGCAACTCTCCAATTCTGGCGATCCTCAAAACCTCAGCCAACAGCTCTGGCAAGCCTGCCGCCAAGCCGCCCGTCCCCAACTCCAAGACCTCGCCCAACGCGTCACGACCCACTTCACCTGGGATGATCTGGTGTTTCCAGAAAAGACGACTCAAGAACTCCAGAGTATTATTGCCGCAGTCCGCCAACGCAATCAGGTCTACCAAGATTGGGGCTTTGCTAAACCCGAAGATCGGGGCTTGGGCATCATTGCCCTATTTGTGGGTCAAAGTGGCACGGGAAAGACCACAGCAGCAGAGATGATTGCCCGTGAATTGGAGCTAGATTGCTATCGCATTGATCTGAGTAATATCGTCAACAAATATATTGGCGAAACCGAAAAGAACCTCAAACGAGTCTTTGATGCCGCAGAAGGGTCAGGAGCAATGCTCTTGTTTGATGAAGCCGATGCCATATTTGGCATGCGCGGGGAAGTGAAAGAAGCGAGAGATCGCTATGCCAACCAAGAAGTGAGTTATCTCCTGCAACGATTCGAGACCTATCCAGGATTAGCCATCCTCACCAGTAACCTCAAAGACTCAATTGATGATGCGTTTATGCGGCGCTTGCGCTATCTGTTTGAGTTTCCCCAGCCAACGGAGACAGAGCGCCAACAGATCTGGCAGCGGGTTTTCCCTCACCAAGTGCCCAAAGAGGAGTTGCAGTATCGTCGTTTAGCCAAACTGAATGCGACCGGAGCAAATATTCGCAATATTGCCGTCAATGCAGCATTTTTGGCGGCAGATTCAAGGGAGCCCGTGACGATGGGGCGGCTGGAGCAGGCAGCGCGGTCGGAATATAAGAAGTTGGGGCGATCGCTCTCTGCGCCAGAATCAGCGGCGATGCGGATGAAGCCGAAGCCTTGAGCCGCATGGGTGCGTGATGCCCAGCGATTCACGGTAAAATCAGCGTTCCCTGCGCCAGCTTGTCTTTACCCCAGCGCACCTGTGCGCTCAGCCCACCGCTAACGCTGCGGTTCTGACCCGAATCTCTGGGATAATAAGCGCATGACAGGACTGACGCGCTGACCCAAACTGGCAACTACGAACTGCAAACCGCGAACTGATACAAATTCATGCAACTCCAGATCAATCAACAACGCACGGTATGGTGGGGAATCTCTCTGGCGGCGATCGCCCTGAGCCTTGTGGCCATGGCGTTCTCCGTGAGTCAGTTTGGCGCACCTATTCGTCCCGGTCTGGACTTTGTCGGCGGCACGCGGCTGCAATTGGCCCTCGACTGTGTCCAAGACGAGAGCTGCCAGGAGCCGATTTCTCCGGCTCAGGTGCGGCAGATCTTGAGTGAGCAAGACCTCGAAAATAGCTCGATCCAGGTCGTCGAGGACTATACCCTTTCGGTTCGTACCAAGACCTTGAGCCCCGAGGCGCGAACCGCACTCCAGACGGCCCTGACCGAAGGGATTGGCGCATTTGACCCCGAAACCTTACAAATTGATACGGTGGGGCCAACGATTGGGGCGGAATTGCTCGATGCGGGTATTAAGGCCCTGGCCGCCTCCTTTTTTGGCATTGTCGCCTATCTCAGCTTTCGCTTCCAATTTGACTACGCAGTGTTTGCCATCCTGGCCCTGTTTCACGATGTCTTGATTACTGCGGGCGTCTTTGCGGTCTTCGGTCTAACCCTCGGCAACGAGATTGACAGCTTATTTTTAGTGGCGCTGCTGACGATCATTGGCTTCTCAGTGAATGACACCGTGGTCATTTACGATCGCATCCGAGAGAATCGCCAGAACACCGATGAAAGTCTCTCGATCTTGACGGTGGTGGATGCGTCAGTGAATCAAACCCTCACCCGCTCAATCAATACCACCCTCACCACCACCTTGCCCCTGCTGGCGATCGTCCTGTTTGGGGGCGAGACCCTCAAATTCTTTGCCCTGGCCTTGATGATTGGCTTTATTCTGGGCTCCTATTCCAGCATTTTTGTGGCGAGTACGCTGCTGGCCTGGTGGCAGGCTCGCCGTGAGGGGCAAGCGGAAGAACTGACTGCTCCTGATGCACCACTAGAAGATACCCCCATTGGGGATGAAGCCTAATCCATCGCCAGCCTAACAGCAACCGTCTCACTGAAACGATGCCGCAGCCCGATCTACTGCCTCCCACTGATCAACGTCTAGCCAAACTCCAGACGGCGATGGTGGGTCTGCGTTGGCTGGTGGTTGCAGGGCTCTGGCTGTTCATCTTGCCAGGGGTGCTCTGGTCGATGCGGGATGAAATTCAGCTGTTGCGGGCCCATTTCACCTGGGTGGGCCTCCGTTATGCGATCGCTTACAATCTTTGGGCAACCCTGGGCTTGAGTTTATGCCTGGGCATGACCGCCAGCGTTCTGGTCTGGCAGAGCCGCAACATTTTGTTTGGCCGTCCCCAGCGGGAGCAATATCGCCTAGAGCAACTTCTGGCGCAAATTGAGAGTCAAGGCCGTCGCCATCCCCTCTGGCGTTGGCTGCATCGGGAGCAGCTATGACCCCACCCCCTCTGATTCAGCCGAAATTTCGCACCACAGCAGACTGGCAACTGGCCCAGGTGCTGATTCAGCCTGCGCTGATCCGCATTATTGATAATTTGCAGACGTTTCTCCAGGCATCGGACTGGACAGGGGAATTTGCCATGATTGAGACCCCCGAGCCGGGGCATCTGTTGATACTGCGTCAAGACGGAGCACCCGAGCAACAGGTCTTGCTCTGGGATCTCTGCTTTCGGGTCTGCTTCACCGACTATCCGCCGGCAACGGCCGAGCCGCCCTGGGTCACCCTGGAGACTGAATTCCTAGAAGCCGATGGCGAGATTGCCTGGGCAGCGCTCGATGAGAAAGTTAACCAAGTCCTCCACCAATTTTTTGCCCAGTTACCCCCAGCAAACCATGAATGAACTCCACACTTTACAAACACGTCAGGGGGCGTTGTTTGAGCAGTCGCTCGCGGTCAGTTTTGGCAATGATGATGCTGCGTTGACGGCGATACAGCAAGAGGAAGGACTGGCGATCGCCGATCGCTCCCATTGGACCTGGCTACACCTGACGGGCGCGGATCGCCAGTCCTTTTTGCACAACCAAACCACCAATCAAATTCAACAGCTGCAACCGGGCCAGGGCTGCGAAACCGTATTTGTCAATTCCACCGGGCGGACGCTGGACCTGGCCACGGTCTGTGCGGGGGCAGAGGCCCTCGATGTGATCGCCTCACCGGGCCAGGGCGGAGCCCTGATGACCTGGCTCGATCGCTATCTCTTCCCCGCCGATCGCGTCGAACTCCAGAATCGCACGGGTGAGTTGGCGCTGTTTTCGGTTTTTGGTCAACCAGATCTGCCGGGCTTAGGGGCACTCGACCCCCAAGCTGTGGGCTCCCATTGTGAATTGGAGATTGCGGGTGTGGCGGTTCGGGCGATCGCCGGCACGGGGCTGAGTGGGCCCGGTTACACCCTACAGGTTCCACCCGACGCCGCCGCAACCGTCTGGGCACACCTTACAGAGCAACAGGGGGCGCTTCCACTGGGGCAAACCGCTTGGGAGCGGCTCCGGATCCTGGACGGACGACCCCTGCCGGGGGCAGAACTGACCCCTGACTATAACGCCCTGGAAGCTGGCCTCTGGCGAGCCATTTCTTTCAATAAAGGCTGTTACATCGGCCAAGAGATCATTGCCCGGCTCAATACCTATCAAGGCGTTAAGCAGCGCCTCTGGGGTCTGCGCCTGTCTGAACCCGTCGCCGTCGGCACGCTCTTGATGCAAGGGGATAAAAAGGTAGGACGGCTGACCAGCATCAGTCCAGAGCCAGGGAGCGAGAGGGCGATCGCCGCCTTGGGCTACCTGAGAACCAGGGCCGGCGGTCCGGGCTCGACCCTACAGGTGGGTGAAGTGATGGCTCAGGTCTGTGAGCTGCCCTTTGTCAAGCACGAATATCACACCAACACAGCACCCTAGCGCCTCAGGGGCCATGACGGTTTGAGCGAATCGCTAAGTTGAGTAAACGAGGTATGTTTCCTCCAACAGTGCAGCCTATAATGACCAACGAAACCGTCTGCAAACCCGAGCCGAACACCCCAGGAGGAGCAGGGCATATGGAGAAGCAATTGGTGAATGTCACCTCGCTATTGGTCCAAGCAGATATTGAACCAATCCTGACCGAGCAGCCTATAGAGATTCAAACGCGCTTTCGAGCCCGGGATCTGTATGCAGAATTAACGGCCTATGTGCTCAGTCGCATTCCCAACCACCATGTGGTGATGCCGAGTCGCAGAGCAACTCACGTTCAGCTTGAGGATCTCAAGCCCTATCTCCTGCAAGAGTCTGCCGAGCGCCAACTCGGCCGTGAACGCTTTATTTGTGAGGGGATTTACTGGGTGTTGGAGAAGGGCCTCAGTCGAGGGGGCGATCGCCGCCGCTCCCCAACCACCGAGTTCTCGGAGCGAACGCCCTTTAACACCTTCCGCGTCAGCCGCTCCCGTTAACCCCCCCTCCCATGTCAACCAGCCCCGGTCTCGCGGTTAAAAAACCCATCAAAGTCTGGAACAAACCCCTCCAGGCTAACTTCAAGGATCTCTTCAAAGCCTTGGCCAAAGCGGGCGTTGACACGGCCACAGGCAACTGGCTTGGCCTGCCCAAAGATGCGGTGGATGCCCTGGCGGCGGTGGGACTCGGGAGCAAGGAGCCAGCAGAATTGGCTTGGGCACTCATCTACAACGCCTTAACCAAGGCGGTGGCCACGGTTGTGAGCGATGGGGAATTCTTGAGTCGAGCCATTCCCGAAGATCTAGACGGGCTGAGCGATCGGCTGGATTTATCGCTGGAAGACCGTGAGTTAGAAATTACCGACCATTTTTTTGCGCACCCTGAGCGATTGTCGGTGGTTCAGGATCTCAGGACGCCCCTGCGACAATGGCTGGAAGGCTTTGGGGTTGAACCACCCCAAGCCGAAGCCCTGAGCAACCGTCTGCCGACCTATTTTGTGGTGGAACTCTATCGTGAATGGCGAGAGCATTCTCAAGACTATGCCCCCATTCAGGAGGCGGTGCAGACGCCCTTTACCGAGGCGGTGGAGCGAACCCAGGGGGGGGGGCTCTACAACGCTTGGCTACAAAAGCAGATCCAGGAGCCGATGCTGTTTGAGGCGTTTGGCTTGGCGGATATTTATGTGCCGCTGCGGGCGTATTATCGTCGCCAAGTGGGCGGTGATGAAACGGTAGAGGAGGAGAGGATTGCGCCGACGGTGCCCGGTGGTAAAGGTTCTTATCAGCGGGTTGTGGTGGATCTAGAAGACTGTTTGCAAGCCTGGCTACAAGCGGCGGATAAAAATGATGCGATCCGAATTATCAGCGGTGGGCCGGGTTCGGGTAAATCTTCCTTTGCCAAGATCTTTGTGGCCCATCAGGCTCAGAAAGGTGATTTTCCGGTGTTGTTTGTGCCGTTGCATCAGTTCAATTCGTCCGGGGATTTGGTTCAAGCGGTGGCGGAATTTGTCCGGTATGACGAATATTTGACCGATAATCCGCTCAATCCCGATGATCATAATTTACGGCTGTTGGTCATTTTTGATGGGTTGGATGAGCTGGCGCTTCAGGGCAAACTGGCTAAGGAAGTGGCGCAAGATTTTGTGCGGGAGGTGAAGGATAAAGTTAGCCTATTCAACCGCAGTAAAACCCGCTTACAGGTACTGTTTACAGGGCGGGAAGTAGCGGTGCAGGAGTCGTTTAGAGATCCCCGGCAGATTTTGCATGTGTTGCCCTATTTTGTGCCAGAAGAAGATCGAGAAAAGGGAAATGATGAATCGTATCAAGATCCCGACCAACGACTTGCCGATGACCAGCGGAATGATTGGTGGCAAAAATATGGGATTGCGACCCAGACGTTTCATACCACAATGCCTGAGTCATTAAACCAGGGCAACCTAACTGAGATTACGGCTCAACCGTTGCTGAATTACTTGGTAGCACTTAGTTATGTGCAGGAGAAGTTGACGCTCTCAGAGCAGACAAACTTAAATACAGTTTATGCTGACTTGCTCAAGGCGGTCTATGAGCGGGGGTATGAGGACAATCGGAAACATGCGGCGTTGGGCGATCTGTCTGAAGCTCACTTTAGGCGAGTATTGGAAGAAATTGCTCTGGCCGCTTGGCATGGGGATGGTCGGACAACAACGGTAGCAGAAATTGAGCGCCATTGTGAGAGTAGTGGTCTAAAACGCCTCTTGGAAATTTTTGAAGAGGGGGCTAAAGCTGGGGTAACACGTCTGTTGGCGGCATTTTATTTTCGGCAGAGTGGTGCGGTGCGGAACCAGGAGCGCACGTTTGAGTTTACACACAAGAGTTTTGGGGAATATTTAACTGCTTGTCGGATTGTTCGAGCGATGGAGCGGATTCAGAAGCAACTTAACTATCGCCAGAACGATATGGAGGAGGGTTGGGATGAGCGGCTGGCACTATTGTATTGGGCAGAAGTCTGTGGTTCAACGCGCCTGGATACTTATCTGTTGCGGTTTTTGCGAGATGAGGTGGCATTGAGACCCATATCACAAGTGCGCCAATGGCAGAAAACATTTGCACACCTGATTGGGGTGATGTTACGGCAGGGGCTACCAATGGAAAAGTTAGAACCACCGCTGCGGTTTCAGCAGATGAATCAATGGGCGATTCATGCAGAGGAGGCATTGTTGGTGGCGTTGAATGCTTGTGCGCGGGTGACGCGAAAGGTTTCAGAAGTGGATTGGCCGAGTGCGACAGCTTTCGGGACTTGGATCAAGCGATTGCAGGGGCAAAGGAGAAGTGGAGAAAATGTCTTGGCCCTCTGGAATTTAAGTTATCTCAACCTGGAAGGAGCAATTCTTCGATTTCAAGATTTCTATGAAGCGGATCTTCGGGGAGCGTATCTCTGGGGGGTGTATCTTCGAGGGGCGTATCTCCAGCGGGCGAATCTTCGGGGGGCGTATCTTCAAGGGGCGAATCTCTGGCAGGCGGATCTTATGGAGGCGGATCTTATGGAGGCGGATCTTATGGAGGCGGATCTTCAGGGGGCGAATCTTTTGGGGGCGGATCTTCTGCAGGCGGATCTTATGGAGGCAAATCTTCTGGGGGCAAATCTTCTGGGGGCGGATCTTCGAGAGGTGGATCTTCGAGGGGCGAATCTTCAGCAGGCGGATCTCCGGCTAGCGGATCTTCAGCTAGCAAATCTTCGAAGTATTCGCTGGAATAATGAAACGAATTGGGAGGGGGTTGAAGGACTGGAAGAAGCGCACAATGTTCCAGAAAAACTCAAGCAGCAGTTGGGTTTAGCTGAACCGGAATGAGGGGGAAATACCAGTTCAAAGTTGTAGGTTGGGTTGAGTAGAGCGAAACCCAACACCGCAAACATTATAGAGGTTCGCTTCCTTGATGATCTAATGCATCAATTCAAGCAGTATTAACGCGCAAAAAACCGTTCAAATAATCACAAATCGGTGCGTTATGGTGGTGATTAAAATCATTGAATTTGAGTTTGGAAGGTGCGATCGCCCCACACATTCTACAATTTCTTACTAGGGGGAATTCTTCAAAATATTGGCGGTGTTGGGTTTCGTGCCTCAACCCAACCTACTCCCACACACCTCTTTAGATGTAGGGTGTGTTAGCAGGGCAAGAAATGAATGGAAATAGCAACAATTTTTTTCCTGCGTAACGCACCACAGCCCACTTTAAGCGATCGCAAATCGGTGCGTTACGGCGGTAATCAAAATCATTGAATTTGAATTCAAAAATCCTGGTCGCCTAACACAACCTACGAATACGATCCATTTAAGCGATCGTAAATTGGTGCATTATGGTGGTGATTAAAATCATCGGATTTGAGCTTGGAAAGGGCGTTTTTCCAACACATTCTACAATGTCCTATCAGGGGAAATTCTTCAAAACATTGGCAGTGTTGGGTTTCACTCCGTTCAACCCAGCCTACTCCCATATACCTTTTGAGATGTAGGGTGTGTTAGCAGGGCAAGAGATGAATGAGAATAGCAATAATATTGTTTCCTGCGTAACGCACCACAGCCCACTTTAAGCGATCGCAAATCGGTGCGTTATGGTGGTGATTGAAATCATCGGCTTTAAGTTTGGAAAGTGCGATCGCCCCACACATCCTAAAATTTCCTATTAGGGAAAATCCCTTTGTACAACGTGGGTGGCAGGCGGGACGCCTGCGCTACGGTTCTTCCCTTCAAGAAAATCCCGTAGCGCGGGCATCTTGCCCGCCTCGGTTGACCGGGTCAATTACAGCAGAATCAGCATTGTGCAAGCAGTAGTGTGGGCAAATATGGGTCAATCAATATTGGTTTAAGACCGCGAACTTTGCCCACCTTACGGAATCCCTTAACCCATATGTTCCGAAAGTCGCAACGCCAGCCCCGCAAGAGCCAGAACCGGGTTCGCTGCCGTGCTAATCGGCAAAACAGACATATCACAAACATAGAGTCCAGCCGTGCCGTGAACCTTGAGATTTTCATCGACAACCGACTCATAATCGAAGCTTGCATTACGGTTCGCTTTCCACGGCATTCGCAACGTGCCACAGGCATGATGAACCGTTCCCCAACTAAACGGCCATTGCTGGCCATAGCCTCCGCCATACTCGCCGGTGATAAAGTCCACATCATTGAACTCGGCAAAAATACGGTTTCGGGTGTAGTTGAGTAAATTGAAAAACTCTTGTTGGCCTTTGTTCCAGCCCGCCAGCGCCGGGAAGCGAGACTGCAATAAATCATTCAAGTTGGAAAAGCGCTTGAAGCGAATCTCCGGGGTGTAGTTATCGTTGGCGTGAGAGAAAATGCCATTCTCATCATCGAGGCAATTGCCAAAACTAAACTTGATATCAACACGGGTTTTACTGGTGTCATCAACAATGGGTTCTGCCGACAGATCATTGTTCCGCAAATGCCAATATTCATGATTGACATTCATTTCGATATTGAACGGATAGATCACCTGACCATTAAAATCCCGCTTACCCCGTGAGTAGAAGATAAGCTTGGCATGATCATTGCGACTGAGGGCAATCCGTGCATTGTTCGATCCCGCAGATGAGACATACGCCTGAGACTCCCCGCTCACTGGATGATCCGTTAAGCCAAAACCGACCCGTTGCCGAATGGGATCTGGCAGGGTGTGATAGACAGCGGAGCGATTGATCAGCTTAGGACTTTCGGTCGAGCCAGCAGCAATGACCACCTTCGGGGAATAAAAACTAACCTGCTCTCCGGTCATGGTGTTCGTAGTTCTGACTTCATACCAGTCAAACGGCACATTTTGGATGGTTTCAACAAAGCTGTTGAGTTTAAGAAAGAGCCCCTTGCCATTTTGATCTGTACCCGGGGTTAAACCCACCTGGTTAATCAACAGTTCAGCCGTGTTAAATACGCCCGTGGGTTCCACAAAAAATTCACTCCCTAGCGTACCATCGGGATTGAGGTAGGGTTGATGTAAAGCGCGCGGTGTTTGTTTGATTTCAAAATCTGCATTGAGATCACTGCTTTGAAAATGGGCCAAGAGTTCTTCGGCCTTATCCCCCAATGAGAGGGAGGTATTCATGCGGTCAGCAGCCAAGCCAAAGTATTGTGAGACTAAATCTTGACGCACGTTTTCGGGGAAGAACTCCATTTCCCAACTCTGGGGTTGGGGAATCAGACCCGACCAAAAAATAGACCGCCCACCAAAACACAATTGTGGCTTCGCACCAATGTAATGGGAACCACTTGGTGACTGCTTAAAGTTATCGACGCCAAAATGGTTCGCCACGGCACCGTTGGGGATACGACTGATGTTATAAACATGGGTCGGATAGAGGAAGGAGCCCGCATCCAAGACCAAAATACGATGACTTTGCCCCAGTCGATCGGCTAAGTCGTCGGCCAGAATACCGCCGCCGATTCCCGAGCCAATGATAATAAAATCAAAATCTTTGTTGTTGCCATCATAATCTCGAATTAAGCGAGTATGGGCTTGTGGTTTCTCGGTAACGAGATTGACGTAGTTGTTCTGAAATGGCATTTGTCTGACTCCTGGACTTTTCAGAATTATTTGAGTGACTCAGTGGGGCGAGCTTAAAATGGCATGCCCTATTTTCGGGTACACTCTAGCCAAACCCCTACCTAAAAAGAGACGAGGTAAGTCTTAGCATTTTGTAGTGCAAGTGAGTTTTCTACACTGACTGAGCTAAGACACATTAACTTGATTGACTAGATAGCGAAGGATAGCGCTACTCTCTAACAGAATAAGCAAGTTAATTTACCAGTGCTGTTTAACTGAGCTTTCTGTTTGACCCTAAATTGTATGGATACTTCTCCATCCAAGCACCCTTGCACGGATTTTGTCAAGATTTCATCCACACAGCGTTGCCGATCGCCGTTCTCCATGGTTTTGCAACTTCCAACTCTGATCCGGCAGTCCCCCATCATTAAAAACGCTAAATCTGGAATCTTCAGATTAGCTCCACAGCAGCCGTGCCTCTTTATGCATCAGCAGATCCCTATAGATATAGGGTGTGTTAGCAGAAAAAACATGAATAAAAACAGCAACAATCCTGTCTTTTGCACAATGCACTAAAACCCAACTTTAAAGCATTAGAAATCAGTGCATTATGGCGGCATTTAAAATCATCAACTTCGATCCCAAAATCCCGATCGCCCACCACACCCTACGATTAGCAAATCTCAACTCTTTTTTCTACCGCCAGAGCAATATATAACGTGCAATCATTACCAAGTAGTATGCACTAATTCGTTTGGCTCCCGCTGGATTGTTGTGCTACATAGGAGGTGGATTTCGAGGTGGATTTCCACGATTGCGCTTTACGCACTGCCTAAGGCAATCGCCCCCTTCCCATTCCCAATCTTAACCGCCCCTCAATGAGCAGAACATCCCTCCCCTTGACCCGACGCGATTTCTTGCTGGCGAGCCTGTTTCTGGGCGCAGCGTGGAGCTCCAGTCAAATGGGGTTGGGAATGAAAAGGGCATTTGGACAATCGCCCTTGCCCGAAATAGACTGGGCTGACCCTTACCCAGCTCAAGTCATCCAAGGCAACAACACCTTTGCCTTGGACTTGTTTCGTAAGCTGGTGCGAGACCAAGAAAGCGATACTCGCAGCCGAGACTCTAACCTGTTCTTTTGCTCCTACAGCATTTTGGCAGCCTTTGTCATGGCCTACGCCGGAGCCAGAGCAACCACCGCAGCCCAGATCGCCGAGACCCTCTATTTTCCCCCTAACAGCCTGGAGCTGCATCACGTCTTTGCCGCATTAATGCAAACCCTAGAAAAAGCCGAGGCCCAATATCAACTCACTGCGGCCAACAAATTCTGGATGAAACAGAATTTTCGGGCTGAACCTGCCTATCTTGACTTATTGCGCCAATATTATGACTCGGAAGTGGGTCGGTTTAAAGATGTTGCGGATCTCCAAGTACAAGCCAATGACTGGGTTGCCGAACAGACCCAGAATAAAATCCCTGCTATTTTTCGAGATGAACCCAATCCCAGTACAAAATTTGTCCTGTTGAATGCGGTTTATTTCAAGGCCACTTGGCTAGAGCCCTTTGATAAAGACGCAACAAAATCGGGGCAATTTCACTTGCTCAATGGTTCCACCATCGCCATTGATATGATGTATGGGGTCAAGAAAGAATATACCTATCAGCAATTCCCTGAATATGGGCTGGAAGTGATTGAGTTGCCTTACAAAGGAGGGACTGAAGATGATGTACCCACCGCATCCATGGCGATTATCTTGCCGGCTCGGGACGTAGATATCCGAGCGTTATGTGGCACGTTAACCTATGAGTTAATTCAATCGCTGCTGAGCGCAGAGGATGAATTTAACGATTTTGAGGATGAATTTCTATATTCTCCTCGGTCAGAAACGTTACACTTGACAATGCCCAAGTTCAAACTGAGCTCTCTTTTCTCCATTCGCTCTAGTTTGTGCGGCATGGGAATCACCCAAGCCTTTGATGAAGCCAACGCCAACTTTTCCGGCATTAACCCTCTCGCCTATCTTTTCGAAGCCCAACATGCGACCTTTTTAGAAGTCAATGAAGAGACCACAGAGGCTGCGGGGGCAACCGCTCTGAGCGGTGGAACTCGCAGTGCGGCAACCCCCATCGAAGTGACGGTCGATCGCCCGTTTATTCTGCTCATTTTAGATGCCTCAACTCGCGCCCCGTTTCAGGATCGAGAAAGAGGCTGCGATCGCAGCGTTCTCTTTGCCGGACGGATTCTGGACCCGAGTCAGTTTGAAGCGGCAGAGTTAGAGGGGAAACGCTGTCAGGTTGATCCCCATTTTCGCTAGGGGCTGTCATCACTTTAGAATTCAGGCTCTGAGTGTAACTGGCTTACAGACCCTTTTCCTATTGTTTGGGTCGAGCGTGACCTCCCTTGTCCCATCCGACTGCTGCGGTTAACGGATGACACGCCCGAGCTTGACGATACGCCCTATTCTGCCTCGCTCGCCTTAAAATCCAAGGCGGCCGAATTCATGCAATAGCGCTTACCCGTAGGTTGGGGGCCATCCTCAAAGACGTGACCCAGGTGAGCATCACAAACGGCACAGAGTACTTCGGTGCGCACCATAAAGAGGCTGCGATCGCTCTTATAAGCCACATTTTCCTCATTCACGGGCTGCCAAAAGCTGGGCCAACCGGTACCCGAGTCATACTTCGTCGTGGACTCAAACAGCGGTACATCACAACAGACACAGTTGTAGGTTCCCGCCGCTTTGTTGTCGTGATATTCCCCGGTGAAGGCTCGTTCTGTGCCGTGCTTACGGGTGACATGGAACTGCTCAGGGGTCAGCTGTTCCTTCCATTGGGCTTCTGTTTTTTGAATTTTTTCCACCATGGCAGGGTTGTTATAAGTGTGAATTTAAGGTGTGAATTTGTAGATTAGAACTTGCGCACTTGCACCCATCCGCCAAGCTCACGAGATCCCCCCGGCTGCGCCGACCTTCTTGGTAAGGGGGTGTTTAACTGTCCCAGCCGCTTGCGGCGTTCCCCCCCTTTTCTAAGGCACTTACTATAATTTGGCGCATCGCCCAATCCCCTCACCCAACCCTCTCCCAATGGGAGAGGGCTTCTGGCTCCCCTTCTCTTAGGGGAGAAGGGGCTGGGGGATGAGGGGAAACCCGCTTGATGCTTCAAGTATGTAAGTCCCTTTTCTAAGGGGGGAAGGGGGGATTTAGGATCTAGATATGGCGCAGGCGTCAGTCCGAACTAATATTTCACTCCTATTGTAAAGATTTAAGAAGCGAAGTTGTGCCCCTGTAGCCATTGCTGCAAAAAAATGGGCCGCAGAGTTGCCCAAGCCGCACCAAAGGCGCGGGGCTGACGCTGGAGCGTTTGGGTCAAACGGGTGGGATCAATGTAATCGGTCATTGCCCCCTGCCATTGCCGTCCTTGCCAGGGATCAGCCCCCCGTTGCAACCACGCCCAAAAGGGGTGCCCCCCCAATGGTGTTTTCGGACGCGCCACGATCGCCCGGGGAATCGACGCTTGCCGACCCAACGCCTCTCGGGCCAGCAGCTTATCGACAAACCAGGGGTAGGGCGGTAGCGAGAGCAGATAGTCCAGCAGCCTTAAATCCAGATAGGGGAAGAGCACCGTTACTGGGTGTCCATGAACACCCGCATCGCAGGCTGAAAAATTGAGCTGCCACATCGGTTGTAAGAGCTGTTGGTAGGCACGGGGGCGCAGGGGGTGGGGGCAGGGTTCGGCTGAGGCTGCGGTGAGGGCCAGCCAGCGATCGCGCAATTGCCATTCCTGCTCAAACGCCGGGTTCAACCAGCCCGGATAACCCTGCCAAGGGTCACGAGCGGGTGGGGAGCGCCAAATCCCCTTCATCCCCGTCCCCCAATGGGGGCGAAGTCGGTAGCGCCAAACCGTCTGCCAGAGGTCCCAAAGTAGCTCCCCCCCCGACATCCGCCCCACAAGCTGCCGTACCGTGGAAGGGCGCATCCCCTCATCACCCCCCTGGCCATAAAGCACGACTCGGCTGTGCTGGGCCGCCCAGCGATATTGGGCTTGGTCTAAGTCGGGGAAGGGTTGCAGCGAGGGCTCCGGCGTGAGCTGGGTTCCAGCACAGAGTTCAAAGTCATCAGCCTTGAGGTAGTCCAGGGGAAACCCCAGCGCCTGGGAGACTTGGGCGGCATAGCCAGCTTCAGAATCCGGGATCAGGTGCTCATACATCACCGTCAGTCCGTGTAGTTCTCGCTCCTGAGCGCAGGCACTAGCGGCCAATGCGGCAGAGTCCAGACCCCCGCTGAGGAAAAGACTGGCATTGGTCAAGCGCAGGCGATCGCCCACCGCCTGATCCAACTGCCATTGAAATTGCTGAATCGTCTCTTCTGGGTGACGATGGCGACGCAAGGGCGGCACGGGCAGGGTCCAGTACCGCTCTTGGTGCAGTTGGGTCGCTGTGACGGTGAGGGTATGACCGGGAGGGAGGCGCTGGATATCAGCAAAGGTGGTGGTCTGGGGGTCGTGGTTAAAGCCCAAGAGCAAAAAGTCGGCGATCGCCTGTCCATTTAGCGCCCGAGAGACTGCCGAATGCTGTTGCACAGCTTGGAGCGTATTGCTCACCACCATCACCGCCGAGTTCACCGCATAGGAGAGCGATCGCACCCCCAACCGATCGCGTCCACACCAAAGCCGTTGCTCACGGGCATCCCACAAAATAAAGCAGAAATCCCCCTGAATCTGCTCAAGACAAGCTGTGCCCCAGGCGCGATAGGCCTGGAGGAACAGGTGGGCATCTGATGCTTGTAGTGAGGTGGAACAACAGGCACTATGGAGCTGCGATCGTAGTGCCTCCCGCCCATCTAAGCGAATATCCGCCACCAAGTACAGTTGCTCTTGCCAACACAACGGCTGTATTTCCCCCGTCTCTTCTGGGGTAATTGCCAATCGTGTGTAACCAAACCCAATCGCACCCTGGAACCAGCAGTTCTGCGCATCGGGGCCACGAACTGCCAAGCTGTTGACCATGGTTGCGAGGCGATCGGGAGCAATGGGTTGTCCGTCTCGATTAAAAATGCAACAGATCCCGCTCATAAATCTCTTCCATATCTAACACTTACCTGAGTTCTGGATACGCGAATAGTACGAAAGCCTATGAAACGTGAGTTCTGGATAAGCAGACATTGCGCAAGACGGTCGAAACTCAGCAAAATCAACAATACTGGCTCCGGTATTGCCGGAGTCTGAGGGGGCAATTTCCCCCTCAGCGGGAGGTGTTGGGGGGCTGGACCCCTGACAACCGGGTTTGGCATCGAGATTTCGAGGCTTTGAGGAATACGATCGTTTCGCTTATCCAGAACTCAGATTAAAACAGGGCAACCACGGAGGAATTGCCCCTATGGATTTTTGTTATTCTCACGATCACTCACAATAATGTGTCTCATTGCTGCTGCAAACCGTTTAGCAAGGTTACAAAATCCTCAACAACAATCTCCTGATTCGCAGGCGTCAGCAGCGGCACGTGGACAAACAATGCCCAACCCAAACCACGGATTTTCAAATGCCGCAACACATGAAAATATAACCCCTCGCAAACAAATTGCCCCGCGTCGTAGCTAATCATCGTTGCCGAAAGCGGTTTAACGAGTTGGGTGATCGGTAGCGTCGTTTCTAAAATCGCCGCACCACCCGGTTCACGGGCTTGGGCTTCAAGGCTTAACTGCGATCGCCCCTCCGCCATGCCACAACAGACCACCCCCTGAGGCTGGAGCTGATCAATCTGCGCACAGGCCTGCTGACTGGCGATCATCGTATCCACAGGCAACTTTCGTAGGTAATGATGCTGCTTGAATTCAGGGCGATCGCCAATCAATCCCAGCAAGTCATCGGAGGCGTTGGAGACCTGCTGGGGGAGCCAGGTTTGGAAGGCAGTGAGGAGCAGACGATTGGACATTGTTGGGGAATAGCGAACGGTTTCAGAGACGCTGCGTTGGTGGCTAATACCCGACCCACCCCGGTCTTCGCGACGCGAGACCGCCCCTCCCAGGAGGGGATTTCTATTTGCATATCGCCAACGTAGCGAACAATTATCACTGTACAATCGCAACGCTCTCTCTTTCCCCATCAATATGACGCTGATTATTGCAGGCGATCGCAGCAGTTCTGGCAAAACCACAGTCACGCTGGCGCTGCTGAGCTATCTACAGCAACAGGGCGAGCGAGTGCAGTCGTTCAAAGTCGGGCCAGACTATATCGATCCGATGTTTCATGGCAAGATTACCGGGCGTCCCTGTCGCAATCTGGACCCGATTTTAACCAACCCGGACTACGTAAAATCCTGCTTTGCGCACCATAGCCAGAGCGCTGACTATGCCGTGGTGGAAGGGGTGATGGGTCTGTTTGATGGCATTGGTCAGACCGAAGCGCCGTCCCACGTCCCGAAGCTCCCTGGCTGCCCGGCGATTGCGAGTACCGCCCATCTTGCCCGCCTGCTCCAGATTCCGGTGCTGTTGGTCATCGACTGTTGTAGCTTGTCGGGTTCGGTGGCGGCGATCGCCCAAGGCTACCGAGCGCTTGATCCCCAGCTAGAGATTGCCGGGGTGATCCTCAACCGAGTGGGCTCCGAGCGTCATCTGGAGTTGCTGAACCAGGCGTTGGCACCCTTGGCAATTCCGGTTTTGGGTGTTTTGTTTCGCAATGCGGATCTGGTCTTGCCCGATCGCCATCTTGGCCTTGTGCCCACGGATGAGTTGCCCGAATTGCCCCAGTTTTTTGCCCGGTTGGCCCAGCGGGTTCAGGGATGGGATTGGTCGCGGTTGTTGCCGTTATTGAAGTCTCTCTCGAATCAAAATCGGACAACTATCCAATCCGAATGTTTACTAAACCCGAGAGACCGGGTGCGGGAGGGTTTGAAACCCTCCCCTACAGTTGAAGGGCAAAATCTAACAACGAATTCCGTCGGTTGGGTTGAGGCACAAAACCTAAAAACGGGGAGATCTGGTGTTGGGTTTTGCTGGGCGCAACCCAACCTACAAGCAGGCCAATCCATCCCGATCGCCATCGCCCGCGATCGCGCCTTTAACTTTTACTATGCCGATAATCTGGATCTGCTCAGCCTGTTGGGGGCCCAACTCATTCCCTGGAGTCCGCTGGCTGACCCCTTGCCCGACCGAGTCCAGGGCGTCCTTCTCGGCGGCGGTTTTCCCGAGTTGTTTGCCACGGAGTTGGCGGCCAATCAAAGGGCAATGGAGGGTTTGCGGGCAGCGATCGCTCGCGGTTTGCCTGTCTATGCCGAATGTGGTGGTTTGATGTATCTCTGCGCGGCCATTACCACCTTCAAGGGGCAAACTTGGCCCATGGTGGGCATCTTTCCGCCGACGGTCAAAATGGGGGGCAAACTCACCTTGGGCTATCGACGGGCGATCGCCCAGCGCCCAAGCCTGATTGCCCCAGCATCTACAGTGGTCTGGGGTCATGAATTTCATCGCTCTGTTTTAACCCAACTGCCCGATCAGCCCCTGTGGCAGAGTCAGGGACTGGCGCGTCAGGCTCAGCCCTACCTGGAGGGCTGGCAGTACCAGAATGTCTATGCCACATACCTGCATCTCCATTGGGCAACCCAATGCGCAATTCCCCAGCAATTTCTCCAACGAGCCCAGGCGTTTGACGCAGCAGCGTAAATCCCAAGGTCGATTATGATTTATGAAGAAATGTGAGATTGTGGCTTTGCATCCCAATCTTGCGATGTCTTCACCTTGACTTACTAAAATTTTGCTGGATCAAATGACTCTTTTTTTAACCGTTATGGATGGCCAGACCTCCTTTCCTCTGGCCTTTACCGCTGTTTACGTTGTTGGCTTTATCGCGGCTGTGGGGATCGGGTCGATCGCCTGGTATAACTCCAAGCGTCCGGCGGGTTGGGAAAGCCAGAAGCGTCCTGACTTTGTGCCGGATGTCAAGAAAGACAAGGCTGAGGGTGAATAGAGACAAGCAACCGTTTGATGCAACGGTAGGAGCTGAGTTTTGGCAGCCCGTGTCAGTTCAATCCCGCCTGTACCCCCACTGATGGCAGATCGGGTGCAGGATTCATGGCTTGGGCACAGAAACCTGCCCCAACTAGGAACCTCGCATTTTTCTCTGTACTTCATCCTTTATGCTGTCTAACGATTACCCTGCTCAACTCAAAATAACATTGAGACAATACCGTCAATTTGTCTATCGGCAGGGTCGATTATTCCTGTTGAGTTTATTTCTCATCGCTACGCTAGCGGCCTGCCTGGCTGCACCCGAGAATTCCTCCCAGCCGCTTGTCTCACCACGGCCCACTCAGCCGACCGATGAGACTGAATCACTCGTGGCCCAAATCGCCACGCTTCCAGAGGTCAAAGCCTCCCAACCTTGGCAGATTGTTTTTGCGTCTAAATCTCCTGTGGGCGATGACGGTAAAATCATTGATCCCAACTGGGAGAACATTTGGCAAGCCATTCAAGCCGCGGCTATTGATTTTGGCGTAACGGTAACCTTAGTTGACAGTCCTTGCCAGACCTGTGCTCACGAACAAATCCAAACCATTAATGACTTATTGGCGCGATCGCCCCAGATCAATGGCTTACTGATTGGTGTCAATGACTCATGGGCATTAGCACCTGTTGTCGATAAGGTCATTGGTGAAGGCATTCCAACCATTGCCATTGACACACCGCTCAACAGCAACTTATTGCTAACCACCATTGGCTTTGATAATTTTGCAGGCGGTCAGCGGATGGGGGAATGGGTGGTCGAAAAGCTGCATGGTCAAGGACAGGTTGCAATTCTCAATGGCCCGCTAGACCAACAAAATGCCATTGATCGTCAGCATGGCTTTTTAAGGGGTTTACAACAGGGCCAAGACATCAAAATCCTGGCAGTTGAAGAAGCCAATTGGCATCAAAACAATGCCCAAAAAATCACAGCGAAATGGCTAAAGCAATATCCGGAACTGGATGCCATCATCGCAGCGAATGACTACATGGCCTTGGGAGCAAGTGATGCAGCAGCTACAGCTCAAATTCCGCTCTTAATTACGGGTTTTGACGCTACTGACTTTGCCTTAGACGCCATCCAAAAGGGCCAATTCGCAGCAACGATCAGTCAAAAATTTTCACAGCAAGGTCGCCTTGCGCTACAACTCCTCGTTCGTCATCTCGAAAACCAAGAAACGCTTCCCCCCTTAATTCCCCTCACCAATACGCAGATCATCACCCAAGCGGATCTCTAAAAGTACACCACAAAATAATTAATGTGATACCAACGAGTCATGACGGGTTATCACCCCCAACGATGAAAACCCCCTTACCAAGGGGGTCGGCGTAGCCGGGGGGATCTCGCTAGCTTCATTTACTTGGTGCAAAAGTATTAACATTGTCTATTTTCAAAGTAAGTCCGGATAGTACAGACAAAATAAGCGAGGATGAGGGCTGATACTGAATCCGGATTGTATG
>JBCDEB010000051.1:0-40485 GCA_039180005.1 Cyanobacteria bacterium P01_G01_bin.54 | reverse complement strand
GCGCTCAGCAACCACCCGCGCTACAGGATATTGAGAGCAGAAACCCGTAGCGCAGGTGGTCAGTGAGCTTGTCGAATCTGCGTCCCGCCTGCCCGAGGAATAATCAGTAGCTTATCCCTCCCTATACTTTGCGGATTCAGTATGACAGATCAATGGCGTAGATCTTGCACGGGAGGGTTTGAAACCCTCCCCTACCGGGTTTGGGATGGCTTAACCCAACAACGCAATCTCCGAGAAGACAAACTCACTGGGCTGTTCGACGCCCTCGGTTTTAATCAGGCGACGACTGAGAATCTCATAGTCCCCCACCTTGGTGTAGTCATCTTCAAAGACGCTTTTGCCACCCTTCTGCTCACCCGTTTTCGGATCGTGATAAACCGAGTCATAGGTGTGGGAGAGGTAGCCTGCGCCCGTTTGGTGGCTGGTGAAGGTGTCGATCGTCACCACCACCCCATGGATATGGCGATGGACATGACAGACCTCGTTATTGCGCAGTTTGTAGCGATCGCCCTCGGACTTGCCGCCCATATGGATCTCGATCGCCCCCGTCTCATCCTTGTCACCGTAGCGAAAGGTATTCTCACCATGCACCTGCCCAAAGCCACGTCGCACTCGGTGGATGGAGGTTTCCCAGAGCTGATTATGGATGGCTTTGGTGGCGCTCTCATCGGCCACGCCCGTCACTTCGGCTTTGAGATCTGCGCCCACCTTGACCTGGCCAGTATATTCAGCGTCACCAGATGTATAGCGCACCGCAGCGGTATAGCCAGGAAAGTTAGCATCCCAGGTGTAGCGGTTTTCGTAAGCAGCCTGGAACAGTTCGCGGGCAGAAACTTGGGTTGCAGTCATAAACTCAATCTCTTTCTATGAATCACATATCTTCCTAGGCTAAACCAATGCCACTCAAAGATGCAGAAAATCGCCAGCATCCCTACGATGTAAACGTTCCAGTTTGGAGCCAAACCGATACTCAGCGTGCAGACACAACGGGTGCATCGTTTAGGGCGTGTCATCATTTAATGCCAGAAGCCTTACGGGACAAGCGATAGAACGCCCAACCAAAAAACAGGAAAGGAGCTGTAAGTGAGTCGCAGCAATCGTTTGAGATCTAACGGATGACAGCACCTAGTACACCATCCAGAGAATGGAATTCAACATGCAAGTGCGATCGGCAAGCTGCCTAAAAGCCTTGCACTACAAAGCTTTTTCCCTTAGCGCTTTCTCGATAATCCCTCACCCCTCTCCTGCTGTCTCAGTTGTATAAAGTGTTTCTAGCCCGTGGGTTTGAGGATGGTACGCTATAAAGTCTGGTTCCTCTTCCTAAACTAATGAAAGGACTGCCCAAGCTGAGCGACCTGATGCTTACGGTGATTCTGCTCGCTACCATCATCACAATTAATCTATGGGTAGATAATCTGTGGGGACACAAGTCAATCGGGAATGCAGGGGACAATGGCTCCGCCCCGATATTCTCGTTTGAACCCGGTGTAGACGAATAAGTCGTATTATCCACCCTGACAAAAACCTGGCCCCATTGCGGAGCAATCCTGCTATATTAGTAAACGTCCGAAAAACGATGGGGTGTCGCCAAGCGGTAAGGCAGCGGGTTTTGGTCTCGCCATTCCTGGGTTCGAATCCTAGCACCCCAGCATCATTAACTTAAGCCAATCTATTAAGCACACCCTAAGATTGGTCAAGACAATTGAGAGAATGCTTAAATTTAGGCATTCTCTCTTTTAACATTTGGGAAGCGGAAGAGGGTTTTAATCCATCCGTGTGGACTTTAAGCGCAAAACTCCCTGAATCAAGGGGTCTGAGGGGGCGACAAACACCCGACCCACCCCGGTCTGCGCGACGCGCGACCGCCCCTCCCGATAGGGGATTGATGGAACTTAAGGAAATAAGCCGGTAATTCCGTAGCGCAGGCGGGACGCCTGCCAAGGGTTGAGCGAATTCTGCAATTACCAGATTCAATTCTTAACCTTCATCAGTCTCCGACCCGGAGGAGTACCCGTAGGGGGAGGTGGGTCGACCCACTCAAATTCCCACCCGGATCTAGATACAGCGTTAAGTTCACACCCGTGGTTTCAAACCCTCCCCTACATTGTTCTGAGGTAATCCCCTGTGATTGCCTCTACGGCAATTCTGAAAACGACATCTCTCAATTTAGTTTGGGTTTATGACCTTTAACATTCTGAGTTTGGACGGCGGTGGCATCCGGGGCATCTTGAGCGCTCAGCTTTTGAGCCAGATTGAGGCGGTGCTGCAACAGCAGACTGGCAAGCGGCTCTACGATTATTTTGATCTGATCGCGGGCACATCTACGGGGTCGATTTTGGCTGGGGGACTGGCGGTCGGCAAAAGCGGTGAACAACTGGTACAGCTCTATCTGCGGGAGGGGCGACGGATTTTTCCCTACACGGGCATGGGCAGTTATTTCTCGCCCAAGCGCTGGGGCTTGATCGTGCAGCATGGTCTTTCTGCGCCCAAGTTTAGCCATCAGGGGCTCCGACAGGTGCTCAGAGAGCAGTTTGGTCAACGGCAATTGGCGGACTTGAGCGATCGCGCCCCCAAACTCCTGATTCCAGCTTACGACACCACCGCCCGCCGGCCGATTCTCTTCAAGAGCTGGGAGCCCAATGCCTACGCGGCCACCCGCCTTTGGGAAGCGGTTCTCTGCTCCGCCTCCGCGCCGACATTTTTCCCCGCCTATCCCCTTAAGCTAGCGGGCCAGGTTCATTCGGTGGTCGATGGCGGGGTGGGGGCAAATAACCCGGCCACCTGTGCGATCGCCGCCGCCCTGAACCTCGGCTACCCTCTGAAGGAGATTCGCCTGCTCTCAATCGGGACGGGTCAGGGTCAGCAAGCCTATCACTACAAAGACACCCGCCATTGGGGGGCCGTTCAATGGGCAAAGCGGATTTTAGATGTGGTGATGGACGCGCCGATGGATATTGTGGCCCAAACCGCAGAGCAAATGGTCACATTGGGTAAACGCTATCCCAACCATTACCTACGCCTGCAACCGGAGCTCTCCACGCAATACCTCAATCAGGTTTTAGACCCAGAGCTGCGGGCGGCCCTCAAGCCCTATATCACGAAACCGCCCCAGATTAATGAGGCGATCGATGATGCCCGACCCGCGAATCTCCGCACCCTGATCGCCCTGGCCATGGGCTATTTCCGCAATCAACCCCTGATCTACCCGGTGGGCTACCGTCAGCCGAAGCAGATGAGCTTGACCGAGGCCGTACAAGTTTGGATCAGCAGCTCGGTGGTCTCGGAACGGGATGGATTTGCCATGAGCGAGTGGCGTTGACGTCTAATTCGTTTTGTCCTGTACTAAAATCACTCATTCTCACCCGATGGTATTGCTAGTAAATCCAAAATTTGCGCTGCTCTTTCCGGTTGTCCTTGTTGCTCTAGAAATTGGGCAAAGTCCTGGTAGGTCGTCTCAACATGAACGATGTAACGCGCCTCAAACGCTTGGGGACTCGACGCCCAATAACGAGACAGGGCAGGATTTGGCAGCGCTTGGCGGATTTGTTTACGGTGGGTTTCATGGATGGCGATCGCCTGCTCAAAATGATCGATCGCTGGGGTGATTTCACCTTGAGTAGCCCAGAGGTTAGCTATTTTTGCTAGGGTTAGCGCGAATTCTACTCGGTTAGATTCATTGGCTTCATAGATTTCCAGAACCTGCTGATATTGCGCTAACGCTTGCTCATGATCCCCTTGAGCTTGATAGGCAACGCCCAGATTATTGAGGTGCTGGGCAACCAACAATTCATTATCGATCGCTCGACTCAAGTCAAGACTCTGTTGATAAAACGTCAGTGCTTGCCCGTACGCTTCTTGTTGGAGATAAAGATCCCCTAGATTATTCAGAGCAGGGATTAAAAGGAAGGGTTCATCTAATTCTTGAGCGATCGCCAACTGTTGCTGATACGCTGCTTGGGCCGGCTCATCATCCCCCATCAACCGATGGGCATCACCTAGATCTTCCCAAGCTCCCATCAATAACCATTGGGTCGGCCGATCTGCCATTAGCAGGGTAATGCGCTCCTGGGCATTCTCTAATGCCAGTGGGTACTGCGCTTGCTCAATGTAGACCTCAAAAATATGCCCCAAAGTGGAAATGATTTGTATTCGATTATTGTTTTGCTCATGGATGGCGAGCACTTTTTGATGGTAATCGAGTGCTTGTTCATGCTGCTGCTGCTCATGATAAAGTAATGCGATTTTCTCTAATGCTCTCACCAAGAAATAATCAATACCAACGATTTGATAAAGCTCAAATGCTTGCTGATAGGAATCAATAGCCCGGTCATATTTATTTTGCCGCTGATACAGTGAGCCGACCTCAATGAGCACTTCTGCAACAAATCCCAGCTCATCCAGTTCCCGATAAATAGTAATACTCTGCTGATAGGCTTCGTGAGCTTGCTCATACTCTCTCGACCAGTTGTAAACTGCGGCAATTTTCTGGAGCAGATTAGCAGATTCTCTTTGATTATTCAGCGTTTGGTAAATGGACAAGGCTTGCTGATAAGCTTCAAGCCGACGATTATCCGCCGTTCTAAGCAAGTAAGCATCACCCATTACCTGCCAGATCTCTGCTACTTTCTCTGGCTCATCTAGCTCTTGATAAATTACGAGTGCCGCTTGATAGTTCTCAATGGCAATTTCAGATGAATCTCTATCATGAACTGAGCCGAGCGCGGTATAAATGGCCGCCACATCCTGTGGCTCACCAATCACCTTGACAATATCTAGACAGTCCTTTAGATAAGCAATGATGAGTTCAGGCTGCTCATGAATTCCAAAGCTGATTCCTTTGGCACTGGCCACAATGCTCTGGACATCACCTGCGGCTTGATATTCGGGGAGCTTTTCACGCAAATAATTCAGTGCAAGTCCGTGATTCGGCCAGTCAGTCTGGGTCATTAAGCCAATTACTACATCCACTGCTTGATAATCACCCAAATCCATTGCAAGCGTAAGGTGTTGCTCATAGTAGCTAATTGCTTCAGCATAGTTCTCTTGTCGTTGATAAAATAAGGCGATTGCAATCAAGGAACGAAGTAGATAGTCTGAATTGTTAGACTGTTGAGCAAGAGACAAGCTACTTTGATGATAGTCCAAAGCAGTTGGATAATCTTCTTGTACGGCATAAACTGAGCCAATTTCGATGAGCAGAGCGTGAGTTGTATAAACGTCACCAATCTCTTGGGCGATCGCCAACCCCTCATATAAAAAATCCAAGACTTTGCTGGCATCGTCTTCCGGCCCATTCCAGAACAACGAACTTATTCTGATCAGAGCCCGTATTTCGTATGGGCGATCGCCAGCTGACCGGAATAGACTGAGCGCCTGCTGATATTTTTCTAGCGTTTGCTCAGATCCGCCATTGAGCAGTTGCAGTCCCCCTAACCCCAGCAAGGCTCGCCCCATATTCACCGGATCCTGATGAGCTTGAGCCAGGGTGAACGCCTGTCGATAGTATCTGGCGGAATTATAAAAGCTTGACCCCTGAGCAAGGCCCAGCAAAGCCGACGCTTCCAGGGACGGGTCGGCTAGCACTTGGGCAATGGCGAGGGCATTTTCATAGGTGGCGATCGCCGCTTCCCACTCTCCAGCTCGGTAGGCAATCTCACCCAGCACCAAAAGGACTTGGGCTTCGCCGAGGCGATTGCCCTGTTCCTGATAGGCCACTAACGCCTGCTTAAATTTCTCCTCTGCCGCTGACCCGTTACCTTGCTGGTGAAGGGCTTCGCCTTCTTGTTGCCAGCGTTCAGCTTGGGTTTGGGTGATTTCGGATTGGACCGACTGAGCGATCGCAAGCGGTACCACCTCAGCCGTAGCGATTGGCATAGTGGTGAACAGAAGAATTGAACTTGCCGTTATGCCCCATTTTTTGCTCATGATAACCTCTAAAAAATTACGACTCGCTCTGTTGGATCTAAATTATTGAACTTCGGCATCTCCCAATAAATCCAATATTTCCTCAGCCTGCTTAGGCTGTCCTTGCTGCTCTAAAAGCATGGCAAGGTGACGATAGGTCTCGCTAACCCTGTCAAGATACTGTTGGTCTCGACTCGCTATCTCATCCGATGAGAGGCTGGCTCGGAAATCTACACGAATCGCTTCATGCACATCAATGGCTCGCTCAAAGAAATCGATCGCCTCTTCAATGTTATTTTGTGCTTCAAACAAGTCGCCCAACTGTGTGAGTATTTTTGCCTGTAATTGCTTCTTTTTATGTTCCTTCGCTAAGTCAAGACTTTGCTGATAGAAGCTTAATGACTCAGAATATTGACCTTGATGTTGATGAATTTCAGCAATCGTATTGAGTAATTCGATCTTAGAATAAGGGCTGTCCTCTATTACCCCTCGAATTGCCAAAGACTTTTGATAATAGTCGATTGCCTGCACAAAATCACCCATGGCTTGATGGCTTTTTGCAATCTTCTCTAAAAGAGAAGTATTTGCAGGAAAATCGCTCGACCATTCTGGATTATTCTCTTGAGCGATCGCTAATTGTTGCTTATAGGCTTGAATTGCTTGCTGATGCTGATCTTGGAGGGCATGTAAATCGCCGATATTGTGTAATGCATGGGTCTGAATACGCCAGTTACCTCTATCCTGAGCGATCGCTAGTTTTATTTGGTAGGATCTCAGCGCCTCAGTATAATCACCTTGCTCTGAATAAACTGCACCAATTCCTCCCCAAAGCCAAGCCAGCAGTTCTTGCTCATTCTGTCCTTCAAGCTGCTCAATCTCACTACGGTAAACCGTCAAAGCATCTGAATATTGCTCAAGAGCAATATAAATATTTACGATTTTAACTAGAGGGATCGTAATATATGAATAGTCTCCGTTCTCTTTATGTGTAGACACAACCTGTTGATAAGACTCCAAGGCTTTTGAATAATTCTGCTGTCGATAGAAAAAATCACCCAATTGTTGCCATGTCTCTGCCACATAATAATATGCTTCAAGCTTTTGGTAGATTTCAATCAACTGGTTGAACGACTGAACCGCTAAATCATCTTCTCTTTGGTTAATATAGAGATAAGACATACTACGAAGAATTTGTGCGGCATCTCTCAGCTCCTCGTTATTTGTCGCGATCACCAACTCCTGCTTATATAATTCTAGAGCAAACTGGTGCTTTTCTTGCTGCTCATAAATACGCGCGATATCATGAATGACATAAAGTCTTGGTCGATAATCATCTTGTAATTGAGTTGTGATTTCCAGCTCCTTCTGATGATATTTTAATGCTAAATCATACTCAAGTTGAGCATGGTGAATTCGAGCTATCCCACCGAAAAGATATCCTAAAAGTACTAGATCATTGTCCTGTTGAGCAAGTTTTATTTCCTGCTCATACAATTCAATTGCAGCTTTATATCTCCCTGTTTCTTGGTAAAGATAAGCGATTGTTTCAAAAATACGTATAGTCTGCGGTGGTGATGGAATGGTCTCCGAGAAAATACCATTCACAATTGCAGTGGGTAAGTTTGGCTCCTGCGGCACAACTTGTCTTAACAGCTTGAGCTGCTTTCGATACTGTTTGATCGCTTGTTCGATATCTCCTTGCTGTTGATAAGCCTGCGCGATAGAGCCCATGAGTTGAGCAATAGCATCTATATCATCGGTTGTTCTGAGGATCTCTAATTGATCCTGATAGAGTCTTATTGCCTGACCATAATCCTTTGTGGCTATATAAATATGACCGATTTTATCGATAATATGATTTACACTATTGGGTTCATGGATTTTTCGTGCCAGCTCTAATTCCTTCTGATGATATCGTAATGCTAATACGTACTTTTGCTGTTGAGTATAAATGGCAGCAATTTCACTCAATGTATGGACAATTGAATGTTGGTCATTAATTATTTGATAAATCTCTATTCTGCGACGATGATAGTGAACTGCCGTTTCATAATCTTGGTTTTGCTGATATACAGCAGCCATGCCTCTTAATGTTATTGCAACCTGTTGTTGATCTCCCAGCACTTTGTAAATATCAATAACTCTTTGGTAATGGGCTATTGCCACCTTGTCCTGATCTTGAAAATGGTGGCTCAGTGCCATGCGTTTCAATATCTTTGCAACCATTCTTTGATCTCCAATCATCTCCTGAATCGCTAAGGCTTTTTGATATGCAGCTATTGCCTCATCATGATTACTGCGTGAGCTGTAAAGTTCACCTATAACAATAAGAATTTGAGCTGTACCTGCCTGGTGCTCTATTTCTTGTATTGACTGTAAACTTGTTTTGGCATAGTCTAATGTTGACTGGTGAGCATCATAAGCAAGATAAGATTGAGCGAGTGAAAGCATTTTCAAGATACTTTCATGATCCCTTTGTGCTGCAAAGCTAGGGAGTTGAGTAGTGAATTCATTTAATGCTCCTTCTGGATTATCTTGATCGCGATAAATCGAAACGATGCCCCATAAAAGATTATTACGTGCAGCTTGATCATCAGTCTGTTGGGCGATCGCTAGTCCCCTACGAGCCTGAGCCAAGGCAGTACCATAATCACCTTGGGCATGATATCCCCAACTCAAATAATTCAGCGCATCGATCACACCAATGCGATTATTTTTATCCTCAAAAGTAGCCAGACTCTGTTGATAGGCAGTCAATGCAGATTCATGTTTCTCTAAACGTGTATACAGTCCACCAAGAGCCAGCAATGCTAAGGCTTCAGATTCAGCATCAATGGCGATCCTAAACCATTTGAGGCTCTGCTGATAATGCACCAAAGCTACATCATATTCATCTTGTGCTTGGGCAACGTTACCTAAACCCAAATGGGCACGCCCCTGATTGAGATTGTCTGCATTCGCTTGGGCGATCGCTAGGCTCTGCTCATATTGCGCTTGGGCATCTTGCAGTTCGTGACGAACACGGTGAATTTCGCCCATTCCAATATATGCTCGGGCCGCTAGGGAGGGGTTTTGCCTGTCTTGGGCGATCGCCAACGCCTGCTGATAGTGAGTCGATGCTTGCTCATATTGCTTTTGGCGTTGGTCGAGCATGGCCATATCTATTAAAATTGCTGCTTCTCCTAGAGAATCGCTCTGCTCCTGATAAGCCGCTAGAGCTTGCTGAAATTTTTCTCGTGCCGTTGACCCGTTACCTTGCTTGTAGAGAACTTCCCCCTCTTGTTGCCAGCGATCGGCTTGGGTTTGAGTTGTTGCGAGTTGGGCGATCGAGGTTGAGCCATCTTCCAGGGCAACCGCTGCCCCCGAGCCCATCATCACTAAAATAATTACCCCGACCGACCCACTCCACCGCCAACCCATGGCTACCTCTTAAACGTTCTAATGGTTCTCAGTGTAAACGTAGACTTTCGGATTATGAACAGCCTCAACCCGACCCAAAATCGCCAGACGCTCATTCCTCCCCTTCTTTTACCGCTCATCGCCAGTGCCTTGTTTGCGGGAAGCTTTGTGGCTGGCAAGTATACCACCGCTGACCTCCAGCCCTTGACCACTACATTGCTGCGCTACCTGGTCACCTTGGCGTTTTTGGGAGGCTTGGTCACATTGCGAGGAACCCATCTCCAAGTTGCCCGTTCCGATTGGCTCCCCATGGCTGCAATGAGCTTGCTGGGCGTGGTGGGTTATCACTATTTTTTCTTTACCAGCTTGCGCTATACCGCTGTCACCAACAGCGCGATTATTAACGCGACCAATCCCGTAATCACCAGCCTTCTGGCAGCGCTGTTGATTGGCGAACGGTTGCGATCGCGCAACTATCTCGGCGGTCTCCTCGCTTTTCTCGGGGTAGTGTATTTACTCGTTCAAGGTCAACTGCAGGACCTATTGGGATTACAAATTAATCTTGGGGATGGTTTGATGCTCTGTGCGGTGCTCTGTTGGGTGGGCTATTCCCTGATTCTCAAGCGGCTTGCGGCTCGCTATTCCGGTTTAGCGCTCACCTTTTATGCTGCATTGTTTGGGGTTTTCTTTCTGTTGATCCTGGCAATTCCGGAACAGCCCCTCACCCAGATTCAAACCATTTCCACCGCCTCAGTCTGGGGTGTTTTATACATGGGTATCGGTGCATCGGGGTTGGGTTATTTGCAATATAACCTTACCGTGATTGCCCTCGGTGCGACCCGAGCCTCTTGCTATATCTATAGTTGCGTTCCGCTATTTGTTGCGCTCTTTTCTTGGCTCTTTTTCCGACACCCCCTCACAGCGGTAATGGGCATTAGTATGGTGTTGATTGTGGCAGGGTTGAATTTGATGTTGGATGAGCGCTAAATTCCACACTTCAATACCGTGCGGCGATCGCCCCAATAATGGGTCACAATTAAACGAGCAACGGATTCCCCTGCCCCAAGATGCCCCCGATGACATCTCAGATCTCCTTAACCTCCACAACCCTGCCACCGCTTGAAAGTGGCGATCGCCTCAGCCGTCCAGAATTCGAGCGTCGCTATACCGCTGACCCCCAGGTTAAAAAAGCTGAACTGATTGAAGGAATTGTGTACGTGGCTTCTCCCCTCCGTTTTGAGCAACATGCCCAGCCCCATAACTGTTTTGCCACTTGGCTCGGAACCTATGCGGCCTTTACCCCCCAAGTTAATGCTGGGATTGAACCCACAGTGCAACTCGATCTGGACAACGAAGTGCAACCCGATCTGGTGCTGCGAATTGAGTCTACGGTAGGGGGACAGACCCAACTGACGCCGGAGGGCTACCTAGAGGGTGCGCCAGAGTTGGTGGTGGAAATTGCGGCTAGCTCTGCGGCGATCGATCGGGGTCGCAAGCAGCAGGTCTATCGGCGCAGCGGGGTCAAGGAATATTTGGTGTGGCAGGTGTTTGAGCAGCGGCTGGATTGGTGGGTTCTGGTCGAAGGCGAATATCAGCAACTGTTGCCCGATACCGAGGGAATAATTCGGAGTCGCACGTTTCCGGGGTTGTGGTTAAACCGCACTGCCTTTGTGCAGGGTCAGATGCCCCAAGTGTTGCAGGGAGTGCAGCAGGGCATGGCAACACCGGAATATGCAGCATTTGCAGCGGATTTAGCGGCTGCGCCCTAGGGGAGAAATGCGGATGACACGATGGCGATTTTGGCCGCGGTTTCGGCTACGGCATTGGGTTGTGCTGCTGTTGCTCACCCTCTCTCTGGTTTTCGCGTGGGTTTTACCCACCCACGCCGTGGATCAACCCCTGGCACCGCCCGATCGCTCCAGTCCCCAAGCCACGTTGCGCAGTTTTATTGACAATGTGAACGAAGGGTATGCGATCGTTGATGAAGCCTATCAGAATTATTTAGCCGAACCCGGTCTGTTGCCCTCGGCTAAAGTCAGGGCGCAGGCTGCACCCGGTTTGATTATTTTTGAGCGGGCGATGGCTTGTCTGGATACCAGCGAAGTCCCCTCCCGGCTGGAGGATGATGTGGCGGTTGCGGGCACGATTTTACTCAAAGAAGTGCTCGATCGTCTGGTTCTGCCACCTTATCGTCAAATCCCTGATGCTAGAGCAGTTGAGCAAGATCCCGACTTGGTGCGTTGGACGATTCCGGATACCGAAATTCAACTGGTCAAAATGACAGACGGTCCCTTAACGGGGGAATTTCTTTTCTCAGCGGCGACCGTTACCCGGCTCGAAGAGTTCTATGTAAAAGTGAGAGCGCTTCCTTACCAGTCCACGGCAACCGCAGGGTTTTATGAGTTGTATATTTCCAATCCGGGGCAAATTCTCTCCTCCAAATGGATTCAGCGTCTGCCCTCGTTCCTCAAAGACCTCTATGGTGGCCAGGCCCTCTGGCAATGGCTGAGTATGGCGATCGCGCTGCTGTTGGCGGTCGGGCTACCCTGTCAAGTGTTGCGCTGGAGTTGGCGACGCATGGAGCGCATTGAGCCGCCCCAACGCACCTGGGAAACCCTCTTACCGGCAGGGGTGGCGATCGTCAGTTTGATTGCAGTCAATTCGGTTCTCGATGCCTGGATCAACATCACGGGCAATGTCTTGTTTCTGAGCTTGATTATTTTGGAGAGCCTGCTCTGGACGATCGTCGCCATTGCACTGTTTCTGCTCGGCAATGCCGTGGCTGAAACCCTGATTTCCTCGCCCAATATCAACCCCCAGGGCCTCGATGCCAGCATGATTCGCACGGTTGCCCAGTTATTCAGTTCGAGTCTGGGTACGGTGATCCTGATCCTGGGGATTCAGCGGGTGGGAATTTCCTTGGTGCCCATTTTGGCCAGTTTAGGGATTGGCGGTTTGGCCCTGGCGCTGGCGGCGCGGCCGACGCTGGAGAACATTATTGCCGGGCTGATTTTGCTGGCCGATCGCCCGGTTTCGGTGGGGGAGCGCTGCCGCTTTGCTGATCAAGAGGGCACGATCGAAGAAATTGGCCTACGCTCGACCCGCATCCGCGCCTTGGCTGGGGATTTGATTTCTTTGCCTAATTCCCAGTTCTCAGAGTTGCAGTTGATTAATCGCAGTCGGCGCGATCGCCTCCTGCTGCACCAAGCCCTGGGTCTCCGCTATGAAACCACCCCGGAACAGTTGCGCCAGGTGCTCAGCCAACTGCGGGAACTGATCGTCAATCATCCCCGCTTGCTCGAACTCAAGGGCAGTGATCAAGAAGCCCGTGTTCGCTTTATTAAATACGGCGATTATTCCCTGGATATCGAGATCTTTGTCTATATGGATACAGGGACGCTACCGGAGTTTTTGCAAATTCAAGAGGAGATTCTGCTCAAAATCAAGGAGATTGTGGCGGCGGCGGGGACGGATTTTGCCTTTCCGTCGCAGACGATGTATTTGGCGCAGGATACGGGGGTGGGTTAGGTGTCCAGATCCGCTATATTGTACGGTGTATTCTAATACAGATAGACTGACGAATGACCGATGGGTTACAGCCTCAATTTAGTGAAGTGTTGACTCTGATTCAAACCGCCCAACAGCGGGCGATCGCGGCTACCAACCAAGAGCTGATCAAGCTCTATTGGACGATTGGTCAGTACATTAGCGATCGCCTCACCACAAGCGCCTGGGGCCAGAAAACCATTGAGCAGCTCGCCGCGTTTATTCAAGCGCAGGAACCGGGTATTAAAGGGTTCGAGAAGCGTAACCTCTACCGAATGCATCAATTCTATGAAACTTACCCTGATCCAGAAATTGTGTCAGCACTGCTGACACAATTGAGCTGGACCCACCATTCAATCCTCATCTCTCGCTGCAAAACTGAAGAGGAGCGGCTATTTTATCTCCGACTGGCTGTGGCCGAACGCTACAGCACCCGTGAGCTCGATCGTCAGATTAATAGTGGCATCTTTGAGCGCACTCGGCTCGCCGATGCCAAGTTACCCACCCGCAATCATCCTCAATCGTTATCGGGTGTCTTTCGTGACAGTTATGTTCTCGATTTTCTGAACTTACCCGCTCAACATTCTGAGCAGGATCTTAAAATGGCCCTAGTGGCTTGTCTAAAGGATTTTATTCTCGAACTGGGTCGAGATTTTACCTTTTTGGGTGAAGAATATCGTCTACAAGTGGGCAATAGTGATTTTTTCATTGATCTATTATTTTATCACCGTGAACTCCAGAGTTTGGTGGCCTTTGAGCTGAAAATTGATAAGTTCAAACCCGAATATTTAGGGCAGCTTGAGTTTTATTTGGAAGCGCTCGATCGAGATCTTAAAAAGCCCCATGAAAACCTGAGTATTGGGGTTTTGCTCTGCCGAGATAAGGATGATGAAGTGGTGGAATATGCCCTAAGTCGCTCGGTGAGCCCGACGGTGGTGGCGGAATATGAGGTGAAGCTGATTCCGAGGGAGCTGTTGCGGCGGAAGTTGAATGAGTTTTATGCGCTGTTGGCCACGAGGGAGGATTGACCTGTCTTTTTAACGAATGTTTGTCGTTATTCTGAAGATTAGGTTTAAATAGAGAAGTACGTTCGCATTTATCGTGTCATGGATTCAGAGCGTCAGTCTGGAGTCGTTAGCCCTGAGCAAAATCGCATTCGGCATTATCTGCAAAAAATTGTTGCAGATGCTGATCTGCAAGAGTTGCAATTGCTCTACACACCAACTACCGCTAAGGGTGAAGCCCAACTGCCTAAGCGGGGAAGACGGAAGCTAAAGCTACAGGTGGCGTTGCAGAAAGCGAAGAAGGGTCAGTCTGGTGCAGATAAACTTGAAGACTTTGAGCAGAATCCACCACAGGATGTTTTGCAAGGGCTACGTGACCATGCGAATGATCATGTTTTGTTGGTGGGTAAGCCTGGCTCGGGTAAGTCTACTTCGCTGGAGCAATTATTTTGGGAAGAGGCGAATCATGCTTTAACGCAGACGAATGCAAGGATTCCAGTTTTAATACGATTGCGTTCTGAGTTTGGTATCAAAGCGCTGATTAAGTCCTCCTTGCAGAAATATGATCTTTTTCTCAAAGACATTGATCTATATCTGGAAAACAGTAGATTCTTACTACTGCTTGATGGTTTAAATGAACGACCGAGTCAATTTACTAGTGAGCTAACTGAGTTCCGTCATGCGAACCGTACTACGCCGATGGTTGTCTCAACACGAGAGCTAGCGACAGGCTTTGATTTAGGGATTTCTAAAGTTCTCAAGATGGTGCCATTAACAAGTTCACAAGTAAAAGAATTTGTTGGTAAACAACTAGAGCCAGAGAAGTGCGATCGCTTTTTAGAGCAGATCAAGGGCGATCGCCTCCGTAAAATTTCTGAAACCCCTCTATTTCTAGAGATGCTGTGTGCTGTTTTTGCCGATTCAGGTCAGATTCCATCAAACCTGGGTTTGACTTTTCGATGGTTTACGCAGCTATATAATCAGGATGATCAAGGTGATGCTCCGGCTCAGTTCAAAGCTCAGTGGCAAGAACTTCAGCATCACTTAGCTTTTGCCATGATGCAGGGTCAAGAGCTGACAGATTTTCGTCTATCAATGCCTAGATATGAAGCCGAAACAGTTGTCAGTGGCTTTCTACAAGAAACAAGTGGAATGGTAAACAGAGTTGATATGGCAACGTGTTTACAAGAATTGATTAACTATCAACCGCTACTGTCTGAATATCAAACCAAGGGTGAAGAGCATGTCCTGTTTCAGCATCAACTCATTCAGGAATATCATGTCGCTGAATACCTTGAGCGGCTATTGCCAAATCTGACGGAGGAGCAGATCAAATGCAATTGGCTTAACTATACAAAGCGGACTGAGGCGATCGCCTTGATGCTATCAATCAGTGATGATGAAAACTTATGCCTAAAAATTATCAAGTTAGCCTTAGAGGTGGATTGGCTTTTGGGTGCAAGGCTAGCCGGTGAAGTTCAAGAGCATCTACAAGAACAAGCATATGAATTAGTACAGGAGACCTTGGATCAAAATGATATCACAAATTCCACGAAAGTTGAAATTCTGGGTTTAACACACCTTAATCCTGCGAATCAGCGACTTAAACAATATCTTCATGACCCAGATATTGCGGTTGTATGGAGAGCAGCAGCTTATATCGGTGAATCTGATGATCCAGAAGTACTTAAAATCCTTACTTCAAGGCTAGAGGATATTGAGTCCCAATTCCTAAAGCAGAAGCGCTTTCCAAATCCAACATCTCAATCCTTAGTCCAAATATTAGAAGCCGTTTCTTTTGCATCGCCCCAGAAAGCAGCAGACTTTCTTTTGGAGAGACTCCTAGGAGATGACGCAAATTACGCCATATTGACATATACTGATTCATCCTTAATTGGCTCCTTGATTCAAAAAACAGCTCCCAGTCGTTTTCTGAATGTCTTTATTGAAAAGCTGAAAGATGCACAAGCAAAGTATAATACACCAACACCACCAGCAGACTATGATAAAGATGAGAGATTTTGGAAAACCTTTTGTATTAATAGCAAATATTTTTACCTCAACATGGTCACATCCATAAGTGATCTAGACTCAGTGATCGGTGATCTCATTGGCATTCTTCGTAATGAGTACTTTGCTGATCTACAAGTTCAAATTCTTAAAATCCTAGAACGCATCCCACAAGTCAAAGAAGAGATTTTTGTGGAATCCCTAAAGAGTGGAGAACAAAAGGTTCGGCGATGTGCTGCACAACAATTGATAAAGCGCAAGGCTAAGAAAAACAAAGAGCTTGAAGCTCTAATGAAGTCAGATGATTTTGACGCTGCTTGGTCGGCTGCATTTGTTCTCGGGACTTTGGGGTGCAAAGAAGCAATCAATAAGTTGATCGAGATTTTTGGAATGGACAACTACAGATTTTTTATTGAGCCTCGTGATGCAGTCGATGTGATCGCCTTATTTGAACCCAAGATATCAAATCCGATACTATTGGATATTTATAGAAACGAGGGCAATTATATTTTTGTTCGTTGGCGTGCAGCTTATGCTCTAAGCCAGCAGGGTGAGAGAGAAGTTATTCCAGACTTGCTAGACATGCTTAACTCTGGATATTTGGAGGAAATAAAAAAAGGGCTTAGAGGATGTGCAAAACTAGGATTGGAAGAACCATTGATAAGGTGCTTTGAAGAAAAGAGCGATGGCTGGCAAACTGCCGCAGTAGAACTCTTTAAGATGGAAAAGTGTACTGTCAATGACTTACACGAAGCCTTAATTGAGTCGGGTACTGAATCGTCCAGTGATATCAGAGCAGTACTAGCAAGAAATGCTAATGATGATTTAATCGATTGGTTAATGGATGCATTGCAAAATCCGTATCAGCATACACATGAGCAGTATTTCTCGAATAGAATTGCCTTCACACTCGAAGAATCACCTCCAGATCTTGTAGGGAGGAGGATAGAGGACTTAAAGGACATTAGAGGCTGTAGAGATATAGAACAACTTTTTTGGCTCATACCCTCTATCCAATATCAATGCGGTTACTACAGCCACTCAATTTTTCAACAAGCACAGGAAATAGACCAACGAACTAAAGCCATGCCAGACCAGCCCAATATTTCAATCGGTACGGCAAATGTTCCCATTATCATCGGCTTGAATCAAGGTGTGCAAAACACGACAATTAGCCTCCCCGGCACCGGCGGAGAAGATCCTCCGCTGCCACCTCCTCCTCCATCTCAGCTCAACAAACTATCAACCGTTAAGACCGTTCAAGCTCAATCCAAAATCCCTGAAGATTCAGCTCTGCCTCGTGCAGTGATCCTCACTGCCCTACCCGTTGAATACCAAGCCGTTCGTACTCATCTAACCGACATTCAGGAAATCACCCATCCTCAAGGGACAATCTATGAACAGGGCCAGTTTGCTACTAACAGTCAGACCTGGAACGTGAGTATCGTCGAGATTGGTGCAGGCAACACCGGAGCAGCAATAGAAGCTGAACGAGCGATCGCGTTTTTCGAGCCCGAGGTAATTCTCTTTGTGGGGGTTGCGGGGGGCATCAAAGATGTCTCTCTTGGGGATGTGGTCGCCTCGACCAAGATTTATGGTTATGAATCGGGTAAAGCTGAAGAAACTTTCAAACCTCGCCCTGAAGTGGGTCTGAGTAGCTATAAACTTGAGCAACGCGCTCGTGCCGAAGCCCGTAAAACGGATTGGCTCCAGCGATTAGCCGCAGTTCCTGCTTCTGCTTCTACCCCAAAAGTCTGGGTCGCGCCGATCGCAGCAGGGGAAAAAGTCGTTGCCTCGATGAAATCGGACGTCTTTCAATTCTTGCACTCCAATTATGGCGATGCCGTTGCTGTGGAGATGGAAGGCTTGGGCTTTTTGGATGCGACTCGCGCAAGTCAACAGGTCTCGGCGTTGGTTATTCGTGGCATCTCTGACCTAATTGACAACAAATCTAGATCCGACAGCGAAGGATATCAAGAAATTGCCTCCCGCCATGCCAGTGCATTTGCGTTTGAGGTGTTAGCAAAGTATTGCTGAGATCAAAATATTTCACATTCAGTTGCGCCTATGTTGGACATAAACCCTCTGGCAATCAAGGGTTGCATAGGTAGCCCACACTCGAACCCACCCCGGTCAGTGCTGCGCTTGATCTGCCCCTCCCGAGAGGGGATTTTCTGAAACAGTTGTTCATTAATACCGCCATTGATTCAACACCACAAACTGATTTGCCAACGCCATCTCCGCCGCCTGAAGATTTTCGATCGCCCGCACCACAGCTTGATAGCTCATATTCCGTTCCGGATTCCCCTCCTGATAAACCGCCAAAATTCCTGGATGTACAGGCTGCAATTGATGCAATGCCAGGAAATCTCCACAATTTCGCGTCAGCACCACCCGATTCTGTTGTCTTGCATAGTCCAACACCTCTTCATCCGGTAAACCCATAATCCCTGCCTCGTTGGCCGTCACCACATCATGACCCGCCGCCCTCAACAAATTCACCAAATACTTGGCTTGAGAATCCTCATCAATGAGTAGAAACAGGCTCAAGGCGAACTCCTGCTGCTTGCAAACGCTGTAACTCCTCCGCTGCTTCCAGCCTCAAAAGTTCTTGATTCGACTCACAATATTGCACCACCTCTTGAATCGCCGCGACAGGCAAATCCCAATTCTCCGCAGCCACCTCAACCGTCATCTGGTTCGCCTGCATATCCTGCCAAACCGTCGCTGCTCGCAACTTTCGCCCCTTGATACAAAGCTGCCGTCGCCAAGGATGGGGACGTGTAACTAGGAACTGCCAACGCTCATCTGAATCCGTCGTTGGCAACGATTGAGTTAGGGCATTAATCAGCGCCTGACGCTCCTGCGGCGGCAGTGCTAGCGCTTGAATTTTCAGGTTATGAAACGACATTACTCTCCAAGTTCAAAATCATTTTCGTAAGCTCTGGCCGAATCCGCATCGATCAACTCATTATCCAATCCTGTCACGCAGCCCGAACAGATCACTCCCGCAAATTGCATCAATGCTTGACGCTCAGCCGCTCTGGTTTCTGCGTAGTAGATTCAGCCTGTGCCGCTTGGCTCAAGCTTCGGCTAACAAACTGCAATACCCATGCCGCTGGCGAGACCTGCTCTTCTGCCGTTTAGGCCAGTACCTGCCGCTCTAACTCATCCGGCAATTCAACCATCAATATTCTCGCCATAATGTGCTCCGGGTACACCAACATCCGTCATTATCCGAGATTTCCGGAGCATCGTCCTACCCCTACGCCAACTCACCCACCACCACCGACACCCACCGATACTCCTCCCCATGGGCCGCAAACGCATCCCAAATATCCACCTTCTGCGGAGCTAACTCCCCACGGTTTCGCTGCATTCTTTGGGGTCTCGGGTTTTCATCCTTGGGGGTGACGCCCCGTCATGACGGATTGGCATTAACGATGTGCAACAGCCCAGCGGCATTCTTCAGAAGCTGGCCTAGATTGGAGAAGCGAGATTGCGAATCTCGCCCCTGCCCCCTGACTGTCACTGTCCTGTTCCACCGATGTTCATTGAAGACGACGAACTCCGCAGCCTTTACGAAACCGCCAGTACCGAACATCTGCAAAAACTCGAAGCCGGCCTCCTTGCCCTAGAGCGAGACCCCGAAAACCGTGAACCCCTAACCGAGCTCTTGCGCGAAGCCCATAGCCTCAAGGGCGACTCCCGGATGCTCGGGGTCAAGGATGTGGAGTCCTTGATTCACCAGATGGAGCACCTCTTGCAACGCGTCCAGCAGGGGGAGCAGCCAATGGATGAGGCCTTGAGCGATCGCCTCTACCAAGGCCTCGACGCCATCAAACACATCGTCCAAGAAGCCGTCACCGGCCAACCCAGTGGCATTGACGCCTTCCGAGCCTTGGCCCAACTCATGGGGGCTAACCCCGCTCAACCTCCCGCCAACGCCCCCCCAAAACAAGCACCCAGTCCTGAATCCGCCGCCCCAGAACGCTCCCCTGCCCCCTTACCCCCTTCCCCTCAACCCGAAACCCCTGCTTACCACATTGAAACCATCCGAGTCGCCACCGATCATCTCGATCACCTGATTACCCAAACCGGCGAACTGACCGTGACCAAGGTACAAACCGCCCATATCGCCAATGAAGTGGCCAAACTGCTCGCCGTTTGGGAAGACTGGAAGCTCAAAGGTGAGGCGCAGCAGTTGCCGCTGATGGAGCAGCTCGATCAGCGACTGATGGCCCTCAAGGGTGCGACCCAAGACAATGCCACCCGACTGGAGGCGATCGCCGCCGACATTGAAGACCAAGTACGGACGCTGCGGTTGCTGCCCCTGAGCAACGTCTTTCAAGTCTTGCCCCGGCTGGTGCGCGATCTGGCCAAAGAGCAAGGCAAGCTGGTGGAGCTGGTGATCACGGGCGAAGACACCACCGCCGACAAACGCATCCTCGAAGAAATCCGCGATCCGCTGATTCATCTGATTCGTAATGCGATCGACCATGGCATTGAGACCCCCGAGGTACGCCAGCAACAGCGCAAGCCCCCCACCGCCACCATCTGGCTGACCGGGTCAAAAACCACCCACAACGTGATCATCACCGTACGGGATGATGGCCGGGGTCTCGATAGCCAAAAAATTCGCCAAACCGTTCTTCTGCGAGGGCTCTGCACCGAAGAAGAGGTCGCAGGCATGACCGAGCAGCAGCTCCAGAACCTGATCTTTTTGCCCGGTTTATCCACCCGCGACATTATCACTGACCTCTCGGGACGAGGGGTGGGGCTCGATGTGGTCAAGACCAATGTCGCTAAGCTCAAAGGCTCCATTCAGGTCTCCTCCCAGCTCGGCCAGGGAACCGAATTCCGGCTACAACTGGGCACAACGCTGGCCACAGCGAATGTGCTGCTGGTCGAGGTCAGGGGCGTGCCCCATGCCCTGCCCCTGGAAGCGGTGGAAACTTCCCGGTGGATCGAGCCGAGTGAGCAATTACAGATTGATGGCACGGCGGCGATCGTCGTCAATGGGGAGCCGGTTTCGGTGGCGCATCTGAGCGATCTCTTGGTGTTTGCCCACCCCCAGCGCCAAAAATCTGCCCTGACCCTGAGCGAGTCGGCATTGCCCTGTGTGCTACTCCGGGTGGGCGAGGAGCGGTTTGGCGTCTTTGTGGATGCGCTCCTGGATATTCAGGATGTGGTGCTCAAGCCCCAGAGCCAACTGCTGCAAAAGGTCAACACAGTGGCCGGGGCGACGATCTTGGGTACGGGTGAAGTGTGTATGATTTTGCATCCCCCCGATCTCTTGCGGGAGCTTCAGCAGGGGCGGGGAACTGCCGAGTCGGGGTCTGTCGCGGGCAAAGCTGCTCCCCTGACGCCCCCGGTCAAACCCGTAATTTTGCTGACCGAAGACTCGATCACGATCCGTACCCAAGAAAAGCGTATTCTCGAAGGGGCGGGCTATGAGGTGGTGACGGCGGTTGATGGGCTCGACGGTTGGCATAAGCTGCAAACTCGCCGCTTTGATGCGGTGATCAGCGATGTACAGATGCCGAATTTGGATGGTCTGTCCTTGACTCAGCGCATCCGCGATCGCCCGGAATACAACGAACTGCCCATTATTCTTGTCACGTCGCTCTCCTCAGAGGACGATCGCCGTCGGGGAGCAGAGGCGGGCGCAGATGCCTACATCACGAAGGGCACCTTTAATCAAGCAGTGTTATTGGAGGCGTTGGAGCGGTTGATTTAAACATCGAGCTGCCATTCTTGACAGAGGTCTCTCTCGATCAGATTGCTGATCTGTTCAACATCACCATAGAAGAACTGTTTCAATTGATCTTGTTGAATTGAGCTCAGACTGATCTTTTTAAAGAAAGTCTTCTTGATGAAATTATCAACCTGAGCTCGTTTTGAAATTGGCAGTATTTTTTTTGCTATCCTGATGAGCTTTCGGTTACTCATCCAGCTCAATGATTTTGATCTTGGGACTCCCCCTTTGTTTCTTTCTGGCATGGTCATATTCGATGTTTTTTGCACACCGATGAATTGGCACAGTCTTAGAAAAGCTTGCGCTTGATCTTTTAAGAAATCATCAAAAGTCATAATCAAAACCTGTTCTTTTGAAAAGGTATCAATATAGCGGATGATGTGTTTGTATAAAAGGCACTGCTTGGCAACATAGCTCTCTACTGTAAATGCCTGATCTGGCGTCATCTGCATTATGCCCATGCGACTGTACATTTCATACAGTGAAATAATACGTTGCATTGGATTCCGGAGAATAATGATGATTTTTGCTGAGGGAACATAGCGATTGATCCAGTAAGTTGCTTGAGGAGAATTCAGGTATCTCACAGATCCCTCACCCAGCAGTTGATGAGATTCATTCACACAAAAAAGTTGCTGATACTCTAACAGTTTTTCATGAGGTATGGCGTTCAAGCTTATATCAAACTCAGAGAAAAAATCAGGCTCTTTTTGCTCTGAAAAGCAGATATGAGGATGATTGGCTAAGGTCTCACAAATAGCTGTGGTACCCGCCTTACTAGCACCAACAAGAAAAAAATCTGGTAGCCTAATCATTTTCGAGATCATTATGCAATTAAGTGCAGCGTAATTGATAGAACTATCGCTACTTTCTTAAACATAACCTGAGTTTTGGTTATGCGAAGCGATCGCATTCCTCAAAGCCTTGAAGTCTCGATGTCAAACCCGGTTGTCAGGGGACCCGCCCCCCGACACCTCCCGCTGAGGGGGAGATTGCCCCCTCAGACTCCGGCAATATCGGAGCCAGTATTGTTGACTCTGCTAAGTTTCAGCGTCTTACGCAATGTCTGCTTATTCAGAACTCAGGTTAAACATACGATAGATTAGCTAAACGCCGAGAATCGCCGGTTAGTATCCCAGTGTCAACGCCCCCGGTTTCCTCGGATCTGACGCACCATAAAGCCGCCCATTATGCTGCACAATGCTTTGTGTACTGCCCATTGCCGCCTTTTCCACCACTTGGTGACCCTTGAGCCGTAAAATCGCCGCCGTATCTCGGTTGAAGCCCTTCTCCACCCGCACCTCATCTGGGAGCCATTGGTGATGAATACGCCCTGCTGCTGTGGCTTCAGCGATATTCAAATCGTGATCGATCACATTGAGCAGAATCTGCAGCACCGTGGTGATAATTCGGCTGCCGCCAGGGCTACCCGTGACCAGAAACACCTCACCCTCCTGAAGCACGATCGTCGGTGTCATGGAACTGAGCATCCGTTTACCGGGTGCCACGGCATTAAACTCACCGCCAATTAACCCGTAGGCATTGGGGACTCCAGGTTTAGCCGAAAAATCATCCATCTCATTGTTGAGCAGAATACCCGTCCCTGGCACAGTGATGCCGGAACCATAGCTAAAGTTGAGGGTGTAGGTGTTTGAAACTGCATTGCCAAAGCGATCGCTCACCGAAAAATGAGTGGTCTCGTTGCTTTCGTCGGGGAGGCTGTAGGGATCGCCAGGGGCAATGCTAGTGCTGGGGGTGGCGCGATCGCGGTCAATTTTGCCCTGCAATTGCTCAGCGTAGGCTTTAGAGGTGAGCTGCGCTACGGGCACCTCCACAAAATCCGGATCACCCAGGTATTTGGAGCGATCGGCATAGGCCAGCTTCATCGCCTCGATCATCAGGTGCAAGGTGTTGGCGCTATTGTGACCCAATGTTCGGAGGTTATGGGGTTCGAGCAAATTTAAGATCTGCACCAAATGCACCCCGCCGGAACTCGGCGGCGGCATGGAATAGATTTCGTAGCCCCGGTAGCTGCCATGAATCGGTTCGCGGATGACGGGTTGGTAATTCGCCAGATCCTCGGTGGTGATCAGCCCGTCGTGGTTGGCCATCTCCTGGGCGATCGCCGCCGCCGTCTCACCCCGGTAAAAACCAGCGACTCCGTTCTCCGCAATCCGTTGCAAACTCTGCGCCAGATCCGGCTGCCGGAGAATTTCACCCACTCGGTAAGGCAAACCATTGTCGTGATAAAAAATCTCCCGCGTCGCTGGATGCCGCATCAGTCTCGGCATGCCGAAGACCAGGGTTTCATGGAGGTCTTGACTCACCGGAAAGCCGTTTTCGGCCAGTTCAATCGCGGGTTGAATCGCCCGGGCCAGACTGATTGTGCCGTATTTCTCCAGCGCTAGCGCCAAACCCGCCACCGTCCCCGGCACGCCCACCGCTAGATGGCTAAAGCGGGATTTTTGCGGGTCAGCCTCGCCATTCTCATCCAAGAACATATCTCGCGTAGCGGCTTGGGGCGCTTTTTCGCGATAGTCGAGCGCCGTCGTTTCTTGGGTTTGGGCATTGTGGATCAGCATAAAGCCACCGCCGCCGATATTGCCGGCCCTCGGCAGCGTCACAGCCAGGGCAAACCCGACTGTTACCGCCGCATCGATCGCATTGCCACCTGCCTCTAGCACGGCTAGACCGGCCTGGGTTGCCAATTCCTCCTGACTGGCAACCATTCCCTGAGTGCCAATGACCGGGTGAGCGCGATCGCGGTAGTCGTAAATAGCCGTATCTTGAGCCCCGACCCAACGCCAGCCCCAGAGCAGCAGTACGGTGATGAAAAAGAGCAAAATGAAGCGACGAACAAGGCGTTGCATTGTTTAGACTCCTTTCAATGCGGCGAATGCCAAACAGCCCCAGCCCACGATAAAGGCGACGCCCCCCAAGGGCGTGATCGCGCCGAGGAGTTTAATCCCCGTAAAGCTCAAGCCGTAGAGGCTACCGGAGAAGATAATGATGCCGACGCTGAAGGCGATCGCCGCCCCCTTCAACGCCTCAGGTGCGAGCAACTCCGTTTGACTGAGGAGAATCGCCACGCCGAACAGCGCCAGGGCATGATACATCTGATATTTCACCCCCGTCTCAAACGTAGCGAGGGCTTTTTCCGTGAGCTGGTCTTTAAGGGCGTGGGCACCAAAGGCTCCCAAGCCAACACCCAGCCCGGCAAAGATTGCCGCGACGCCCAAGAAAATGCGTACCATGATATGCAGCCAACGTGTTCAATAATTTTCAGGATCATTGTAGAGCGATCATTTGTTTTTCGGAAAGAAATATGGAGATTACCTGGGCGCGACGTGTTTTGTCGTTATGATGGCGATCGCCTCTCAAGCCCCGCACCAACGTGATTCAAAACGATCGCTGGATTAAACAAATGGCCGCCCAAGGGATGATTTCCCCCTTCAGTGGCACACTCGTTCGCACCGTTGAAACGCTGCCCGTGATCTCATTTGGACTCAGCAGCTATGGGTATGATATTCGCCTGAGCCCAAACGATTTTCGCGTTTTCCGCCATATTCCCGGCACGGTGATTGACCCCAAGAAGTTTAACCCGGCCAACCTCGAACCCGTGCAACTTCATGAGGATCAAAATGGCACATTTTTCATTCTGCCCGCTCATTCCTATGGTTTGGGTGTTGCCCTAGAGCAGCTCCAAGTCCCCGAAAATGTCACGGTGCTTTGCATTGGTAAATCCACCTATGCCCGTGCCGGAATCATTGCTAACCTCACCCCTGCTGAGGCGGGTTGGCGGGGACATTTAACCCTAGAATTCTCCAATTCTTCCAGTGCTGATTGTCGGATTTATGCCAATGAAGGGGTGGTTCAATTGTTGTTTTTCCAGGGCGATCCCTGTGAGACTAGCTACCAAACCCGTCAAGGAAAATATCAAGATCAACCGGAGCAGGTGGTTGTCTCCAAAGTCTAATTTTTTATGGTTTAGTAAGCTACGACAATCTTCCTTGGTTTTCATCGCGAAATGGGAAGTTTCTTTTTTCTGTTTCGTGAAGTTCTAAAAATCTTAATTTTTTCTCTCAGTTATGAATGAATTTCGCATTGAGCTGATCGCTGCAATGCCCAACCCTCAGCAAGTGGTTTGGGCGGCAATGCATCAAGACTATTCTGAAGATTTAGTTTGGGACAGTCGTGATAAATTTCCTGATGAACAAAAAGCGGGAGAACTAGTGATCAAGCATTTGTTGGCGGGCAATCGTGGTCATTACGGACCGATTGAGCACCCGCAAATTGTGGTAAATGTCGGCTATTTCCCTCATTCCATGATGCAACAAGTCAGAACCCATCGCGTCGGGGTGAGCTTTGACGTACAGAGTAACCGCTATACTGGACAACGGATCGTTGATGTTGTCAATGGGAAGCGCGAACTAGAAGAGGTGTTTTATCTCCGTCCTGTAGGCAAATATACTAATCGCCAGGGTAAGAGATATGAATATACTTCAGAGCAAAGAGAGCAGGATCTCGCCTGGTGTTTAGAGGCGTGTCAACGCTATGCTCAGCATCTAGCAGATGGTATGTCAGAAGAACAGGCGCGGGGCATCATTCCCTTTGATGTGCGGCAGCATTTCGTGCTCAGTTGTAACCTGCGTAGCCTCATGCATTTGCTAGATTTGCGCTGGAAAAAAGATGCCCAACTCGAAGCTCAGAAGTTTTGTGAGTTGCTCTATGAACACTTTGCTAACTGGGCTCCAGAAATTGCAGCTTGGTATCTGAGTAGCCGAGCGAAGAAAGCAAAGTTATCACCGTAAATTTTAATTTCTGTTTGTTGAGTAATGCTGATACTTCAGTATAGGACGAAAGTTGAGAACTGTAGGTTGGGTTGACGGAGGGATACTATTGGCGAAATTCATATTGCGTAACATCGGTGGCAGGCGGGACGCCTGCGCTACGGTTCTTTCCTTCAAAAAATCTCGTAGCATGGGCATCTTGCCCGCCTTAGTTGACGGTAGAGTCAGCGTTTTGCGAGTTAAGTTATATTTTGCAAACAGCATCACGGAGGAAACCCAAAACCGATAGTACTGTGAACGATTGGCGCTTTGAACGGTTGCGCTCTGCGCAGTGCCAAGGGCAATCATGTTGGGATAATCTAGCCAGACTCAAGCTTTGTTATCACGTGACCCAAGCCACTACCGTGATACACCTTAATTGTGCAATAGATGAACCAAGGGTGAAACTTTATAATACTTAGCTGTGTTGGGTTTCGCTCCATCCTGGATTGAGCGGAGCCGAACCCTCAACCTACACCAATACACCTTTTTCACTCATCTGTTCGCACCAAATGTAAAGTGTAGCTAAACGGTACCTGCACTAGAACGTATAATTAAAACGCGTGGTTTGCAGTCAGGGGTCAAACATGGCGAAGAGCAAGAACAAAAAAACTCAACGTCGTTGGGTTCGTGTCAAAACCCCGGTGCCAGCTCCGCCGAATATTAAGACCGTGACCCTATCGCAGACGCCGCTGCACCAGAAATTCTTTGATCTGCAAAAAGATCGCCAATGGTTGCTCAAGCAGATTAAGCGGAAGCGCACCGAACTCGATAATTTTATTGAAGGAGTGCGATCGCTCGCGTCCGAAGTCTTCAAGCAGGGCGCAGAACCCATGCAGCGGTTGCAGGCCCTCGATGCTGAAATTCATCAACTCTTTGATGATATTTTTACCAAGCGTAAACTCGGCAAGAAATCCCGCAAAGATATTGAGCGAGTTTATCGCAGCCTACAAATGATGGGTGTGATCAGCCCCAAACTAGAGTTCTTTGAGGACGAAGACGAAGATGAATGGGATGAGCCGCCGTCTTTTGAGGCGGACGATCCCGATTTTGCCGGAGGGAGTAACCCCTTTAATGGGTGTGATGGGCCTGAACCCACCCCCGATCGCCCCGAAAATCAGCGAGATATGCGTCAGACCTTCTTGCGCCTAGCCTCAATTTATCACCCCGATCGCGCTGAAGATGAAGATACCCAGGCGATCCACACCGAGATTATGAAAGAGATCAACCGGGCTTATAAAGACGGGGACTTTGCCCGTCTGCTTGAGCTCGAAAAACAGCAGCAGTCCGGTGAGCTTGATGCCACAGAGCTTGAAAGTGGGGATGATCTAGAGCAGGCCTGCCAGACCCTCGAACGGGAGAATCACACCCTCCGGGAGCAATACGAGGGCATTAAAGCCGAGCTGCGCAACCTCCGTAACAACACCCAAGAAGGCGAGATGCTCAAGACCTATCGCCGCACCCAAAAAATGGGCATCGATATGTTTGAGCAGATGATGCTTGAGGCCAACGAAGAAATCGAGCAAATTGAGGAAATCCGGGATTTTGTCAAAGCCTTCCGCGATCGCAAAGTCACGATCAAAGATTTCCTCAAGGGTCCCACAGGTAGCCAGGGCGCTGTCACCTCCGAAGACATGATGATGGCCCTCGAAGATCTGCTCGGGGTTCGGGTTACGATCGATCCGGATCTGTTCTAAGCCACATCAATTTTGTAAGCGAACTGTAGGGGAGGGTTGGAAACCCTCCCCTAGCCAATTGGGTTTAACCACAGGAGGTTGCGCTTACGGCATTCCGAAAACGACGACAATCAATCGGGTTTGGGTTAAAGGTCAGCTCAGGGGTGATGGTTGCGATCGTGGGATCATTGACAAAATATAGGGGGATCGATCCCAAAGATTTTCTGGTCTGGAGCGGGTGCTAAAACCCGCCCCAACCCTTTTGTGTTAGAATTTACTAGATTTTAGTCATCTAAACGCCTCCACGGAACGCCAGAGCGATTTTTGCGACAGGATATTTGAGGCACCATTCTTGAGGATTGTTTCATGACCACCACCAGCCAGAGCGACTACGGTGCTGACCAAATTCAGGTCTTAGAAGGTCTAGAACCGGTGCGCAAGCGACCGGGCATGTACATTGGCTCAACCGGGCCGCGAGGGCTGCATCATCTTGTCTATGAGGTGGTGGACAATTCGGTAGATGAAGCGCTTGCTGGCTATTGCACCCATATTGAAGTCGAAATTGCAGCCAATGGCTCTGTTTGTGTGACGGACAATGGGCGCGGTATTCCTGTGGGGGTTCATCCCGCGACCGGTAAGTCTGCGCTAGAAACGGTGATGACCGTCCTCCATGCAGGCGGTAAATTTGGCGGTGGCGGCTACAAGGTCTCTGGAGGCTTGCATGGTGTAGGCGTTTCAGTCGTCAATGCCCTCTCAGAATGGGTCGAGGTCGAAATCCGCCGCGACCAGCAGCGCCACACCCAACGCTACGAACAGGGAATTCCCATGGGTGGTTTACAGTCTGAGCCGGCTCCCCAGCAAGATTCGACGGGAACCACGGTAACGTTTCTCCCCGATGCCACGATCTTTACCGAAACGACTGAATTTGACTACAACACGCTAGCGGGTCGCCTCAAAGAGCTCGCCTATCTCAACGCTGGGGTTAACATCACCTTTAGCGATCAGCGTCCGGAAGAGCCCCGGATTGAGACCTACTATTACGAAGGCGGGATCAAGGAATACGTCGCCTATATGGTACGGGAGAAAGACCCGCTGCACCCGGATATTATTGCCGCCAAAGCGGACAAAGATGGGGTACAGGTAGAAGTGGCGCTGCAGTGGTGCATTGATGCCTATAGCGATAACCTGCTGGGTTTTGCCAACAATATTCGGACAGTGGACGGCGGCACCCATCTGGAAGGCCTCAAGGCCGTGTTGACGCGCACGATGAACACAGTGGGGCGCAAGCGTAACAAGATCAAAGAGAATGACAAGAATCTTGGCGGCGAGAATATCCGTGAGGGACTCACCGGCGTGATCTCGGTGAAAGTGCCTGACCCTGAGTTTGAGGGCCAAACCAAGACTAAACTGGGGAATACCGAAGTGCGGGGCATTGTCGATTCTGTTGTGGGGGAAGTGCTCAATGAGTATCTGGAGTTTAACCCTGCCGTTGCCGATTTGATTTTAGAGAAGGCGGTACAGTCTTTTAAGGCTGCCGAGGCGGCGCGGCGGGCACGGGAGTTGGTGCGGCGCAAGTCAGTGCTCGAATCCTCCCCATTGCCGGGTAAGCTGGCGGATTGTAGCTCCCGCGACCCTGCAGAATCGGAGATTTTTATTGTGGAGGGGGATTCTGCGGGGGGCTCGGCGAAGCAGGGGCGCGATCGCCGCACCCAGGCGATTCTGCCCCTACGAGGCAAAATCCTCAACATTGAGAAAACCGACGACGCCAAGATCTACAAAAACAACGAGATTCAGTCCCTGATCACCGCCTTAGGCCTCGGCATTAAAGGTGAAGACTTCGATGTGGCCCAGTTGCGCTATCACCGGGTGGTGATCATGACCGACGCCGATGTGGACGGAGCCCATATTCGCACCCTGCTGTTGACCTTCTTTTTCCGCTATCAGCGCGACCTGATTGATCAGGGTCATATTTATATTGCCTGTCCGCCGCTCTATAAGCTGGAGCGGGGGCGTAACCACCAATACCATTACAGCGATCGTGAACTGAATGCGGCGATCGCCGAACTGCCAAGCAACGCCAACTACAACATCCAGCGCTTTAAAGGCCTCGGGGAAATGATGCCCGCGCAACTCTGGGATACCACGATGAACCCGGAAACACGGATGATGCGCAAAGTCGAAATTGAAGATGCCGCTGAAGCCGATCGCATCTTTACCGTCTTGATGGGCGATAAGGTTGCCCCACGCCGGGAATTCATTGAGACCAATGCGCCCAAGCTGGATTTACAGGATCTGGATATATAAACCTAAACTAGGGGCTGTCATCATTTAGATTTCAAACTGTTGCTGTGTCTAGCTTACAACCCCTTTTCCTGTTTTTTAGGGTCGGGCGCTCTATCGCTTGTCCCGTCAGGCTTTTGAGCATTAATTGATGACGCGTCCTAGATATTAAGAGCCGTAATTTTCAAGATATTGTCGGGACAATCCTCCCGTGGTTGCCCCAAACTTCGCCAGGATAGGCACGGAGTAAAAACTTCAGGTTTCACAATGGACACAGTTTAAGGCTTAAATTAATCGCCTTGAATCCCCTCTCGGGTGAGATTTCCCCGGTCACACAAACCCCCTCAACTGAAGGGGGTTTTATGATTATGGACGTTCTGATCAATAATAATCGGGTGTAAACCCAGCCGCCGAACTTGATTTTTAAGGATTAATCATGCAGATCCAGACTGTAGACACCCCGCTGTTGCAATGGAGCGGTGACACGATCGCTCTCGGTTTCTTTGCCGACCAAACCACCCTGACGGGGGAATGGGCCGAGCTCGATGCCCAACTCGGTGGAGCGATCGCCGAACTGATTGCCGAAACGGAGTTTAATGGCAAGCTCAGCAACATGGTTGCCACACGTCTGGGAGCCTCACTGCCGGTTCGCAAGCTGATTCTGGCCGGACTGGGGGATGAAGCAAACTATACCCCTGCTCAAGTGCGTTGGGCCGGGGCGGCGATCGCCCGTCTGGCAAAGCAGCATCAGAGCCAAGCCCTCGGCATTGCTTTTCCCCTAGCTGGGGATGCCGCGATCACGGCCCAAGCCCTGGCTGAAGCCTGTCCTCTCGCCCTCCATGTGGACGATCGCTTCAAATCGGACAAGGAACCGGCCCTCAAGCTACAGCGCATTGATCTGTTAGGGTTGGCTCAGCAGCCAGCCGCAATGGAACGGGCCAGCGCGATTGTCAGTGGCGTATTGCTCGCGCGAGAGCTGGTCAACGCCCCTGCCAATGTTGTGACCCCCATTACCCTAGCCGAAACCGTCCAAACTTTAGCGGCTGACTATGGTCTAGCACTCGAAATCTTGGAAAAAGCCGACTGTGAAGCCCAGGGCATGGGAGCCTATCTTGGCGTGGCCCAAGCCTCGGATCTGCCGCCCAAATTCATTCATCTGACCTATAAGCCCGCCGGGACACCCCGTCGCAAGCTGGCCATTGTTGGCAAGGGTCTGACCTTTGATTCGGGTGGACTCAATCTGAAGACCGGGGCAGGCTGCCGCATTGAAGAGATGAAAATGGATATGGGTGGCGCAGGGGCGACGTTTGGGGCGGCCAAGGCGATCGCCCAACTTAAACCCAATGTAGAAGTTCATTTTATTAGTGCCGCCACCGAAAACATGATCAGCGGCCATGCCCTACATCCAGGGGATATTCTCACCGCGTCCAATGGCAAAACCATTGAAATCAACAATACTGACGCCGAAGGCCGCCTTACCCTAGCTGATGCCCTCGTCTTTGCGGACAAGCTAGGCGTAGAGGCAATCGTTGATCTAGCCACGCTCACGGGGGCTTGCATTGTTGCCTTGGGAAATGATATAGGCGGCCTGTGGAGTACCGACGCCACCCTTGCCGAGCAACTCAAGGCCGCCGCCGAGCAAGGCAGTGAAAAATTTTGGCAAATGCCCATGGAAGAACAATATTTTGACGGGCTCAAGTCGGCGATCGCTGACATGAAAAACACCGGCCCTCGGGGGGGGGGCTCGATCACAGCCGCTCTTTTTCTCAAGCAATTTGTGAACCAAACCCCCTGGGCCCACCTCGACGTAGCCGGCCCCGTCTGGGCTGACAAAGAAAGCGGCGTGAACAACATTGGCGCAACGGGCTATCCGGTTCGCACCTTGGTCAATTGGGTGTTGAACTAGGGCGCGTCATCAATTAATCTCAGAAGCCTGACGGGACAAGCGATAGAGCGCCCGACCCCAAAAAACAGGAAAAGGGGCTGTAAGCTAGACGCAGCAATAGTTTGAAATCTAAATGATGACAGCCCCTAGTTTGCAGTGCGCAGCCCCACCGCTTCACGGCGACCGCTGCCCCGGCGACTGGTTTCTTCTGGAGAGAAATCATCGGCTTGGCATTCTGGGAATAGGGTTGTCGGGATTGCAGTGGCTGTTGCCGTGATCGGTAAAGTGACCGTTACCAGCAAAAGTTGTGCCACTATAAGGCATCGGCATTTAAGCATAGCAGGAGTCTAGAAGTACGAGACATCTAGTTCTTGTTTTCGCTGTAAGTCCCTCAACATCCGGAAAATTCGAACAGCTAAATTATCATTATTCAGAGGATAATTTCCAGGAATTATTCTGCGCTTTAAATGGGATTAAATCCTTGAAATAGACGCCGTTTGACGGGACAAAAATCCGCCTTATGGCCGAGTAGACCAGCAGGGGAGAAGTGTGTTAAAGCCTTAATTTACTGACGGCTTAACCAGACGGCTGACTTCGGTTGAAGATACGGACGGTTAATACTAAATCCGCCAAGTAGATTCCCAATTAAACCGGGATGAGGGGTGAGACTTCGACTCCGCTCAGTCCAGAACTTATCCTTCGTGTAGCGTCCCGGAGGGATAGCCCGGCCGCTCAGACTTCAACAGTTTGGCAAGCTCACCACACCGCAGGCTCAGTCTTCGCTAATATCCTGCACTTTTATTTGTGGGTAGACAATCAGGATTTGGTATAAAACAGAAATAAAACTTTCAGGGGCATAATACTTACAATTTTACCCAGGTTGTTCCCATCATTTTCATGAATAAGATAGGCTAAGCCAAAGGTTCCCTTCCCCTTGCCCAATCCGTTCTCCTAAAACATCATGACCCAGAGCAACACGCATCAACCCTCCGAACACCGCCGTGAAGCAGATGCCGCTTTTCAGCAATCGCTGGTGCAGCTTGAAACCCTGATTGAAGCTCCCGCACCGCCAGAAGCAGCTCCTATTGTCAGTGAGGATGATGTTCAATGGGACGCAGCGGGTGCGGATTTAGAAGAATTTTTGGACGTGGATGATCCGGAATAAGCATTTCCCTGACGCCAGCTCTGGCGGTGTTTCGGGTTAATGCTACGCTGAGAGTAAATTCAAAATCTGGGGGAGACGCATGTCCAAATCGACGGATAAAGCCACGAAGCAACTCGAAGCGATCGCAGCCCTAATGACTGGCCAAAATGTGGTACTCGGCGGCATCGCCTGGTCAATCTTCACCCTGCTCTTCTTCATGCTCTTTAGCATTACGCCACCCGGACAAGACAGTCCCTTTTGGTATCTCTTGGGTACGTACATCCTCGAAACCGCACCTTTCTTCCTCGCAACGTGGCTGTGCTATCGCAACTGGCAAAGCCCCCAGATCGCCAGTGGGCGAGAGGTTTGGTTGTTTATTGGCTTAGGGATGGCCGGCTACTCCACAGCGAATGTCCTCTTTGGGCTTTGGGAACTGTACTTTGGACTCGATCCGGAAATCTCACCAGCGGATTTATTCTATTTGGCCTTCACCGTGCTGGTCGGTTGGGGCATGATCTTGGCCGTCTTACCCCGGCGTCTTAACTTAGAACTTCGTCAATGGCTGATCATTGGCGGCATTGCGGCGGCTGGCATTTTGATTTCGTTCTGGGTGTCCTTTGGTACCGAAGATCAAGACGCCTTTGTCCCCTTTCAGCTAGACCGCTTTCGGAGCATCCCCGCTGCCTATGCCCAAGCCCCTGCGCCTCAGGCCCCTCCTGCGCCAGCTAGTCCAGCCCCTCCCGTTGATCCCAATGCAGCACCTGCCCCCGCTCTCCCCGAGGAAGCAGCAGAAGCCGAAGACTCTAACGCACCCGGTTTCATCCTGGCGCTCGATAACTTCCTCTCCAATTTTGCCAACCCCGTCAATGCCTTCTACACCATCTCCGATGTTGCCCTGATGATTATTGCTGCGACTTTGCTCCTCGCGTTCTGGGGCGGACGCTTTTCCCAGTCCTGGCGGATGATTGCGGCGGCGGCATTAGCCAAGTACGTTGCGGATTTGGCCTTTAAGCTTGCCACCAAGCTTCCTGGTGACTACGAAAGCGGGGGACTCTTTGATGTGTTTTATGTCTTTAGTGGTGTGCTCTACTGTATGGGCGCAGCACTAGAGTTTGATGTCTCAACGAGTAGCCGAGCGGGTCGAGGTCGCCGTCGCCGTGGGGGCACTTGATACCCAAACCCCTCCTTAACTTGAGTTCTGGATCAGCATAAAGGATCGCCTTGCAATACTGTACAAATTCTCATGCAAGATACGCATTGCTTGGGCGATCGCGTAGCTATTGTTACAGAAGTTCATATCTTGGTTTTGTGATGCTCTTCGGCATACCTTTCGTATTTTCGGGACAATCGATGAGTCAATTCCAAACCATTTTCCTCTCAGCAGCCTTAGGTCTATGTGCGGGCTTCGGCCATGCTATCCTCTCTTATCATGCGGGCTTACCACTTTCTCTAATGGATCAGGCAACGCAATTGTTCGAGCCAGCACCCCAACAGAGTCGGTATTTTTAGCGCCGCTTACCGAAGCGTTCGTCAGAGCGGCAACCAACGGAAAAGTTTCTCAATCAGTATCTAGGTAAATTTTTCTGAACGGTAGCGAAAGATACAAAAGCCAACCAGGGATAATAAACGCAGTTGATATTCTCTGGTTAATGCTTATGTCTGTTTATACGTCCAATTCCGCAACGACTTCCACCTCTCTTCAGCCTGCGATCGCTGTTTTGGCAGCCTTAACAACGTTTGCGCTCGGTTATAGCGCTGCCTGTGTCTATCTCAATTCGGCAACCCGTACCAGCGAAGCCCCAGCCGCATTCGATCATCCACCCGTGGTACTCCACCAAGCTGCAGGCTGGACTGCTCTGGCTGAGTAGGCAATCCATATAGACAATGATTGATTCATCTTGTATGGGATGATGCTCAACACTGAATTAAGGTGAATTTAGCATTGAGACCTATTCCTGAATTCACTGCCCTGTTGCTTGTATGCTCGCCTTCCAGCCAGCTGGCTTTACCCAAGCCACCCTCAATACCCCTCTGGGCTCGATGGTCTATAGTTGCCCCGATGACTGTTTTTGGCCGAGTCTAGGGGGCGATCGCCCCCCAATACTCTTTTTGCATAGCTTGGGGGGCGGCTCCTCTGCTTATGAATGGTCCCAGGTCTTTCCCGCCTTTGCAGCCACCCATCGGGTGATTGCCCCCGACCTGATTGGCTGGGGGGATTCTGCCCATCCTGTTCGCAGTTATACGCCCCAGGACTACTTGGAGCAAATCTGCTGGCTGCTGGAGGAAGTGGCAGATGAGCCTGCCTGGGTGGTATCCTCCTCCCTGACAGCCGCCCTGACGATCCGTTTAGCGAACCAAGCCCCCCACCTGTTTCAAGGGCTCTTTCTGGTCTCTCCTTCCGGCTATCGAGACTTTGGCGAGGGCTACGATCGCCAACTCGCAGGGCAAATTATTGGTCTACCATTGGTCGATCGCCTCATCTACGCTGTCGGCGCAGCAAATGAGCTAGCTGTGCGTAATTTTTTAGAGCAGTTTTTATTTGCCCAAACGTCACGCCTCAACACAGACGTTGTGGCTGCTTATCTCGCCTCTGCCACCCAACCCAATGCCGAATATGCAGCTCTCGCCTCCCTCAAGGGGGATATCTGCTTTGATTTAGCCCCATACATGGGTGAGTTAACGGTGCCCACCGTGTTGGTTTGGGGAGCCAATTCACGCTTTAAAACACCCAAGCAAGGCCAACGTTTAGCCGCATTGAATCCAGCAATCATCCAAGCCTTTCAGGTCATTCCGGATACTGGCGTGCTACCGCATTTAGAGCGACCGGCGATCGTAACAGGACTGTTGGCCAGATATTGCAGCGTGGCTAAATAAAGCTTAAATCACCCCAGCTATTTTCTTGCGGTGAGAGCTTTTTTGCTCTACCCTAAGCGATAGGTCACATTGCATATTAATTATTGTTGATTCGTTCCTGTTTTAGGGAACATTTGGGTGCATCGCATTTTCTCGAATTGTAGCGACTGTCTCGGGAGTTAAAAAATGCGACGATTTAAGTTTGGCCGCTGGCTGTTGCTAGCGGTGACTGTTGCTGTGCTGATAGTGGGAGGGCGATCGCTCTCTGCTCAATCAATCACGGCTATTCCGTTTGAACCTCAATTAGCGGTTGAAGAGCAGCGATCGGGTGAGGCGATCGCTCATGCCTCGGAATCTGAACTTTTTAATGAAGCACTTGACTGGATCGCTGCGGCAGAACAAGCCTATCATCAACGAAATTTCCTTGATGCTAGTGCCAAAATTGATGAAGCAATTCGTCGGCTCGAAACGCTCTCCCCCACCGTTGATCAGCAAGATAAGTTAGCGCTGAGTCTGGATCTTTCTGGGGCAATTTCTTTTGACCGAAGCCGATTTGCTGAGGCTTTAATCGCTTGGCAGGAGGCGGCTGATATATACGGTGTACTGGCCGGGACTGAGGCGAGGATGCATCTCCGCAGCAACCGGGTTAATCAGGCGCAAGCACTACAAAGTAATGGCCAGTTTGAGCAGGCTTGCGAAATACTGCTACAGAATGTTGAGCTGAAGGATTTTAGTTGTGAGGCGGTGAGCAGGGCGATCGTTAAATATCATAAGGTACAAGAGCTAGGCCCTGATGAAACCGTAGAGATAGACTCCAGTGAGACGGTAATTATCAATCGGCTCATTCATCAGCCAGTAACTGATTGGATTGATGTTCATACGCGCTTGAATTTAGGAGATTTGCTGCGTAAGGGAGGGCATTTTGAGTCCGCCATTGAGGTCTTACAGCGACTACAGCGGAACGATGTTGAATTATCAAAGGAAGACCGTGGTGAAATTTTGTTGGCTTTGGCGAATACGGTGCGATCGCAAGGAGATTTCAAACGTGCGCAGGCGGCAGCAGGTTTAGGAATTCAGTTTTCAGCGAATTTTTGTCCGAGTCTTAACGGTGTAAAAAAATCAGAAGATTGGCCGGAGCTTTATAAAACAGCCATTCATTCATATGATGAAATTCACCAAACCTTTGGGACTGATAGTGAAATAGGACTAAAGGCATGGATTAATTCGGAAAACTTGCAATTGGCACTCGACCCTGATATTGAAAGAATTGCTATAGAAATGCGTTCGTTTACGCCTGAACAAATCCGTAATCCTCGATTACAAAAGAGTTTGTTGAATTATGCCCAACTCTTCCGCTGTTATGCACAGGCGGCACGGGATGCAGGTGATCCGAACAAAACACGGCTTACAACAAAACCCTTAGCGTTGTGGCAAGATCTATTTACAAACTACTTGCAACAGGCAATAGATTTAGTTGAGGCGATCGTAAACACTAATCAGATTCAAGGCAATTCTCAGATTCTTTCCTATGGCTATGGTTACTTGGGTGAGTTCAAAGAGTTTGAATATAACACCTTAAATCTAGAAAGCTCGGCTCAAAAAAATGAAGGATCTCAAGATCCATTACTCATTTCAGCACGAGATTTAACAGAACAAGCGCTCCAGTGGGTAGGAGATTCAGACATTTTGCGTTATCAGTGGCTTTGGCAGATGGGTCGAATTCTGCATCTCGCACCAACGAAAAAATTGAAATTAGATGCACTAGACTATTACCAATCTGCCTATGCAGCCTTGCAAAGTCTACGTAACGATTTAGTGGCATTCAATCAGTCTATACAGTATGATTTTCGAGATCGTGTAGAGCCACTCTATCGAGAGTATGTGGATTTATTGTTGACACCGGAAATTCCAGGCAATGAAATTAGTCAGGATCGACTAAAAGATGCCCGTAAGGCCATTGAATCATTACAACTTGCAGAATTAGATCAATTCTTTCAAGATGATTGTACACAGTTCGCTAATACTGATGTTGGGACTGTGGATGATAAAGCTGCGTTCTTCTTTACAATTTTTTTGCATGATCGTCTAGAGATCATTGTTTCAATTCCAGATCAAGATAATTTATTGCATAAACCCATACAAGAAAATCCAGAAGAATTTGGTAGTTTTGAATCTACTATTAGTTCTCTACAGACTATCTTGTCGGGAGGTAAAGCAACACAAAACTTCAAAAAGAATAGTAGTCAAGTATATGACTGGTTGATTCGCCCTTTCTTAGCTGATTTACAAGCTGATCAAATAAAAACTCTTGTATTTTCTCTAGATGATGTACTACAAGGTCTACCCATCGCAGCCCTTCTGGATAATAGCAGTGATAAACCAGAGTATCTGATTGATAAAGATTTTTTACTAGCAGTTGTTCCTAGCTCACGCATTTTCCCACCGCGCAAAATCAGAAATGTCAATATCAAAATTCTTGGTGCGGCCTTGTCTGACTTTGAAAAATATGGCGATACTTGGCCAGATTTGCGCTATACAGAGCCTGAAATTTGCAACATAAAGCTTAATTTTTGTCTCCTAAAGCAAGAGATCAAAAAAGAGACATGTCCTGGTGATGATGGTTCTTGTAAAAGAATGAAAACTCTACTCGCTCAGGGATTTGATAAGGAGACACTTAAAAAAGAGCTGCAATCAGGTGAGTTTTCAATTGTGCATATCGCCACCCATGGTCAGTTTAGCTCTGATCAAAACGAAACCTTTCTTCTAGCAGCGGACGATAAACTTCATCTTCAAGAGCTTGCCGAAATGTTCGATAGTATCCCTGAAGAAAAACGCCGACAGTTGGAGTTATTGGTCTTAAGTGCCTGTAAAACTGCAGAAGGCAATAGTCGTGCGGCTCTGGGTATGGCTGGCATGGCGCTGCGATCGGGAGCCCAGAGCACGATTGCGAGTCTTTGGAGTGTTGAAGATCGATCCACCATGGAGTTGATGGGTGAGTTTTACAACGCTCTCAAGCAGTCGCCTGAACAGGGCAAAGCCTATGCTCTTCGGGAAGCCCAGCTAAGTCTTAAGCAACAGACTAGGTATAGCGATCCATCTTACTGGGCTCCCTTTGTATTAATTGGGAATTGGTTGTAGAAAACATTCGTTATGGCCCGATTGCGAAGGAGTGGGTTCCCTGAATCAGCGAATAGCATTGCAAGCAATGTCACCCATAGTCCATTCAGAACGGCCACGTAAATCTTCGTGTAAGCCAAAATCCAGGTATAGTGCATTGAGCTTTTCCGTGATTTGGTCATCAAAACCAGATTCCTGGCCATAAGTCTCAAGTAATACCATCGCATCAGAATTGAGTTGATAGTCCTCGCTATTAAAAAGGTCGGCGATCGCCAAGACTCTAGCTCGTTCATCTGTTCCTCCTATTGCGGCAATCTCATTACAGACTTGAGCTGCTTTGTCGGATGGCAATACGTTAAAGGTAATCACATCTTTTTCATCACTAGATGCTTCAGTTCTTGCCTCTGGGGAGATGTTAGCACTTACCTCAATGGTATACGTTTCATTGGGGTTAAGTGCGCCAGGTGGAATGGGGATATCAAAGATAGTGCTTTCAACAGTCTCATTTAATCCAAGATTTTCACTGAAGATGGTGTAAGATGTCACATCTTCTACGGCACTCCAGCGAAGGGTGAGGCGATCGCCCAGAATATTTCCATTCCGTGGCGTTAAAATAGCTAACGTAGATGGATCTCGTACTATTCCACCATTGTCAAGAGTATCATCTCTTCCATTATCTGGAGGATCCGCGTGGACTACTTCACCATTGTCAATGGTATCATCTCGATTACTATTGTGATCATCAGCCTGAACTATACCACCACTACTAAATCCCTTATCTTTCAGTTCATGAGTGTTTTCATGACCAATAGCCATGCTGTTTTTGGCAATCACTATTGAATCCTTGAAAGCCAATTGAATAAAAGCATAAATGAGGGGTATTAGAATAAATAATCTGGTGAATTTAGAGGCAATTATTACTTTTGGTTTGAGGTTAGTAGACATGGTCTTTATTCCATCGAAAAACGTTATACATAAAAGGCACTAAAGAAGTAGAGCTAATTTAGATAATAAAGTCTATCTTCAGCCTGTTTTAGCCATGATCTTTCTTCACGATGCTCTTTTTTAATGCCCTCTTTG
>JBCDEB010000050.1:0-40583 GCA_039180005.1 Cyanobacteria bacterium P01_G01_bin.54 | reverse complement strand
TCCACGCTACTGCCCAAACCGTAGAGTCATGGTCGATGCGGGCGATTTCTGCTCCCGTTTCCACCGCTACGATTTTGGCAGTCCCATCTGAGCTGGCGGTGGCGACCTGTTCGCCGTCGGGACTCCACGCTACTGCCAAAACCCAGTTGTCATGGTCGATGCGGGCGATTTCTGCTCCCGTTTCCACCGCTACGATTTTCGCTGTCCCATCATCACTGGCGGTGGCGACCTGTTCGCCGTCGGGACTCCACGCTACTGCCAAAACCGTAGAGTCATGGTCGATGCGGGCGATTTCTGCTCCCGTTTCCACCGCTACGATTTTGGCAGTCCCATCTGAGCTGGCGGTGGCGACCTGTTTGCTGTCGGGACTCCACGCTACTGCCACAACCCTAGAGTCATGGTCGATGCGGGCGATAGGTTCAGGAAAGGTTTGCAAACTTTCGCGCAACATTAAATCTGTCTCCAATATTGGAATCTCTGCATTTACTGATAAAGATGCTGATTCGACAGTGAGCAGACCAATCAGGTCGTAAGTGAAGGGCGAGCGTTCTCGTACCGCTTCCGCCTGCAACGCTAGCTGTCGAATCAAAGAGCGGGTTTCTGCATGTTCTGCCCGTCGCTGCTCCCGTCGCGCTTGAAGACTGACCGAAGTGCTAAAAATCCCCAATACCGCAAACACCACCGCCACAATAACCGAGCCAATCACCACCCGTTGCTGGGTCTTAGCTTGCCGAAGTTTCGCCGCCCGGTTTTCTAGTTCCAATACCTTCACCTTCTGCCGCAAGCCCTGGTCATACCAACCCCGAATGGGTCGCACTAAATAGTCATGCACCAACTGATACCGCGTTGGCTTATCCTCCACCTCCACCACCAACCCCGACATCTCCAAAATTGCCAACACATCCCCAAGCTGCCCAAGCTGCCCAACCTGCGCCACCAACTCAGCTAGCTCCATTCCCGTCTTCAACGGTCGCTGCCCCTGCTCATTCGTCAGCCCAAACAACACCAACCCCGCCACCTGTTCATTTTCTGGGCCACAATCTCGAATGACGCCGGTAAAATAGCGCTGCACCAAAGCATCCTTACTGCCTGCCTGCTCATACTGGGCAACCGTTTCAATTCCCTCCTGTTGCATCTGTGCGCCCACAATCTGCAACTCGATCGGCTGGAGTAACGGATATCCCTGTGCTAAATCAGTAATCATTGCTGCTTGTAAGCCCGGCTGCCAATCCAATTGTGTGCGTTGTGTCAAATCCTCAACGACGGTCTGAGCCTGTTCCAATGAAAAATAGTTGAGATAATAACGAACTTTGTTGCTCAGAATCTCACCATCAATGCAATCCAAACCGGGCCGACTCAAGAGCTGATAAATATACTCCACTCGGATCGTAAAAATCACCTTAAACGGCAACAGGCTCAGACATTGCCCTAAAAACTCAAAAAATGCATCTCGTTCTGGTCGATCCGGATAGACAAAGAAAAACTCCTCAAATTGATCCAACACCAACACCGGACGCAACCGCCGCTGTTCTATACAGTTTCTTAATTCTGCAATAATCGCCGCTGCGTTCGGCGGAATTGCCCGATCCCCCGCTGTCGCCGCCCCCTTGGTAAGGGGGCTATCCAATAAACGGATTTGAGTCCCACTGCTAGCGGGAGAGGGATCTAAATCTAACTCCTCCAGCGCCGCCATCACTGTCTGCGCCAACACCCCCAGCCAATCCTGATACGTCCGTAAATAAAGCGGCAACACCCGCTCACTCTCCGTACCCACCCGATAATCCCACAACCGAGGCATCAAGCCCCCCGTTACCAACGAACTCTTCCCCACTCCCGACGGGCCATACAACACCGTCACCTTCGAGCCCGTATCCCCCACCCGCTCCAGCAACCGCTCCACATCCGTCAGCCGCCCCGAAACCTCAATCTCCAGCGCCACCTTCCGCTGTGCCCCCTGCCCCGGTAACTGCTCCTGCTGCTGCGGCCGAATCCGCCCCGCCCCCAAAAACGCCCGCAAACCAAACTCCGTCTCCACATCCCGCCGCTGCCGCTTATAGCGGTAAGCCTGCACATAGTCCCGCCGCGCCCAATACCCCCGCTGCAAATCCCGCAAGATCTGTACATATAAATCCAGCTCATACTGTGGCCGCGTCTCTTTCAATGCATCTTCCAGCGTTGTCAAACTCTGTGTCGCCTGCCCCTGCCCCCGCTGCGCCTTCGCCAATGTCCAGCGATACGCCGCCCGGTTAAACGCTTGAATATATGTAAAATCTGGCTCTGTTGGGGTTTCTTGCTTTGGCAAAGTTTGCAATGCTGCTTCAGTCTGCTGTTGGGCAGCCCGCCAATCTTCCCGAGCCAGGGCAACCTCCGCCAGAAAACCATAAGCCCGTGCCTGCTTGAAGGGGTCGGGGTGGGTTTGATGGAGTTCTAAGGCTTCCTGGGCCAGGGTTGCGAGTTCATCCCATTGTTGGGTGGCAAGGAGGGCATCGCCGAGGGCGTTGATGAAGCGGGCGAGTAATCCCTCCTGCCCTGCTTCAGCATTGCTCCCCCTTACGAAGGGGGATGGCGAAGCCGGGGGGATTGCGGAGTCTTGGCTATCGAGTGGGTTTAATCCCCCCTGCCCCCCTTGGTAAGGGGGGTTCTGAGGGGTGCTCCCCCTTACGAAGGGGGATGGCGAAGCCGGGGGGATCTCGGGGTCTTGGGCTTGAGGGGAGGTTGGTGGGTTAGAAGTGGAGTGGGTTGATCCCCCCTGCCCCCCTTGGTAAGGGGGGTTCTGAGGGGTGCTCCCCCTTACCAAGGGAGATGGCGAAGCCGGGGGGATCTCGGAGTCTTGCGCTTGAGGGGAGGTTGGTGGGTTAGAGGCGGAGTGGGTTGATCCCCCCTGCCCCCCTTGGTAAGGGGGGTTTGGCTCACGCAGCAGCGCCACGCATTGCGTGAACTGCTCGCAAGCCTGCTGCCAAGCCGCTGCCGCCTGCCGCCGCTGGAGCTTCGTTTGCGCCCGCCACCAATCGCCAAAACTATAGTGAACGATCGCCCGATATTGCTGATTCCCAGCTTCGGGCCAAAGCGCCAAACTCCGCCCATAGGCATCTTTAGCTGTGAGGTCTTGATAGCCCCGCGATCGCCCCTTCAAAAAAAACAAATACGCCCGCGTTTGCCCATCCGCCGCCGTCAACGCTTCCGCCGCCACCTGCAACTCCGCCGCTAGGTTAGTCTCCTGCTGAGTCGCCAAGAGGGGCAAAAAGCGTGTTGCGCCCTGGATCAAAATCGCCTCTAAATCCTGAATGGCTCGCTGCGTGATCCACTCCGCCCAAAACTCACTTGGCACCTCAAACTCCAACGTTTCACCAATACTCTGCAAATCAGCCGCTTCCCGGAGCAGTTGTGTATGGATGCGATCGCTCACCCACAACACCAAGGGAAACGCCAAATTTTGCACATATTTATCTCGCTCCCGATTGGCGCGATCCAGAAGCTGATCTAAATATTGGTTATTTTCCAAGCCCGCCACCATCAAGACACCAGGCGGCGGCGGGTTTGCGATCTCGGTTTGGATGCGATCGTAGAGTTGGGTTTCGGTGGGTGCAACCGTGAGTGTTTTTAACTGCAACGGGCAAATAGCTGCCAACTCGGTGAGAAGGCGATCGCGCCATGGCACCGAATTGCACCGCACCACAAACAGCCGGAACTCGCCCGCTGTGAATTCTAGTATGTGAGCAAATTCGGCGATCGCATCTTGGGTCATGGCTGTAACTCTGGCGACTCGGCAATTAAGGGGTTCACCTCAAACCACCATTCATTGGGGTTGCGATATTCAAACACAAACCGACTCTTAATCAGCACTTGATATCCCTCATCATCGCTCACTTTCTTAGTCTGTTGCACCTGGCGCAAAAGCGCCCATTCCCGATCATGGATCGCCAAACGCAGTTCATTCTGCCGGGCCCGGATCACCTCTTCGAGCACCGCGCCCGTCAGCGGAAACTTCCGCTGTTTCTGCACCCAAGCACTCAAGAGCCGCAACAGATCCCTCGGATGCCCACCACTGGCGGTACAGACCCGATCGAGCACCTCGATAGATTCAAATACCTCAGTGAGTTGGGCTAACCGTTCGTCCGGTGTCGCATCCGGCAACGCCCGCGCTAATACCATCTGACGGAGTAACGCCATCCCTTCGCGATGCGCCTCCCCATCCCGCCGCGTCACCGGAACCATCGGCAACACCTGGGGATCATCGGGAAAGCGTTGGGTGAGGTTGCCATATTCATTAGAGAACTTCAACGCCAGGGGCATCGTGTAGACCATATGACAGGCCAGCTTGGTCAGCTCTGCACCACGATCGACAAAGATATATTCAATCTGCGATCGCCCCCAGGATTTCTTCACCTGATCCATACGATCGAGGTTGTCCATAATCACCACAATGCCCTGTTTGCCTTGAGCCTTGAGTTGGGCAATTGCTGGCAGGATGAGCTCAGTGTTGATCATTTCAATCAACTTAGGGATACGGGGGCCCAGATATTGGCTTAACTGTTCATGGAGCTTGGTATTGCCCTTCACCTGGCCGGTGATGCTAGCGATCCCCAAAGCCAAGGAAAATTCTCCATCCGCAGCGGCAGACAGCTTCACTTCTGGCAGATTGAGTAAATTTGATAATGACGATGGTAAGCCCACTTCAATTTGCTTCAATTCCACCTCAGAAAATAGGAGATCGATTGCCCCCTGCATCAACCCCAATAAGCCCTGAGGCGACTTGATCGTGACCTCTTCAAGACTCCGACTAATGCGCAGGGCGATCGCCAGCAACAGATCACTCACATCCACATCCGCCATTTCGATATCTTCACTCGACTCGAAATAGACCACATGGAATCGCTCCTGTTCCAGCTCCTGTTTCAACCGAACCAGCTCGGTCGATTTCCCACAGCCGATATAGCCCGTGAAGAGGGTGCAGGTGGGATCATCGGGCGAGAAAAAGGAAATTTTTGTCTTCAGCTCATCGATGAGATCCGCGCCGCGTACCTCGGAAAAATCGGTGTAATATTTCTGGTCTTCGGGCTTGACCAATCCCTCCGTGTTGGTGGGATTTACTGCACGATAAAACGCTCGTGGATCGACAGACATAGGTAGAGAACTCCCCAGATACTGCCCAAATAGTATCACTGGTATTCAGTTCGCCGCTTCTTCTCTTAGGACTGACGCATTTCAGGCACTAGACCCGTGATCCCCCCTTCCCCCCTTGGTAAGGGGGGTGACGCCGCTGAAGCGGCTGGGATGGTTTTGCTTAAGCGGGGTTTGACAACAGAACCCCCTTACCAAGGCTGTCCTTTAGACAGATCTCACCCAAACCCGCATTCTACCGTTCTAATTTCGGGAAGTTGGGGATCGGGTGAAAGTCTAGATTGATAAAGGTTCCACAGACTTTTGGCTAATGGATAGCTTACCAAGGGGGTCGGCGTAGCCGGGGGGATCACGTCAGCCACGCGACCTGGTGCAAATGCGTAAGTCTTGGCAGTTTACAGGTTCCCACCAGGGACACCACATGAGTACAGTGATCAAACCCTGTTTCATAACTGAAAACTGCAAACTGCGAACTGTATTACCGCGTCTTCTCCGCCCACACCCGTGTCGGCATCCCCCAGACATAGATAAAGCCCTCCGCCGCCTTATGGTCAAAGCGATCGTCGGCGGTGTAAGTGGCCAAATCCGGCGAATAGATCGAGGTATCGGAGCGCCGCCCCACAATCTGAGCGCTGCCCTTAAAGAGCTTCACCCGCACCGTGCCATTGACCCGCTCTTGGGTGGTCTCGACAAAGGCATCTAACGCTGTCTTGAGGGGGCTATACCACATGCCTTCGTAGATCAGGTTGGCATAGGTGTCTTCCACACCGCGCTTGTAACGGCTGACATCAGCGGTCAGGGTCATGCTCTCCAGATCCCGGTGGGCGTCGATCAGGACGAGTAGCGCCGGGGCTTCGTAGATTTCCCGAGACTTGATGCCCACGACTCGGTTCTCGATCATATCGATGCGACCAATGCCGTGACCGCCGACGCGGGCGTTGAGCTGGCTAATCAGCTCCACAGGGGCGAGAGCGGTGCCATCGAGGCTGACGGGAAGGCCTTTTGCAAAGCCGATTTCTACATAGTCCGGTTCATCCGGGGTGTTGGCGATCGCCTGGGTCAGAGCAAAGACCTCTTCTGGCGGCTCGGTCATCGGGTCTTCCAGGGGGCCGGCTTCAATGCTACGGCCGAGCAGGTTGCGATCGATGCTGTAGGGCGAAGACTTCTTCACGGGGGAGGGGATACCGAATGTCTCACCGTAGGCGATCGTTTCTTCCCGGCTCATGCCCCATTCCCGGGCGGGTGCGAGCACTTTCAGGTTGGGGTTGAGGGCCATAATGCCCACATCAAAGCGCACCTGGTCATTGCCTTTCCCCGTGCAACCATGGGCCACGGCATCGGCCCCGTATTCGACAGCAGCATCCACCAGCATCTTGGCGATCAGCGGTCGCGCCAGAGCAGTGGAAAGGGGATAGCGATTTTCGTAGAGAGCGTTGGCTTGAATTGCCCGGAAGGCATAGTCCCGCACAAAGCTCTCGGTGCCATCGATGACGAGGGACTTCACTGCACCCGAGTCCAGGGCTTTTTGCTGGATGGGTCCGAGCTCCTCGCCCTGACCCAGATCTGCGGCTAGGGTAATCACCTCTTGAATGCCCCATTCTTCCTTGAGGTAGGGAATACAAACAGATGTATCGACTCCACCGGAGTACGCTAAAACAACTTTATTGGCACGACCCATAACGCATTAACCCCTGGTTGAACAAGGACATATTTAAACAAGGGCACATTTTAAGCAATGCCTAGAATAAAAGTCAAAGAATTGCAATTCTTGCAACAGGGTTGGGTCTGCGTTGCATTGCGAGTACGGCGTCAACTGTAAATTGCAGGTTAGCGACAAAGACCTGACCCACCCCGGTCGTCGCTACGCGCGACCGCCCCTCCCGAGAGGGGATGTTTTTGTGAGTTCAGGGTTCAGGGTTCAGAGTTAAAAATGGGGATTCTGCCGTAGGGGCTGGGGCTGGGTTTCGGAAACCCTGCTGGTTTGAAGTAACGAACGTGAGTTTCGGTTAAGCGAAGCGATCGCATTCCTCAAAGCCTTACAAGCTCAATTTCAAACCCGGTTGTCAGAGGGCCAGCCCTCCGACACCGCCCGCTGAGGTGGCAATTTCCACCTCAGACTCCGGCAATATCGGAGCCAGTATGGTTGATTCTGCTGAGTTCCAAAATCTTGCGCAATGTCTGCTTATCTAGAACTCACGTTAACGAGTAACAAGTAACAAGTACAAACGTAGGAGCTGGGTTTCCCTGCCCTGCGTTAGTCGGATACATTCTGCAACCCACGATTCAGGGTCGGGTTTGTCCACTTGATAGGTTGAGAATTTTTATTCAATTCTGCTCCGGTGCGATCGGCCGGACTGGATCTTTCAGAATGCTCGGGAGTTGATCAATGATGCGGGCGGCGATCGTCCTCGGGGTCTCCTGGGCTGTGAGCGCTAGGTGGAGATCTGCCTGGGCGTAGCGATCGCGGCGCTCAGCGAGCAGCGTGGTGAGTTTGCTTGGCAAATCCATAGTTTGGAGCAGTGGCCGTTTGCGATTGCCCTGCAAGCGAGGTAGCAGCACCTTGAAAGGCGCGTCGAGCCACACGATCACCCCTTGCTGCAAATAGCGCCAGTTTCGGTCTTGGGTGACCACGCCACCGCCTGTCGCGATCACGCTCTGGGTACAGCTACACAGTTCTGAGAGCACCTGGGATTCCAACTGACGAAAAGCCGCTTCCCCCTGCTGGGCAAAAATCTCGGCAACGGTTTGACCCGCGACTCGCTCGATAAGTACATCTGTGTCAAAGAAGCGATAGCGCAGCTGCTGGGCCAGCGCTTTGCCCACGGTGGTTTTACCGCAGCCCATCATGCCGATCAGGAAAATGCTGAGGTTGTTTAGAGAGGGACACATAACGCGATAAACGTCCGCCAGTCTTTAAAGATTGGCCAATCAATGTATCATCCCCGATACAGTTGCCGCTATGGCATCAACCGATTCGCTATTGTGTGAGGGTTGGCGATCGTCTTAATAAAAAATTAAGATTTGTAGCCAAAGCCACGCCCTGTGCATTGCTTCTATGTCATGATTCAATGGCAGTTCACCCCAAGCGAGCACACAGCAAACCGATGGAGATTGCGATGACTCCGACAATGCTACGTCAGTTCTGGTCTCTGGTGGAAAACACACAAGCCAGTTTCATTCTCAACCAAGACGATTCCAGCTTGGTGAACTGGCTGATTGCCCAGATGAACCGCCATGGGGTTGAAAATCTAGACGATGTGGACGCCTACGTCCGCTCTCGCACCACACTCATCCGTGATATCGTTGCCGCACGTTGAACCGTTCATATCCTATAGGTGTGAGTCACGCCTGCCAGAAACATCAAGTTTTGTATAGCAATACACCATTGGTTCCCAGGTGAGGGGCTAAGGATATACTGTGTAACGTTGTTTAAGATTCTTTGTGGTGTGAACGTAATGCGTAAATGGAGCTCCTTTCTTCTAACAGCCCTTTTGGCTGGGTCGCTGGCCGCCTGTGCAACCCCGCCCGACGCCGATGGTGACACCGCAGGTGGTGAGGGCGGAACCTCAGCAACGGCTGACGGCGATAGCCGTCTGAACGTGGTCAAAGAGCGCGGCACGCTCATCTGTGGCGTTGATGGTGGCATTCCTGGTTTTAGTTTTGTGGATGAAGAGGGCAATTATTCCGGCATTGATGCCGATATTTGCAAAGCTGTTGCGGCTGCTGTGTTGGGTGATGCTGAAGCAGTAGAGTACCGCCGCCTGGACTCCACCGAACGTTTCACTGCGCTCGCGGGTGGCGAGGTGGACATGCTCTCCCGCAATACCACCTGGACGATTAGCCGAGATACTTCGGTGGGTCTCGAATTTGCTCCCACCACCTTCTACGATGGTCAGGGCATGATGGTGCGCGAGAGCAGTGGTATTCAAACCCTGGAAGACTTTGCCGGTAAGTCCGTTTGTGTGGAAGCAGGCACCACGACCGAACTCAACCTCACCGACAAGATGCGTGAAGCGGGCGTTGACCCTGAGGTGAAGACCTTCCAGCAGGCTGACCCGGCCTATCAGGCTTACGAAGATGAGCTTTGTGATGGTTTTACCTCGGATAAGTCACAGCTCTTGGCGCGGCGAACCACCCTCTCTGATCCGGAAGCCCATATCCTTCTGGATGCCACTATGTCGAAGGAACCGCTGGGCCCCGTGACCATCAATAATGATTCCGCTTGGTTTGATGTGGTCAAGTGGGTCACCTATGGTCTGATTGAAGCGGAAGAACTGGGTATCACCTCCGAGAACCTGGGTGAAATGGAAGGGAGTGAAGACCCCACTATTCGTCGTTTTCTGGGCGCAGAAGGCGAACTGGGTGAAGGCATTGGCCTGGACGATGATTTTATGGTAAATGCGATCGAAGCCGTGGGTAACTACGGCCAAGTGTATGAGCGCAACCTGGGTCAGGAGTCCCAATTTAAGCTCGATCGGGGCTTGAACGCACTCTGGACAGATGGCGGTCTCCTCTACGCACCGCCGTTCCGTTAGGTGTGGCTAGGGGCTGTCGTTAGTTAGAGTTCAAATTCTGACTGTAGCGGGCTTACAGCCCCTTTCCCCTGTTGTTGGGGTCGGGTGCCCTTTCGTTTGTCCCGTCAGGCTTCTGGTGTGCACTGACGATACGCCCTAAACCGGGGCGACTGAACCGGGTTCTCTGGTTTTGGTGAGCGATCGCCCGCCAAAACCTGTTGTTTAACTCATGTCTGCTGACGCTTTATTGAACTTCTCCCATGACTGCTAACTCAGAGCACAGCATTCCCCTATGGCGCGACGATCGCTTCTGGAAAATTGCCTTGCAGGTGATTGCCGTGATTGCCATTGTGGCGATCGCCACCCTGCTGATCTACAACCTCAGCATCAACATGCAGCGGGCAGGGCTAAAGTTTGGCTTTGATTTTCTCGATAACCAGGCGTCCTTTGATATTCTCGATAGCGTTGCGCCCTACGATGTCGGTGCCGAGCGCTACAAGAGCATTTTTCCCTACGACCCCACCAACAGCTACGCACGGGTACTACAAGCGGGTCTGGTGAATTCACTGATGATGATGATCTCCGGCATCATTCTCACAACGATCGTAGGCATCATCGTCGGGGTGTTTCAGTTCTCCGACAATTGGCTGCTGCGCAAGGGCAGCGAACTCTATGTCGAAATTGTTCGCAACACCCCCTTGCTGCTGCAACTCTTGTTTTGGTATTCGGCGGTCTTCTCCCAACTGCCCCGGCCGAGTGACCGCATGGGTTTTTTGGGGTCGCTCTATTTGAGCAAGCGGGGCATTTTTATGCCCTGGCCCACCGTTTCACCATGGCTGTGGCTAGCAATGGTGCTCTGGGTGGTTGGCGCGATCGTTTTATGGCTGAGGTGGGATTTTTGGTGTAAGCCTTTTCGTAAGCCTTTGGCTCAGGAGATTTGGGATTCTGTACTCAGTCAAAAGACACCGATTTTTATTTGCCTCACGGCTGCTTTTACTGCCCAAGCAGCAAAAGTGATCATTCCTTGGTTTGTCGATAATATTGAGTTTGGGGTGTTTTTTCTAACCATGCAGTGGGGACTCTTGGCACTCATACCTCTGATTGCGGTCATCAAAGTTCCTGAATTGTTTTTACGATTTGTCTTCAATAAAATCCTTAATCTTAAGCGAAAAAAATTATGGCTACTTGTTTCAGAAGTGTGCTGGGCGTTTCTGATAATGGGTTATGCTGTCGTATTTTTACCTTTGCAAGGGATTGAGCCTTTACTCCTTGGTACTTTTACACTAGGTACTATCGCTTTGATTGCACTTTGGCAATGGCGTACTCACCTCATGACAGAATTAGGGAAAAAAGGTGAACCACAGTTTTACGCCTTCATCAGCATCACCGTTATCCTTGTGTTGGTCATTCTCTTCGGCCTAGGCTGGTCTTTTCCGAGCGAACTCACACTTGACCCCACACAATTTGATGCCAGAGCCACTGAAAATTTTGCGACCTGTGCTGCAGAGACTTACGGTGTAGAAAATTTAGCTGATCCGTTGAGTGAAGGGAACCTCAGTTCCTATCAGCGCTGTCTTCAGACCGGAGATTTCAAGTATGGTTTACGTCTTTCGATTGAATTTGCGGCATTGCTCGTGGGTCTGGTGATCTACACCGCCGCCTTTATTGCTGAGATTGTCCGAGCCGGGATTCAATCGGTGGCCAAGGGTCAATGGGAAGCTGCTCGCGCCCTGGGGCTCCATTCCGATTCAACGATGCGCCTTGTGGTTTTTCCCCAGGCGCTGCGCGTGATTATTCCGCCACTCAATAGCCAGTACCAAAACCTGGCCAAAAACTCCAGTTTGGGGGCGGCGATCGCCTACGCCGAACTCTACAACGTGGCTAACACCACCTATAACCAATCCGGTCGCCCCATCGATGTCATGCTGATCATTGCCGTTACCTATCTGGCAATCAACATGGTGATTTCCCTGACCATGAACACCTTTAACCGAGCGGTACAGCTCAAGGAACGCTGATGAGATTTGTATTATTGAAGAGATGTCATCGTTATCGGAGACGGGGATGATGGTTATTGCAACAGCTCAACTACCTCTTGAAACAGAGACACCGCTGGTTACGTTTGCCGAATTTATCGAAAACTATGATGAGACCGCTAGTTTGCAATCCGAATTGATTCAGGGTGTTGTTGTTGAGATGATGCCCACTGGCCCCCATGAAGAGATTATTTCTTTTTTAAGAACTCAGCTTGTGCTCGAACTCTGTCGTTTGCAACGGCAGTTTGTCTTACCCACCACCTATTTTGTGCGATCGCCCCTAGCCCATTCGAGCTATCGGCCCGATATCTTGCTCTTAGATAAGCCCGCTCTCAAACAAGAGCCTGACTGGCAAAAATCTGCCGTGATTCGCTACGGTCGCTCAACCCAATTGGCCATTGAAGTGGTCAGTACCAATTGGCGGCATGACTATCTCACCAAGCTGGCCGACTATGAGAGCTTGGCGATTCCTGAATATTGGATTGTGGACTATTTGGGCTTGGGCGGCAGTCGCTACATTGGCCGCCCCAAGCGACCGACCATTTCGGTCTATCAGCTCATCGATGATGAATACCAAGTCCAACAATTTCGAGAGAATGAAAAAATTCAATCCCGAGCCTTTCCTGAGCTTCAGCTCACTGCCGCAGAAATTTTTGCCGCAGGCGAGACCGACGATTCGGCTGAGCCGAACTAGAGTGTTTTGCTGTTATGACATCCCCTAACGCATGCATTACACCCCGAACCCACCCCGGTCGTCGCTGCGCGAGACCGCCCCTCCCAAGAGGGGACTTCTAGATTTAAAATCTCCGACCGGGAGGAGTACTCTCAACTCTGAGGAGCACGTTTCTTTCGCCTTTGACAGACTCAATTGCTCTGAACTCTGAACCCTGAACTCTGAACCCCCAACCATGACCGCTAACCCCTCGACCCCTGCTCAACTGGCCCCGCCCCCCGAAATCCGGGATACGCCCCTCAATTGGGTCAAGAAAAACCTCTTGACCCCTTGGTATAACGCGGTGATCACCGTTGTGATTTTGGGGATCGGCGGCCTGTTTATCCGGAACTTCTTGAGCTGGGCGATCAACCCCACGGGGGAACCGGACAAGGCCCAATGGGATGTCATTCCGGCCAACCTCGCGGTGTTTGCGGCGGGACGGTATCCGGACGAAAACTATTGGCGGCTCTGGGTGGCGCTGGGAATTGTGGCGGTGTTGGCGGGTCTCTCCTGGGGAGTGGTGGCCCGAGGCGTGAAGCTGTTTAGTCGCACTGTGCTGATTGGGCTGGCGATCGCCGCCCTGCTTTGCTTCTTGATTCCAGTGCCCGTCGTTCCGTGGCGGCTCCTCTATGTTTTAATGCTGGGTCTGATGGCGGGGAGCGCTTGGTTGGGTCAGCAGTTGGGGCGGAGAGTGCCTCAACTGGGTCAATATACCGCCTTTGCCTGGCTCGGTTCCTTCCTGGTTTATCTTTGGCTCCTTGGCGGCAACTTGGGCTTAGAACCCGTCTCGACGGGTGAATGGGGCGGCATCATGCTGACGGTCTTTTTGGCGGTGATCAGTATTCTGCTCTGCTTCCCGATCGGCGTGGTGATGGCCCTGGGACGCCAGAGTGAACTACCCGTCGTGCGCTGGTTTTCGGTTGCCTACATTGAAGTGATTCGCGGCATTCCCCTGATTGCGATCTTATTCATGGGCCAGGTGATTGTCCCCCTCTTTTTACCCGAGGGTATGCGCCCCGATCGTGTTCTCCGCGCCGTTGTGGGGCTGACCCTGTTTAGCTCTGCTTATCTTGCGGAAAATGTGCGCGGGGGGTTGCAGGCGATTCCTCGGGGTCAAGAAGAAGCCGCCCAAGCATTGGGCTTGAATGCGCCCCTCACTGTGGCCTTTATCGTGTTGCCCCAAGCTATCAAGGCCGTAATTCCGGCAATTGTGGGTCAGTTTATTAGCCTTTTCCAGGACACCACCCTGCTGGCGATCGTCGGTCTCGAAGAACTGCTGGGCATGAGCCGCTCGATCCTGGCTAACCCCAATTTCATTGGCCGTTACGCTGAAGTGTATCTCTTTGTCGGAATTCTCTATTGGTTCTTCTGCTATGCCATGTCTTCAGGCAGTCGCTATGTGGAGAAACGGCTGAATACGGAGCATCGTTAGCACGTTAAGACTTTACTTGCAGATTGCACCTGACCCAATCCCGAGGCGCTAGGCTAGCAGCAACGTGACTTCTTGCTGTCCCTATGACTCCTCCACTCCTTGAGCGTGCCCATTGCATGATTCCGGTGGTGCGATCGCCCCGGCAATATCAAACCTTTCGCATCAGCCCCCACGACCGCAATCGACTGGCGATCGTCTTTGACCCAGCCAATGCCGCTGCCTCCTTGACCTTCTGTGTCGAGATTTTTGAACCCGGCGGCAAAACCCCCTCCCACCGCCATAACGGTGCAGTGGAGATGTTCTTTGTCCTCAAGGGCAAGGGTCTTGTCCACTGTGACGGCAAGGACGTCACCATTCGTACCGGGGATAGCATTCTCGTCCCCCCGACCGGAACCCATGAGGTCTGCAACGCCAGCCTGACACAGCGGCTCTACGTCCTCTGCTTTATGACCCCCAACGAAGACTTTGCCGAACTGATCCGCAGTGGTACACCTGTTGAGCTCGATACCGAAGATCTAGCCGTGCTCGGTCGTTGGGATGGGGGGACTTAAGTGTCCGTTGTCGGTGGTGTATCGGTCGGGATTCCCGTCGGCGCTGATGCTTCAGGTTCTGCCGCTGCCGGGTTCTCCTCCTCGGCGGCGGTGGCAGCCACGGTTACGGTGGGCACAGCGGGGATGGACTGGAGAGCAGGTGGATCTTGAGTGATACCCAGTTGGGACTTGGCCAGCTCAATGAGCGATCGCGACGACGTCTCACCCGATGTGGACTTGCCGCTAATCGCCGTCTGAAGCGAGTCCACCAGTGAACCCAAAATATTCTGGCGCTGCTGGCTATCTAGATGGGTATACCAATCCTTGAGGTTATAACTGGCTTGCCCCACATAGCGCCCGCCCCAAAAAGTGATCAAAAACATAAAGCACAAGACCAGCCAGACCAACTGCGCCACCTCTCGCACGATTTGCCATGAGAGTTGCAGGGCCTGGAGATAGGTTTGGCCCGTCTCAAGCGAGAACAAAAGCTGGTTAACGGTTTGGAACTGCTGTTTGAGCTTGCTCATGGTTTTAGGGAGGCAATCGGCGTCATTCCTGATGATAGTCAATCTTCACCAGGTTATTCTACTGTATTCACTCGATCGCTTTGAAATCCAGGGTAATCTCTCTCTCTAATACAGCGTCAAGCGTCACCTCTCAACTGTAGGTTGGTGTTGAGCCCAGCGTAGCTTGCTTCTCGGAGAGTAAACCAATACAACCCATGCTAATACTGGGTTTACATGATTCAATGCAATCTGCAAGACAACCCCTCACTTAACTCTTAACGCTGCACTAGCCCCTACGTCTCAGGAAGACGATACTGCAACTCACTTGGTGAGTAACCCCGAGCCAGGTAAGTATTGAGCTGGGCGGCGAGTTCTTTTTCTTGGGCTTGGCTTTGGGGCAACGGCCAATTGAGGGCGCGGTAAAGCGCGAAGCGATGGAGCGTGAAGGTAGCCGTGATGAAATCAGCGTAAACCAGCGCAGTGTTAAGCACCCAGCCGTAGGCAAAACCCACTACCAGCAGACTGACAACAATTGCCCACCCAGCCCAAATCGTCCAAACCGCAAACAACATCCCCCAGAGCAGGATACGCACAGCAGTGTTGAGGTCATCCCGAGCCGCAGCAACATCGTTTCGGATTTGGTCGGGCAAAATCAGCCAGAGGTGCGGCCAGCAGAGAATTGTATCGAGACCGTAGCGCAAAAACGGCTCCTCTTCCGCCGCCCGGAGGATGTTGCCCAAACGCGTCGGCATCAGGCTATTTTTTTGCTCAGGAATATGGCGCAACCGAATTTCTAGAAGTGCCAAGTCTTCGGTTTCTTCGGCGTTCAGTCCCTGCTCTTCCCGTTTGCCATAGAGCTGGTTCCAGCGGCTTTCGGCCCGTTGCTTCTGTTTAAGCTGACGGGCAACCAGGCGACGGCGCAGGGGACGCAGCCAAGCGGGCCAATAGCCCTCCAGCCAACGCAGCACCGTGAAGTCGAATCGTTGCATCACAAAAGAAGAGAGAGAGACGATCAGCAGCGCAAAGATCAGCAGCCCGATTTGTTGGGGTTCGGAGAGATCATTTAGGAACTTGAAGAAGGTTTCTAGACCAACGTGTTGGAGTATCGCCACCAAACCCCCTGCCCAGAAGACAAAGGCAGGCGTGAGCAGGTTAGCGACCCATTGGTTGGCCAGACCGCCGCTGACTCCTTCGAGGAATTTGGCGTTGGGCATGGTTTAATTGCTCTCCATCGGTTTCAGGTCAACACCATACTTGGAGCATTTGGAATTGAGACATTTTGGCAGAAGGCGACCACGCTGATAGGCAGTATAGTCACATTGAGAGCATTGGTATTGATGAGCGATGGAGATTTGCCGTTGACCGGCCAAGGGTTCAAACCGGAAGCCTTTGCTTTGCAGGGTTGTTTCAGGGGTGGAATCTTCTAGTAATTGGGCCATACGTTGGCGGGTTGATTCATCCCTTGCCAAAAGCAAAACGAGGTCGTTGCTTTCGATTTGTCCGGCTGAGAGTTGGCTGATGGCATCCCCGAGTTTGCCGTAGAGGGGGTGCTGGGGGTTCAGTTCAGCGTAGATGGTTTGGGCGACTTTGAAGATGATTTCGGGGGAAGACATGGGGGTGATCCGAACAGAAAGAAACGACTGATTAAATCAATTAACGGTAGGGGAGGGTTTCAAACCCTCCCCTACAGGTGAAGCAGTGACTTGGGAAGATTGAGGTAGAGGCAGGTTTGAAACCTGCCCACGCGGGATATGGTTAAACACCAGTGTAGGTGAAGGCTGCCCAATGGAAAGGATGGGCGAAGTAATCAGGGTCAAGGTGGATAGATAGTTGCTCCACCAAGTCAGGGTAAGAATTTTTAAGTTCAGGATGTGTATCGTTGAAAAATATAGCTTTTTCTAGACTTGTCGTATCCCTCAGCCAAAGCTGAGCTTGGCGCAGCGCTTCGGCAGGTTCAAGCCCATCCTTACGCCAGAAGCCATAGAAGCGTAGGGTCATGAGCATGGTGCTAAACGCATTGACTGACCAAAGCGAAGCCGCCACGCCTGCAACCCCGGCTTGTAGCAGTCCTGTCGACAGGCTCACGACTTCATCCGGGAGTTCTGTGCCGGGAATTCCGGTTTCGCAAGCCATGAGAACAGCGAGGCGAATGCCATTGAGTTTGAGATTGAACAGGTCTCGCAGGCTCAAAACCTGATCTGCCATCGCTAAGCCACTATTGAGCGGTTCGTTGAAGTTGGCGTAGCCGTGGCAGTAGAACTGAAGAACGCTATGGTACGGCATTGCCTGCAAAACATTTTCATGGTTGGCGTCGTCTTGGCGGAGAACCTGAGCTTGCCCAGGCGGAAATGCAGCTGCTGCGACTTGAGTCACGCTGGTTTCAAAATTATGGATTCCAGGATCTTTTGTGGGGTTGCCCACTGCTAGCAAATTGCTCACAGACGTATTTTCAGCAATTGCCTGGGCGGTTTGTAGGCTGCGGGCGTTAGGGGCATAGGTGAAACAGATATTGTCGCAAGCGTAGCGGCGGCCAGTTTTGGTGTTGCTGGGCTCTTCTGTCCAGGCAGCGTGGAGGGGCAAGAGGCTGAGATAGCCGGTGGGGATGAGCGTGGCTTGGGTGATGTGGCGGGCTTCGAGGTACTCAACGATGAGTTTCATGACCTGATCCCAAAGTTGGCGAGTGATGGTGTCGATCACGTTGAGCCAGGTGGGTAGGTCTTGGCTCATATTGCGGGAGGCAGGCAACCATTGCTGATTCAGCAGCTCGACCAAATTGGGTTCGTTGAGGTCATCCAGCCAGATCGCTTTGAGGGTGGGTTCGGCGTCGGTGGGTGTGAGGATCAGGGCGAGGCTGCCGGAGGGGGTGGTGGTGAGGTAGATGAGAGGGCGGTTGGCTTGGAGCGATTTTACGATATCTGCGAAGGTGGGTAGGGTTAGGAACGCTTCGTAGCCTGGGATTTGGCGAATTTCGGCGATGCAGTCTTTCAGTTCGTCGCGGGTTTGACTGGCTTGGTCAGCGTTGGATTTTGACCAGTTCTCGGTGGTGAGTTGACTGCTGCGCTCGATCGCTTCGAGGTTACGGAGGGTGTTGGCGGCGGTTTGATAACGCTCAAAGAGTTCGGGATTTTGTTGCTGGATTTGATCGAGGTTGGCTCGATCGCGTTGGAGGGTTTCGCTCAGACCCCGAGCACGACCTTGTTCCAGGATTTCGATCGCGCGTTTGAGATCATTGGTTTTGGCGTGGGCGTAGGCGGCGCGGCGGTAGAGGTCGTTAGTTTCTTTGAGTTCGGCTTCTTGACCGAAGCGGGAGATGGAGGCTTGGTAGAGGTTTTCGGCGGCGGTGAGGGCGAGTTGATAGGGGTGGAGGGAGTCTGGGTAGCGGTGGTTGTCGGTGTAGAGAGTGGCGAGAGCGTTAGAAGTTGGGCGGCACTCTTTAGGAAAAGTAGTAGGTTGATAGATTTCTAACGCATGCTTATAACCCAAAATCGCCTCTTCCAAGTTTTGTGCTTGCTCACCACAGATGCGAGCTGCGTAAACAATTGCCAGAATGGTCTGGGTCATTGCCCAATCTTCAGGGAACTGTTCTCGATTATAAACCTGTAAGGCAAGTTGACTGGCAGAGAGAGCATCTTCTAAATTCTGTGCCCGCTCCCCCTGGATGCGCTCATAGTAAGCAGTCGCTAGATTATTCTGGGTCACAGCCCAATCTTCGGGAAATTGTTCTCGAGTTCTCACCTGTAAAGCGAGTTTATAGGCGGAGATAGCATCTTCTAAATTCTGTGCCCGCTCTCCTCTGATAAGCTTGGAATAAGCACCTGCCAGATTGTTCTGTGTTCCTGCCCATTGTTCAGCGAACTGCTCTCGGGTATAAACTTGCAAGGCGAGTTTATAGGCGGCGATCGCCTCTTCGAGGTTTTGCGTTTGCTCCCCTCGAACGCGATTCGTGTAAGCATTCGCCAGATTGTTCTGAGTCACAGCCCAATCTTCGGGAAACTGTTTTCGGGTTCTCACCTGTAAAGCGAGTTTATAGGCGGAGATAGCATCTTCTAGATTTTGTGCCCGCTCTCCTCGTATGCGAAGGGAGTAAGCATTTGCTAAATTGTGTTGGGTTATTGCCCATTTCCTAGGAAACTGTTCTCGGGTTCTCATCTGTAAGACGAGTTTATAGGTGGAGATAGCATCTTCTAAATTTTGTGCTCGTTCTCCCCTGATCCGATTAGAATAAGCATTTGCCAGATTGTTCTGGGTCATGGCCCAATCTTCAGGAAACTGTTCTTGGGTTCTTACCTGTAAAGCAAGTTTATAAGCGGAGATAGCATCTTCTAAGTTTTGTGCTCGTTCTCCCTCGATGCGATCATAGTAAGCTATCGCCAGATTATGCTGAGTTGTTGCCCATTGCTTGGGAAACTGCTCTTGGGTAAGTACTTGCTTGGCGATGCTATGGCCAACGAGCGCAATCTCAATCGTATCGGAGCGATTAAGCGGAAACTGTTGAATTAGAGTGCTGAAGTTAAAAAAGTCTATCGCAACAATTCTTTGTTGGTCTTGATTTAGCTGTGGCAACATTTGATCAGCCCAGATTTGCAACATGGCTGATAGGCTTGGGTTGACCTTATCTAAGTTCGCCTTCAATAATGGATAAAGATCTCGTGGTTTAGGACGCTTCTGTACTGTTTGCAACGCCTGCATTAAAAAATCCATCTGAGGCTGAAGTGATGGATTGTCTAGCTCTGGAGATTGAAATAGAAATAACGTTTTTTGTTTAGTAATCCTAGCTAAAAAACGTTTACGCAAAGATGGGATTAATAGTACAAAGGGGATGAGGATCATAAAAAACGTAATCCCCATGACAAAGGATAAAAGCTTTCCAAAAAACCTTAGTAATTTTTCAATCATTTAGTTAGCTCCTGAATTACTTGTAAATCTGTCTGTCCCCGATGTCCATCCATTGCACCCACCTCGCCTAAGATAAAATACCTATTTCTGTTTTAACATCCTGAGCGGGTAGGTTTGAAACCTGCCCTACCCATTTCACAAAAATCTCGTCCACGTTCACTGTAGGGGAGGGTTTCAAAACCTCCCGAATCCCGGATTTTCTGGAATTTCGATCTATCACATTCTTGTACAACCAACATCCCGAACCCCGGATCTTCTGGAACCCGATCCATCCTGCACAACCAACACCCCGAACGGGCAGGTTTGAAACCTGCCCCTACCCATTTCACAAAAATCCCGTCTATTTCCCCGTAGGGGAGGGTTTCAAACCCTCCCGAATCCCGGATATTCTGGTATCTCAACCCATCACATCCCCGTGCAGCCAACATCTCGAATCCCGAATGTTCTGGAACCCAGACCCGTCCTGCGCAATCAACACCCTGAACGGGCAGGTTTAAAACCTGCCCCTACCGAAATTCACAAAAATCCCGTCTATTTCCCTGTAGGGGAGGGTTTCAAACCCTCCCGCATCCCGGATGTCCTGGAAAATCCCCATCCCGTGCAACCAACACCCTGAACGGGCAGGTTTGAAACCTGCCCCTACCCAATTTCATAAGCATCTGTCCTCCCATATTTCGGAAAATTCCCCTATAATGCAGCATGATTTTCCGCTGGGGCATTTTTCATGTGTCGTTTGCTGGCCTACCTCGGTCGTCCGATCCAACTCGATCGCGTTTTGATCGACCCCGAACATTCCCTGGTGGTGCAGAGCTACCAGCCCCGCAAGATGCAAGAGGCGCTGCTGAATGCCGATGGCTTTGGCATCGGTTGGTACAATTCAGACCCCGACGTCCCGCCCCACCGCTATCGCCACACATTGCCCATTTGGAACGACATCAACCTGCCCGATTTGGCGCGGTACATTAAATCCGAGCAAATTCTGGCTTATGTGCGCAGTGCCACCCCAGGCTTGCCGGTTGACTTGGGCAATTGTCAGCCCTTTGTCCAGGGACAGATGTTGTTTAGCCACAATGGCTACATTGAGAACTTCCGACAGACTTTGCGTGGCCCTCTGCGTGACTTGCTGAGTCCAGCGGCCGATCGCTGGATTCAAGGCGTGACCGATTCGGAATATTTAAGTGCGCTGATCTTGACCTATTTGGAAGCGGTGCCGCTGGTGGCAGCTCTAACCAAAGCGCTGCAAACGGTCACAAAACTGGCCCAGGAGCCCTTTTGCAAGTTTGCCGCGACGCTGCTCATCAGTGAGCCGGAGCGGCTAGTGGCCTGCCGTTATGCCAACTTTGATAATTATCCAACGCTCTACTGGACGATGGATGCTCCGGATTATCCCCAGAGCGTGATTCTGGCCTCAGAGCCCCTGTTTCCCGGTAATTGGACACCCTGTCCACCGGATAGCATTCTTACCGTTGATCCTGATTTCGATGTCCAAACCCTTCCCCTCTAACCCCCCCCATTCGCACCAAGACTTGCCGCGCCAAGACCTACGCCTGCATTTGCAAGACCAGTTGCAGCAATGCCGATCGCAAACCCTGCAACTGTTTGCAGATATCGATGCAGCGACCTTTTGCCGGCAAGCCCACCCGGCTTTTAGCCCCGTGGGTTGGCATTTGGGCCATATTGCCTTCACAGAAGCGCTCTGGATTTTGGAGCATTGCGCGGGTCGGACGGATGTGATCGCCCCCGCTGACCGTCGTTTGTTTGCCGCGGATGGGCTGCCCAAGGCCGAGCGGCAGAATTTGCCGGATTTAGCGGGGGTGCTGGACTTGCTTGCCGAGGTGCGATCGCAGGTCTTGGTCTACCTCACCCAGGCCCCCCTCACGGAGCAAGCCCGCCTCTGGTACTGGCTGCTGCAGCATGAGAGTCAACATAATGAGACGATTTCCTTTTTGTTGCAATTGCATCGGGGCCAACCCGCACTCTCATCAACCGAGAATTTCCCTGCACCGGACTATGGCATGGTCACAATTCCGGCGGGAACCCTGCTGCGGGGGAGCGATCGCCTGGATGCCCTGGACAATGAGCAACCGGCTCAGCAGGTGGAGGTGAGGGAGTTTGCAATCGATCGCTACCCCGTCACCTGTGCCCAATATCAAGCCTTTATCGAGAGCGGCGGTTATGCCAATGCCGCTTATTGGTCAGCAGCGGGTTGGGCTTGGCGGCAGGCGCAGCAGATCACCCAGCCCCTTTACTGGCCAGACCAGCTCGAATCACAGCAACATCACCCCGTCTACGGTGTGAGTCATTACGAGGCTGCCGCCTATGCCCATTGGGCGGGGAAACGCTTACCCACGGAAACCGAATGGGAAAAAGCCGCCGGCTGGAAAGCAGCGGCAAACACCGCTCTGCCTTACCCTTGGGGCCATGATGCGCCGAGCCTGCAATATTGCAACCATAGCCATCAGATCGGCCAGACCACGCCTGTCAATGCCTATCCTCAGGGTCAGAGCCCCTCGGGCTGCTGGGATATGCTAGGCAATGTCTGGGAATGGACGGCTAGCTATTTTGCCGGGTATGAGGGCTTTGTCGCCTATCCCTATCGGGGCTATTCGGCTGAGTATTTTGATGATCAGCATTATGTGATGCGGGGGGGCAGTTGGGTGACGCGTCCCTGGGGGCTACGCAGTAGTTTGCGCAATTGGTATCACCCTTGGGTGCGGGAGATTTTTGTCGGGTTTCGTTGTGCGGTGTAGAGGCTATCTTCCTGATATTCTGGGGGGAGCATTTCATTGGTTGGGGTTGAGGTTGCGCGTTGGTACTGGTTAATCTTTCCTATCTCTCCGACAAACCGACAGGGATTAGCACCTATGCCCAGAATGTCTACCCCTATTTGAAGCCCCTCAATCCGATTTTGTTGGTGCGGGAGCCGGTGGAAGGCTACCGCTGTCATCGGATTCCGGGTTTTATGACGCCGGAACAGGGGCTCTGGGGCCACCTCAGCCGTTTACTCTGGACCCAGTTTCGACTACCGGGTTTGTCGCGGCGGCTGCGATCGCGTCTGCTCTTTTCTCCCCTGCCAGAAGCACCGATCTATAGCTATTCCCGTTATGTGGTTATGGTGCATGACCTGATTCCCCTGCGCTTTCCCCAAGGTCTTGGGCACCTGAGCTATTACCATCGCTATGTGCTGCCCCGGGTGGTGCGTCAGGCGCGTCATGTCATCTGTAACTCCCGTTCCACCGCCAATGATGTGATGGCTTTTTTGGGCGTGCGAGCCAATCGGATTACGCCGATCCCGCTAGCCTACGATCGCCTCACCTTCCGTCCCCAGCAGTCCCTGCCCCAACGCATGGATCGCCCCTACTTTCTCTATGTGGGTCGTCAAGCGCCCTATAAAAACCTCCAGAGCATCATCTCGGCCTTTGCCGCCTTGCCCAACCGTCAGGACTATGAGCTCTGGCTGGTGGGTCCGACGGATCGCCGCTACACCCCCCGCTGGCAAAAACTCACCAAGGAGCTGGGCATCCGGGAGCAGGTTAAGTTTATGGAATATGTGCCCTACGAGAAGTTACCCGTGCTGCTGGCTCAGGCGATCGCGTTGGTCTTTCCCTCGCTTTGGGAAGGGTTTGGTCTACCCGTGCTCGAAGCGATGGCCTGTGGGACGCCCGTAATCACCTCGAATGTGGCGGCCTTGCCAGAGGTGGCCGGCGACGCCACGCTCCTGATTGACCCCTACCACCTAGAAGAGCTGACCAACGCCATGTATGCGATCGCCACAGACTATAACCTGCGCCAGAACCTGAGTGAATTGGGTCTGCTGCGATCGAGCGAGTTTAGTTGGGCCAAAACCGGCCAGCAAACGCTGGAGATTTTGAAGTTTTATTCGTGAGGGGTGATGGTCTCGATCAAAAACCGATTTAGACGGTAACCGTCTACCTTGCCGCGAATTAACCAAGGTAACCATTGTGCGACTAGGCGGATTTGTAGGGGGGCCTGTTTTATTAATTCGGGGTCGGCATCCAGAAAGGTGCGCGATCGCACCAAACGGAGATTGGCCGCCCAGGTTTCGATCTCGTGGGGATCATCACAAGCCCAGCGAAACCAACTGTCCGGCGACAGATACTTCATCGCATCATGGGTGGATTGGCTCTCCACCATTTCCTGGGCCGTCGTATCAATTAATAACCAAGCACCCGGGAAATGGTTGGCAATTTGGGTAATTGCCTGTCGAGCTTGAGCCGCTTCGAGATAAATGATGACCGCTTCAGAGATAAAGCACCAAGGTCCCCCTGTGGCGGCCACTGTCTCCAGCCAATCCGTTGCTAAAACACTGGCTTCGAGCATGGTGCGACGGGGTTCATCCTGAAAAAACTGCCGCCGCAAGGCCAGACTATCGGGCAAATCCAGATCGAACCATTGGGCCCGGCCATTGTCTAGCCGCTCAAACCGAGTATTCAGACCACAACCAATTTCAACAATAGTTCCCGTGGGATGTTCTGCTAGAAAAGCTTGCACATCCTGATCAAACATCCGGGTTCTCAGGGTTGCGCCGGCTAAGGCCTTCGATTTTTGCCATTTTGCAAAGTCATAGTCCAAGGACTCAACAATGGTGACGGCTTTGGGGTCTTGAATGAGACCATTTTTTTTCTTTGTTTCTGCGGCCCGTCCCAGCAACGGAATTAATAATGTTTCTTGAACGGGGCCCAACTCAACGGTTATTTTCGTCATTATTCTTGCTCCAAAATTGTTAATTAACGCTTCTGTAACTGATAAGCTTTAGGATTAATTTCAAAGGTGCGACGAAAGGCTGCACTAAAGGCTTCGGGGCTGCGATAGCCGACTTGCTGCGCAACCCCGGCAATGGTGGCTCCAGACAGGACTAATAATTGCTTAGCCTGTGTCATGCGATGGTTATGCAAATAGCCAAACACCGTGGTGCCAAAGACCTGTCGAAAGCCTTGCTTGAGTTTGCGGTCGTTGAGGCCCACCTGATGCGCCAGCTTGAGCAGGGTGGGGGGAGCGCTCAACTGACTGAGCAAAAGATCTTTGGCGTGGACAATGCGATCGCGCATGAACCAGCAAGACCCGTTGTTCGGCCGCATCTTCAACTCTGCTGGTACTACCACTCATGCTCCCTAAGGTTGCCTGTCCACCCTGAAACTGATGCTCAGATTTGACATTGCTGCCACGAATTTGGCCAGCCAGGCAGTAACTCAGTCCCAAACAGAGATCGTCGTCAGAACGGTTCCGCTCAATCTACAAGACTTTATCTCGCGTCTTGCTTATTGACATTAATTCTTAAGATTGTCGGATGGAACCAGGACACCCATGAATTGGCTGTATTCTATTCTGGGCAAGGGTTTTAGCGACTAGATCATGGGGAACGATTCGCCAAGAAGCACCGTATTATTAAATTAATGTGAGTTCTGGATAAGCAGACATCGCGAAAGACTCTGACACTCAGCAGAATCAACAATACTGGCTCCGATATTGCCGGAGTCTGAGGGGGCAATTTCCCCCTCAGCGGGAGGTGTCGGGGGGCTGGACCCCTGACAACCGGGTTTGACATTGAGATTTCCAGGCTTTGAAGAATACGATCGTTTCGCTGAACCGAAACTCACGTTAAATTAGTGCTCTATTGATTGCCATGACGACGATCCCCACATCCCCCCAACCCCGTTCCCTTAACCCCTGGTATCGCCCGACGTTTTCTCCAGAACATGGGGCTTATGTCGTGTTGCTCGTCTCGTTTCTCACTGGAGCCGCTGCAGCCCAGCAATGGACAGGGGCAACGACATTGGCGCTTCTCTGTGTCTACTCTGGGTTTCAGGCGGAGCATCCCCTCAAGCTGCAAATTAAGCAGCGAAGTAGCTGGAAGCCCCGTTGGCTGGTTTGGCTTGGCCTCTATGGTGGCGTTGCGGGTGCGATCGCCCTCTGGCTGGTCTGGCAGAGTCTAACCCCTTGGCCCCTGTTTGTGATCTTGGGTCTGGCGATCGCGGCCACCTTGGTGGATGGTTATGCGGTGTGGCAGCGCCAGCAGCGCTCGATTGCCAATGAGTTTGTGGCGTTCACGGCAATTTGTCTCGCCGCGCCCCTGGCCTATTGGGCAACCACGGGAACCCTCTCAAGCTTGGCGATCGCTCTCTGGCTGATGAATACGCTATTTTTCAGTAGTGCCATTTTCACCGTCAAGCTACGCAAAGTCCGCACCTCATCTCTGTGGCCGGGTTTAGTGTTTCATTGCGTTGCGACAGGATTGGTTCTGCTGCTGTGGCAGGTACATTGGCTCACCTTCTTCACGATTGCGGCTTTTGGCGTGGTAATGCTCAAGTTTGGCCTGATTTGTTGGCAAAAGGATTGGTACTGTCAAACCAAAATTCAAAATGTGGCGCTGCTGGAAACGACGACGAGTTTGGTGTTTCTGGCGATCGCTGCTCTATCCCTCCTGCCACCAACGCTAAACTAACCTGGGTTTTGGATAAGCAGACATTGCGCAAGATGCTGAAACTCAGCAGAATCAAAAATACTGGCTCCGATATTGCCGGAGTCTGAGGGGGCAATTTCCCCCTCAGCGGGAGGTGTCGGGGGGCTGGCCCCCTGACAACCGGGTTTGACAACGAGATTTCAATATTTTGAAGAATATGATCGCTTCGCTTAACCGCAACTCAGGTTAGTTAGCATTACATCTGATAGCGGCAAGGGTTGTGTTGGTTTACGCTGCGAGAAGCAAGCTAGTCTTGGTTTCGCTTGTGAATTTAATCTGCCAAACTGACACCATTATTCATGCTGCGTTTGAGCCAGAAAATAGCGAGAACCGCAATCAGGCTATACAAACTCAGCAGCCCTAAAATCGCCCAGTCACCGCCATACCAATCCCATCCCCAGCCTTCACCCAACCAGAAGGTACCCAATGCAGAGAGCAAAATGCCTGTGCCCAGTTTAATCAGCACATCGGGCACTTTGAGTAGATAGGCATGCAGCGCAACGACTAAAACAATTGACCCCAAAAAGGCCAGTCCCACTGCACCTAAAATTTCTAACCAAGCATGGGAGGCGATCCCCAAGGTGATGGCAATGATGGCGATTTCAAACGCTTCTAGCGCTGCACTCTTGGCCATAACAATGAAGTTGGCAGTGTTAAATCCAGGTTGCTCCTCTGTTTCCAGAACAATCTCTTCGGCTGCAAGGGGATCATCATTGAGCCAGCCTGCTCGCCGTCCTTTAGCTTGCCGCTGCACGGCTTTCTTAGCCCAGCCCCAACCAAACCACAACAAGATCGCTCCGGTGGCAATTTGCAACCATTGCAGGGGAATCACTTGGATATTGGTTCCGAGGGCAATTGCTGCAAGGGCAACCACCGAAAGTCCGACAATGCAGCCGGCGATCGCCTCCCGTTGATAACCAGAGCGGGCGATCGCATAGGCAATCACCGCGGTTTCTAAAAATTCCAGGCTTGCGCTACCGCCAGCCGCGATAATAACATTCCAGTTCATATCAGGGTTAGGGGGAATGGGGTCAATGGGATTGTCCAGCAGCACCGGAGCGTCGATAACCCTTGCCGTGACGGGTGCTGTTGTTTTTATATCCTAAGCTGGTGGCTCCCGTTTAAGAGCAAGGGTCAGCCCATCGGCAATGGGTAGCATACTCAACTCGATGCGTTGATCTTGGTGCAGGGCTTGATTCAATTCTCTCAACGCCACTGTATCCGGATCGGTTTGTTTGGGGTCAGCCACCGCTCCACCCCAGAGCACGTTATCAATGGCGATCAGACCGCCGGGTCGTAACAGTTCGAGACATTTTTCGTAATATTGGCGGTAGTTGAGCTTATCGGCATCAATAAAGGCTAGGTCAAAGGTACCTGCCTGTCCTGCGGTGAGCAACGCATCGAGGGTGTTCAGGGCGGGGGCAATGCGCAGGTGAATTTTATGGGCAACGCCAGCGGCTTGCCAGTAGGGCAGGGCATAGTCTTGACATTTGTGATCAATGTCACAGGCGCTCAGAATACCATCAGCAGGGAGAGCCAATGCCATCCACAGAGCGCTATAACCGCTAAGCGTGCCAATTTCGAGAATCTTTTTCGCACCCATCAGCCGGATCAGCAGTGCCATAAACTGTCCTTGATCGGGGGTAATTAGCATATCGCTAACGGAATGTTGCGCAGCACGCTGACGCAGTTGGGTCAGGGTTGCCGATTCTCGCAGAGAAACAGCAAGGAGGTAGTCATAGAGATGGGAATTGAGATGACCTGTCTTGTTGGGCATAGCCGTGTTCTCTACAAATATTTGACTGTGGTATATGTGCTGAATAATTTGGGTATTTAGCTGGGTGCAAGCAATTGTTGCTTCAGTTCTTCGAGATAGAGCTCCGTACCGATCGCACCTGGCAAACCTGCACAGAGATAAGCGGGAATAAAGTAGACTCGTCCGGCTTGACTCGCATCGAGAGACTGAGTGATTTTGTTCTCTTGCCATTTTTGCTTCAGCTTGGCGAGTTGGTGGTCGGTAAAACGCTCCATCTCTTTAAGGCATTTCAAATCGTTGAAATTGTGTCCCAATAAAATAAACGAATCAGCATCATTTAATTGTGGTAAAATCTCGATCGAAAGGGGCATAGATGCACTAGAATTGTCGCGATTTAGACCCGGTGGGAATACGAGTTTAAACCCTAATTCTTCAAGCAATGAATCACACAGCCCAGCAGATTTTCTACTAATCCACATGTCCCGTAGGTTTGATGTGCTGAGTGACACCACTTTGGGATAGATCGCCGCTAGAGGCGCAAAGGTTTCTCGCGCTGCTTCAATCTGTTGCTGAGTCTGGTTTAACAGTCGCTGGGCTTGTTCCGTGCGGTTAACGGCTTGAGCGATCGCTCTCAAACTCTCCACTGGATCGTAATAGTCGAGCAATAGCGTTGGAGCAATTTTAGAGAGCATGTCATAGTGGCTGGCACTCACAACATCACTCCCTAAAATTAAATCCGGCTTAATTTTGAGAATGGTTTCGATTGAGGGGTTTCCTGCTAACCCTACATTGGCGATTGGCTGAGTAATCAAACCACCCAGATAGGGAATCTGTTGCCTAGGATCAGTGTAGTCTCCTTGGTGAAAAGCGACATGATCGGCGTATCCAATAGGTTGCACACCCAAGGCCAACAAAGGTTCGAGAACGTAGGGACCTAAAACAACAATTCTTTGGGGTTGGCCGCAAATCTGGGTTGCTCCATGCTGATGCTTAATCATGCGGCAGCCGGCGGAATCAGCAGAGATGGCAGCACCTGGATCCCTGGCGAATGGACGAATCGGAGTTTGATCGGCGAGGTTGGTGCAGCCTCTGTCAAGGAGAATTGCCACTATAACGACGATCGCCAAATCGCACAATCGTAGTCCCTTTATGCTGTTGATCAGTTTTTTGACTTTCAGGGGCGATCGCATCTTAAACATAACGAATAACAGCCCCTAAAACGTATAGGAAAAAGATGCACGAACCGTCAGTGGGTCGCCTGGATAAGCTCGAATCCTGCTGCCATTATTAGACTCGATATAGTCAATATCAAATAGATTATCAATATTGAGACGAAATTGCCAATTATCTTGTCGGTAGAACACGGCTGCATTGGTGACAAAATAGCTGTCTAATTTAAAGGTATTATCTAGATCACCTTGCCGTTCGCCGACAAAGTTAAACCCTAAGCCCAAGCCCCAGCCCTGTAACTCTCCTGATTGGATTTCATAGCTCGTCCATAGACTTGCACTATTTTCCGGTGCACCGAATAGCCGATTGCCAACTAGATCGATATCGTTATCTTCAGTAACTTCGGCATCAATATAAGCATAGGAGGCTATAATATTCCAACCCGGTAAGATCTCTCCGGTTAGGTTGAAATCGATACCTCGACTGCGTTGTTCTCCCGTCGCCACTGAACCGATCAGATTATTTGGGTCTGCCGTTGCTACATTTTGCTTGGTGATATCGAAGTAGGCAAGTGTGGCGGCAAGGCGATTTTTAATCATTTCACCCCTGATACCCACCTCAAGCCCTTCCCCTTCTTCAGGAGGGAGAATATTGCCATCGGCATCCGTAGCAAAATTGGGCGAAAACGAACGAGCATAGCTTGCATACAGAGAGATCGGTTCAATGGGTTGGTAAACCACGCCAATCCGAGGAATCACTGCATCATTGTATTGCTCAGTTTCTGGTTCAAAGAAGACAGCTACACTATCGGTCGACATAAAATCGACCGCATCATAACGCAGTCCTGCCACCACAATCAAATTATCGGTCAGATCAATTTGATCTTGTAGATAAATCCCGAGCTGCTTGGTTTCAATAATTCGATCAACAACAATTGGGATATCCTCATCAGCAGGAAATGTTGCCGGATCGGGGTAGTCTGGGTTGAAGAGATTGAGCACATTGGGGGCAGCAAAATCAAACCGTTGGAAATCAAATTCACGCCACTGCACCAAGTCAACCCCAGCCAATAGTGTATGTTTAATTGAACCAGTCTTAAATGTGCCCTGGATATTGGTGTACAGCGAGTAAGCATTCATTTCACCATTCCGAGCGACAAAGAGACGAGGTAGATCTCCTGAATCGTCTTGGGGAAAAGCCGGAAAGGGAAAGACCCCACCATAGTCAAAGGAACTAGAGATATAGCGAAACTGGTTCCGCAGTTGCCAATTGTCGTTAAAGCGGTGCTCCAAGGTATACCCAAGGCTAAAATAGGTTTGCTCAATAATATCTCCAGGGTTATTCGTAACGCGCTCTAGGGGAACAGGGGCAACAGTATCTCCCAAGGCAATTGTGCCAAAGTTGGCTGGCTCATTGTCTTTAACATATTCCAGGCTGATATTGAGATCGGTGCGATCGTCAATCAAGAACGTCAAGCTGGGCCCGATAAAGAAGCGTTCTAAGTTATTATCATAATCACGAAAACTATCTTCTTGCCGATAAAGCATGTTCAGGCGATAGAGTAGGCGACCATCCTCTGTTAAAGGACCGGATAAATCAATGCTGGAACTCAAAAAATCACGACTTCCCCCTTGGAGTTGAATATTATAGTAAGGCTCTGATAAAGGCTGCTTGGTGACCAAACTAATCACACCACCCGGTTCCACCTGACCATACAAAATCGAGGCCGGCCCCCTTAACACTTCCACACGCTCAAGGTTTGCCACTTCTGCCCCTGCGGGATCTCCAGCGAAGACTGGGAGGCGGAAGCCATCTCGCAATACGGGCGCATCGTCAAACCCCCGGATGCTAAACTCAGAACCGCGACCGTCCTCATTGCCTAACGATATAACGCCAGCCGCGTTTTGGAGTACATCTTCAAGACGGATCGCCTGCTGATCTTCAATAATCTGACGGGGAATCACCTGAATTGAATGGGGAATATCTCGCAGCGGTGTATCGGTGCGGGTCGCAGTGCTGGCATCCGGCACCAGGTAACTATCCTGATCTCCCGTTACTAAAATCCGTAATTCATCTGCATCTGATCCTGAGTTAAGAGCGTAGGCAAAAAAGCCTGTTCTGACGGTGACGGGTGTTGTGGGTGGAGTATTGTTTCCGGTGACGATGATCTCAATAGTATTGTTTTCGCCCGGACTCACCACCACTTGCGCAATATCTGCAGTCGGGTTGGCTGCGGTGAAGACCTCTGCATCAGTTAGATTTAAATTTGCATTGCCAATGGTTGCTAGCAGGCTATTGCCCTCCACCCGAAACTGGGTGGCATCCACTTGCAGCAGGTCTTCTTGATCTGTTTTCAAGATAATTTCCAAGCGCCTTGCCTGAGATGCTAATTCCACCGCTATGACTTGGGCCGCCTCATCTGCCTTGTCGAGTTGGGCCTGCCATTCTGCCAAGCTTGTTGCGGGCTGGCCAAATTCTTGCAGACGCGCCAGGGAATCTTGGGAGTTCCCCTCCGACTCATCTGCATGCTTGGGGTAATGAATGTTTGCTCCCCAGGTTTCTGCCGCAGCAGGCGGCATTGTTAAGAGCGCTGTCCCGGCCAAGGTTGTTAATGAGATGCTCCACAAATGCTTTGCCATAATTTCTCCACTTACACACACAAAGCCAACTAATAAAAATCATTGCTATTAGTGGGTTGGAGCTATGGTAGGGGAAAGGAGAAATCGTTATTTTAGCGGGCCGGATTTTTTTTTTATTGAGCCGGATTTTTTTTAGGGCTTGCCCCGCTGGCCGAGCTGATAGGCCTTTGGACTAACGGCAAACTTGCGTCGAAACGCAGTGCTAAAGGCTGCTGGGCTGCCGTACCCTACTTGAGCGGAGACGACCGCTACACTGAGTTGATCGCCACGGAGTAACTCTTGGGCCTGCTTCATTCGATAATCATAGAGATAGCCAAAGACGGTGGTGCCAAAGAGTTGGCGAAACCCTTGTTTCAGCTTGAAATCGTTTAATTCACATAGATGGGCCAGCTCTATTAAGGAGGGGGGATCGCATAAGCGGTGGACTAAAATATCCCTGGCATATTGCACCCGCTCAAGATCCGCCGCATTGAGGGGGTGCTTATGAGGGGCAGATGCATCTGCTTCTAGATCCGCAAACTGTAGGGCCAGTAGTTCTAGGGCTTTACTTTCTAGATAGAGCTGTTGAGTCGTCCCTTGGTGGGGGCAATGGAGAATCTGCTGAAGCACCTGGTTCATCGCCGGGGTGGTTTTGCCCAGGGGTCGATGAAATCGTTTTTCTGCCTGCAATAGGCGCTGCAAGGGATGTGACTCCACCTCATCTGTGGGGTTAAGGGCTTGAAAATAATCGGCGTCAGCATAAACCATCATGGTCTGTATGGGCGTATGGGCGGGATATGCTTCTAATTCAACCAAATCCGGCAAGTGATAGAGATAGTTGCACCCTGCCATCTCCTCATAATCGGCAGCAATTTCAGGGACATTATCTGTTTGGATCCGCAGTCCTCCTGAGAGGTAGAACCTGGCCGTAATGGGAAACGTTGCTTCATGCTGTCTTTCGCGGATGATCGGCTGCCAAAATTGCCCCTGAAAAATGTGAATCGTCAGTCCTTGATGAAAGCAAATGTATTGCTCGTATCCCTCTCCTAACTGCTGGGGAACCCGATTTTGAGCGCCCAATGTATTGTGATGGGAAATCTCCTCTCCCTGCTGCTCGGCTTGTTTGGCTAAGTTGACGAGAGCGTTGTCCGTTATTCTAAAAGCCATCGTTGGTTTGCCCTTAAACACCCCGCTAGAACTCAACTCGCACCCCGTCCAGCGCTGTTAGCTTGCCATAGGGGTAGCCCTCGGTTTTAGCTGGGAGAGGTTTTGAGATTAATTCTCATTAATCTAGCAGAAGGACTCTGCCTCTGGTCTCGGGCGTTGTGCGTTACCATCGAGCCAGAGACTCTACCAACTTATATCAGCCTATGACTTGGCCAGCTTTGATCCGTTTAGGGACAGTGGGCGTTCTCGCGGTAGGCGCTCTAGCGGTCAACGCGGCAGAAGATTTACCCATCGTTGACTCTGCCACCTTGGGAACACGCAGCGATTTGCCTTGGTCTGAGTTGGTACAAATTGATGATCCCTTTGAGGGTCAGTTTATCGGTGTCTTCGATCGCAACTTTTTCTTTGATCGCTTTCTAAATACCCGTGTACGAATTGAAGTGCAAAGTCTTTGGACGCCGGAATCTGTGCGAGTGCTGCTAATGACCCGCGATCGCGACTGTTCAGGACGATTGAATCCAGACAACACCGCATCCAATGTGACCTGTTCAGAACTTTTCGGTTCTAGAACGATTACTGCGCTGTTGATCAAAGTCGATGAGCAGGTGTTTCAGGTTCCCGGCCAAAATAATATGTTTCCGGTTAGTGATGAACTTGCCGAAGCGCTGCGAACGGCTCCCCGTGAAAATATCCGCATTCGGCTGGTGACCGAAAACGGTGCAGCAGTAGATAGCGAAATTGGCGAGGGAACCGTTGCGGCTTGGGAAACGCTGTATACTGACTGACCTTAATTGATTGAGCCTACAGCGAATCCGGATCAATTCCGAGCTGCCTCAATTTTTCTGCTAGACGATCTGCGCGTTGCTTCTCCTGCTCAGCGCGTTGCTTTTCCTGCTCAGCGCGTTGCTTTTCCTGCTCAGCGCGTTGCTTTTCCTGCTCAGCGCGTTGCTTTTCCTGCTCAGCGCGTTGCTTTTCCTGTTCAGCTCGCTCATCACCGTTTAGCAGGAGATTACCATGGTAATCCCACCAGCGTAGCCAGGGCAGTTGCTGATTGAGATACTCTCCCTGCCAAATCCCCAATTCCACGCTCAGGGCCGGAATTGAGAAATGCCCCCGTTCGTTGGGGGCACAGCGTTGATACCGGTTGGCGACCAACTCATAAACCTCAACCGCCGCTTTATCGACCTCGTAAATGGCATAGAACGGAACGCGAATCGCCTGCTCATAGACCCAGAATTTTCCAGCTTTGGCTTCATCTTCAATAAACGGTGAGGTGGCATCCCGCTCTTCAGCACCATTTCCCGAGACAAATTCAATCACGATCAACGGCGCAACCGTTTCCTGCCACAACACATAGGAGCGTCGCCGTTGACCGTCGAGTAGCGGTGGGACGTTGGGCACATAGAACCAATCAGGGGCTTCTGCCCCCCGTTCGGGGGGATTGGTGAGCCGCCAGTAAATGCCACAGTCTTGTCCGATTGCGTAGCGGCCATCCGTGTGGAGCGCAGCCAAAACGGGTTGGAGGGAGTCCGTTAGCAACAAGCTTTGGGGATGCTCCTGAAAATTTTTCACAAACGTACCGTCCGTTTCGGGCAACTGGGTGTGGTCTGGCAGGGCCAGGATGGGCTGAGTCTGGACAGTTGGCATCACAACGCTCCGCGATCGCTACAAGATTGAGTACCAAATCCACATTGTAAAACCCAAAACCTTATTTAACGTGAGTTTCGGTTAAGCGAAACGATCGCATTCCTCAAAACCTGGAAATCTCGTTGTCAAACCCGGTTGTCAGGGGTCCAGCCCCCCGACACCTCCCGCTGAGCAATCCTGTAGGGGTTTTAAACCACTCCCTTGATTTTGCTAGGATTCAGCGGCTAAGCCCTCAAAAATGCGTTCGCAAAACCTTTGCTGTGAGGGGGTTCTGCGAAACCCCTACAAGGTTAGCTTAGCGGGAGGTTCGGGGGCGGAGCCCCTGACAACCGGGTTTGACATCGAGATTTCCAGGCTTTGAGGAATGCGATCGCTTCGCTTATCCAGAACTCAGGTTAAACCATCTTTCTTCCTGCGATAACGCGGTTGTCGCATTAGCCATCACAGCTTCTCCTCCACTGCCACCTTCAGATCAGCAGCAAACCGATTGAACGATTCATCAAACGGTGGGATCAGTTTGGCAAAGAGGGGAAAGAGTGGGCCGCCAATGACTTCAGTCATCTGAAATCGCGTCCCCCCATCCGCGTTGGCTGTCAGCGTATAGGTTCGCTCTCCCATTGCGTCGCCCCAAGACAAACGCCGGGGGGGCTCAAACGCCTTGACCTTCAGCTTAAAGGTTCGCTCTGGCGCGAGTGTCGAGCGTAGCTGAATCGTTTCACCGGGCGCGATCGCCCCCTTGAGTTCAAGAATGGTGCTGTTCCAGACCATGAACTGTGCTGCGTCGGTTAGCAATTCCCACACCGTTTCAACCGTTGCAGCAATGTCGATCGTGACCGTTGTTTGGCGGCTAAACAGTTTTTGGGTTGTTGTTGCTTGACCATTGGCGAGTCGTTGGCTCATGGGGGATTATAGGCAGAAAACCGTTCTTGATGTTTTTCCAGAGCATAGCCTAGACGTGATGTCTCATCGTTAATCATGGTATCAATCACTGCGCCAATCACAGGGCTGAAATCTTGCCGTCCGGCATTGTTGTACCCGTCAACAGCGCCTCTTGCAAATTTGCGCCCCGAATGCGGGCATCTTGCAAATTCGCTCCGCGTAGATCTGCGCCGCGCAGACAGGCTCCATCCAAATTAGCCCCCACGAGCGAGGCCTCCTGTAAGCTTGCCTCACTCAGATCTGCCCCCCGGAGATTCGCCAGCGCGAGGTCAACCCGGTTGAAGTTTGCGCCGATTAGATGCGCTTCCTGTAAATCTGCCTGCTGGAGATCGGCCTGATATAGATAGCCACCCCGAAGATCAACGCGGCTCAAGTCCGCTCGCTTGAGGGTTGCGGTGGCTAGATCGCTTAACCGTAACTGGGCCCGTTGGAGATTGATACCGGTCAATTGGCAACCTTGCAACTGAGCCCCGTTGCACTTGACCTGATTGAGGTTTAAACCCTGCCAGTCTCGTCCGCTGAGGTTCAAACCATTGAGCCAGGCATTTTCGAGTTTGACCCCGTTGAGTTGAGCGCCTTGGAGGTTGGCACCACTGAGTCGTGCCCCCGTGAGGTTGGTCCAGTTGAGATTAGCCCCTGCTAGGTTGGCCCCCCGCAGGTTAATGCCATTGAGGTTGGCCCCGCAGAGATTCACCTGAGCAAGATTGGCGCGAAAGAAGGAAACCCATTTGAGCACCGCACCGCTGAGACGCGCCCCCTGCAAATTCACTTTGGCCAGATGCGCCCCCTGCAAATTCACTTTGGTCAGGTCGGCGGCTTGGAGTTGAGCCCCCTGGAGTTTGCCGTAGCTAAGATTAGCGCCAACGAGCATCGCGCCATTGAGGTTGGCACTGCGGAGAAAACAACGTTCGAGATGGGTGCGGTCAAGGGTGGCGTCGCGTAGGGAGGCATCGGAGAAGTTGACATGGGGTAAATTGGCACCCACCAGATTGGCTGCGGTGAGGTTTGCGCCCTGAAAGTTGCGATCGCCCGCCGCATAGCGTTGGAGTAGATGCTGTGTGTCCATGTTTGTGGGGGATAGGTCGGAAAATCCTCAGGAGCGATCGCCCTGTCTTCCAGTGATCGCTCCAAATCTTTAGATTCTCTTTAGATTTCTCTTCTAATTTCAACATTGCCATTGTCAAACGGGACAGAATGTGTCGAAAGCCCACAAAGCGCAAACATTCTTGAGTCATGGAAATATTTCGTTACTAGTAGTCAGGTAAACACTTCCATTAATCTGAGTTCTAGATAAGCAGGCATCGCGCAAGACGGTCGAAACTCAGCAGAATCAACAATAGCTCCGGTATTGCCGGAGCCCGTTGGGAGAAGGGGCTGGGGGATGAGGGCGATGCAGTCTGGATGTGCCAAAGTGGGATGCTCCCATCACGATCGCCCTGTTCATTCAGTAGCTGTGAGAGAGAAACTCTATTGCCCGCTTTTGAAATATAGAATAAACCGGTGAGCGGATACCATTGTAATTGCTGACCAAAAAACAAATCAGCACGATCAATGTCGTTGAGATCAACTACATCCATGGCGATCGTATCCCGATTGGCTTCGATTAACTTAATCGGCTTTTCTAAGAAATTCTCTAGATGCTCAATCACTCGGGCATTCGCTTCTCCATTCAATTGGCTCACCAATTGCGTCACGGCTTGCTGGCTATTTTGAAATGAGAGATAACCCACCAGCCCTACGGTCAAGGTGCTCAGCAGCACAAAGGGGACAACAAAGATTGTGCGCAGGGGGACTTGGGTTAGAAATCGCATGGTTAGCTTTTCCAAGAGGAGATCAACATTGTCCCCTCTGGGGAGGGGGGGTCTAGCATCGCTCAGACCGGGGTGGGTCGTTTTGGGTGGCCCGACAGATTATTTGAGCCCTGTAAGCGGCAAGGGCCAATTTTGTCCGGAGTATTGAACAAAACAGCTAGGGATGAAAGTAATCATAAATGTCCTGCGCCAACTGGGGACCGATGCCTGAGACGTCCTGGAGCTGGGTCACGCTCGCTTCACGGATGTAATCCACCGATCGAAAATGGGCTAATAAGAGTTTTTGACGATGGAACCCCAAGTGGGGAATTTGGTCGAGCTGCGATCGCCGACTTTGTTTCAAGCGCTGCTGACGATGAAAACTGACCGCAAAGCGATGAGATTCATCTCGTACCCGGCGCAGGAGCTGCACGCCTGGCTGCTCAGAATCCGTCGCCAAGGGGGTTGATTCACCGGGTAAGAACACTTCCTCTCGCTGCTTCGCCAAACTAATCACCGTGAGCGCATCGAGCAATTCATAATCCTGCAAGATCGCAACCACCGAAGAGAGTTGTCCCTTGCCCCCATCAATGAGTACCACATCCGGAAATTCTGGGTCTGCGTGGGGGTTGGCATTCACGGCTTTGCGATACTTGCGAAAGCGCCGCCCGATCACCTCTGCCATGCTAGCAAAGTCATCGGAGCGACCAATTTTCACCTCCGGATTTTTGATTTTGTAATGGCGATAATGCTGCTTGGCCGCCACGCCATCCACAAAGACGACCTGAGAGGCGACCGCGTTCGACCCTTGAATGTGGGAAATATCGTAGCCTTCGATGCGCTGGGGCATTGTGGGCAGATCCAGTAGCTGCGTGAGATCGAGAAGCGCCTGATTGTTGCGATCGCTCAACCGCTGCGTCCGCTCTAGTTCATACTGGGCATTGCGCTCCACCATCTCTAAGAGTTCCGCCTTTTGTTGGCGTTGGGGCAGCACCAGTTGTACCTTGCGCCCCCGCCGTTCGCCCAGCCATTGGGCCAAGATTTCCGGCTCGGGCAGTTCATGCTGCAAGAGAATTTCGTTGGGGATTTCGATCGCCTCCACACCGCGATAATGCTCCTCCAACACCCGCTGTAAAATCTCCCCTGGCGTTCCTGATTGAGCCTGGGCAAAGAAGCCCAAGCGCCCCACCAGTTTGCCCGCCCGCACCTGGAAGAGCTGAATGCAACCATGCTGCTCATCAGCGGCCAGGGCGATCGCATCCCGCGACACCGTATCGTCGGGTAGCGCCACCTTTTGATCGCCGTGGAGGTGTTGCAGCCCGCGAATGCGATCGCGCAGTTGTGCTGCTTTTTCAAATTCCAGATCTTCCGCCGCTTGCTCCATCTGGCTCTGGAGTTGGCTGATCAGCTCCTGGGTGCGCCCCTGAAAGACCATTGCCACCTTCTGGACAGTCTGGCGGTAGTCTTCGGGGGTAATCAACGACTGACAGACCCCCGGACAGCGACCAATGTCGTAGTTCAAACAAGGGCGATCTTTAAACAGGGGCTTACGGCGCTGGCGCAAGGGGAAGATGCGTTTGACTAAGCCCAGGGTCATGCGTAGCGATCGTGTATCCACGTAGGGACCATAGTAGCGATCGCGCTGATTGCTCATGCGACGTTTGCGGGTGAAGAAAATCCGGGGATAGTTTTCTGACCAGGTAATGCAGACATAGGGATATTTCTTGTCGTCTTTGAGCAGCACATTGTATTGGGGTTGGTGCTGCTTGATCAGATTTGCCTCTAGGGCCAGAGCTTCGGCTTCGGTGTCGGTGACAATAAATTCAATCTCAATAATCTGATGCACCATTAGGGCAATGCGATAGCTATGCCCGGAGGAGTCGCGAAAATAGGAGCGCACCCGGTTGCGCAAAATCTTGGACTTGCCAATGTAAAGAATGCCATCGGTGCGATCGCGCATCAAATACACCCCCGGCTCAGGCGGAATTTCTTTGAGGCGGGCGGCGAGGCGATCGGGGTCTTGCACCAGGGGCAGGACTTCAGGCATGGGGGCTAGAGGCGAGGGTTAGGATTTTTAATCTAGCGTAAATTCTTCGTTAAGATAAGAAGCAAATAACTCTGGGCAATACCTGTATCATGGAACAATTTGCATCTCAAGTGATTGAAAAAATGCAAGTTCTCCCTAGGGAGAAGCAACAAGAGGTTTTGGATTTTGTTGATTTTTTGGTTTCCAGAATAACAATTCACAAGCCTGAACAACTACAAACGCAAACACATGAGATATCCTTTACTCAAGTGGCTCGTCAGTATATTGGTTGTGTTGAAGGGCCGGGCGATCTATCTACGAATCCGGACTATATGGAGAGCTACGGTCAATCGTGAAACAGCGTGTTGTGATCGATACAGGACCGTTGGTTTCTGCGCTTGATCGACGGGATCAATGGCATTCATGGTCTGTGGCTCAGCTCGATTTGATTCAGCCCCCACTTTTGACCTGCGAAGCCGTGATCTCAGAAGCGCATTTTCTTTTGGGACGAGTTTTTGGTGGTAGAGATGCCTTGCTAGGCTTGCTCACTGAGGGCTTTGTGCGAATCCCCTGGCAGCTTTCTGAAGAATTGGTCTCGGTAAATGTGCTCTTGAAACAATATGAGTCGGTGCCAATGTCATTGGCAGACGCTTGCTTGGTTCGGATGGTGGAGCAATACTCAGAAAGCCAGATTCTGACTTTGGATAGCGACTTTCAGATTTATCGAATGAATCGTGACCAGGTTATCCCTGTGATTATGCCTTAGGAGAGGACGTTGAAGGTTTTGCGAAACTCGATTTTCATTCGTCTTGCTCCAGAAGCGATATCGTCTCTCGACTCACCTGTTCAGACTCTTTACCTTCGTCAATGGCTTTGATCATTGCTATATCTTCGATCGCTTCAGTCAGCAGTTCTTGAACCAATTCAGGTCGTTCTTGGATAACTTCGAGAATTACAGTTTTCATGAGATCTTTGAGCTGGGTTTCGCTTAGGCTGAGTTCTGGCATATTTTGTTGTTGGAGAAGTGGGTAGGCGTAGGGTGTGTTAGCGGAGCGTAACGCACCGACAGCAAGTTTTTGGACGCTTTCCGTTTTATCTTATTCCAACACTCCGGACAGATTTAGGGAACTATAACGCCGTAATCAAGCAGGTTGCGGTAGTTAGGATGTAATTTTATCAAAGTTGGCTCCAGCTCAAACTGCTCAATAAATAAGTCTAAAAGATGCTCATTGAGAGCCC
>JBCDEB010000049.1:0-41074 GCA_039180005.1 Cyanobacteria bacterium P01_G01_bin.54 | reverse complement strand
TTTTTTTTTTTTTGTGTCAACATTATAATTGTGTGTTTTTTCCTGTTACTGTTTTTTTTTTTTGTTTTTGTTCTTAAAAAATATTTTGTTGGTTATAAAATTTATTTTTTAATTATAATTTTTTTTTTTTCCCCCACCTTCCGATTCAAGTATCAAGCAACTTGAAGTGTGCTGGGCTCGGGAATCACTTCCCCTTCTTCCTGCCACGCTTCCAGGTACATTTCAATCACTTCTTCACCATTGCGAATCGCTTCTTCGCGAGTTTTTCCGTGGGTACACGGCATCACAACCCGCTCAAAGAATTCTGGGATTGTGACCAGAAAAAGTTAATCTTCATCAGACCATTGAACAACCATACTGTATCGATTCATAAATCCTCATCCTCTCTCAATGCTGCTAGTTCAGTCAGCAGTTTTGCTAGTTGTTTGTTTAGGTAGAGCGGTACATCATCTCCATCCTTGCCTGAGATCGTCAATGTTTTGCCAATTGAGGGATGTCGCCAACGTTCATGGCTCTCCTTACCACGTTTGGGTCAATAAACAAATCCTTCACGTACGATTTGAGCCTTTAACTCTCGAATCTTCCTAGGCATCGATATTATCTTGGCATTACGTTCTATTATCTCACTTATTTATTTTTCTGGCTATCATGATCCTGTGCTCTTCTATATCTTTGCTCATACACTAACTCAAATATCTATTGTCCGAAGCTGTAGCTATAGGGTGGAAAATCTTGAGAAATCTGTGCTTTTATTCTGATCTCACTGATTTTGACCACCTTACGATTGTATGATTGTCAAAAGAACATTACTAAGTCATTTTCTGTATTGAACAGGGCTCAACACGCCGGGTAATCTCATCACGAGTCGGTAGTGTTTTGAGATCATAAATGGCTTGGAGATCGAGCCAAAACGTTGCATCACCGCCAAAGTAACGGGCTAGACGCTCTGCTGTATCAGCGGAAATAGAGCGACGCTCTTTCACGATTTCGTGAATACGTGTGGCTGGAACATTAAGCGCTAAGGCCAAAGCATTAACACTCCTATTAAGGGGAACCAGAAAGTCTTCTCTCAGAATCTCTCCTGGATGTACCGGGCGCACATGGTTAGTTGCTTTTCTCATGATAATTTTTCAGTGATAGTCAACAATTTCAACATCACTCGAACCATTCTCCGTCCACACAAAACAGACACGAAATTGGGAATTGATACGGATGCTGTATTGACCCTTGCGATTTCCTTTCAGTGCTTCAAGTTCCTGAGTCATCCCTTTCTAAGGGCTGCGGATTATTATAGTACAGTTTAATTATTGTCTTTAATGATCGAAAGCACTCAGACTATAGGGTGGGTAAGTAAAGTTCAAGAACCATACTCGAAACTTGATAATAGATTCTCTACTATATTAGCTTCTTCCTCACTCTTACAATCAAAAACCTTGTATTCCGTACCATCAGAGATGTTGATAACCACGTAGTAAGTTACCAGTGTCTCGTGTGATACACTTCTATACTTCCTTGTTCTACGTCTCCTTTCCTCTACTCTAATTTCTGATATTTCTGATCGATAAAATCGATAGTTTTGAATCAAATTTATTTTTTGGAGAATCGAGTGATGATGGTTGATATGTATAAAAATATTATCTACAAAAAATTCTGTAGATGAAATAAGATTGTCAATCAGAGCAAGAAATGCTAAGCCCCAAAAGCAAGTAAAAAAGATCAAAAAGACAAGAGCAATAATTAATTCAAGAGGGTTAGTCAAATAGAACTTATGATTATCAATGACTTTTATGGAATCAATTATTATCTTGATCAAGGAAATTAGACCGAGGATAAAGATGGCTGCACTTGCCAGAGCAGATAGAACAATCACTAAGCTGATTTCATTATAGTGAATTAATTTACTTCCATTCCTTCTTAGCATGGTTTGCAATGTTACTAGGAGAATCAGCAGTTACCAAATAAGTTGGAGGTAAAACAGATCTAACTATGTATTAAACTGCACATGCGAGATGATCAGTAAGGTATTGTCGAGGATGTACAGTTTAACATCCGTATTACGGATGTTATCCCGCATTTGCCAGATCACACCCTGGCATTAAGACTTTTACCGCCGTCAAAACGATCGCCCCCTCACAACAAAACCACACACCCCGATCGCCCCCTCCAAAACCTATTCCTTCACCCCTCATACCCCTCATCCACCACCAAATCCGACCCCTGCGCACTGGCGCGGGCAATATCATCACAGCGCTCATTTTCTGGCTGGCCCGCATGGCCCTTGACCCAACGAAACGTGACCTGGTGGCGATCGCACAACTGGAGCAACTGGGCCCAGAGATCCGGATTTTTGGCCGGTTCTTTCTTGTTTTTGCGCCAGCCATTGGCTCGCCAGCGTTTCGCCCAGCCCTTCTCGATCGCATCCACCACATATTTCGAGTCCGTGTACAGCTCCACGGTGCAGGGTTCCTTGAGGGCTTCGAGGCCGGCGATCGCCGCCTGAATTTCCATCCGGTTGTTGGTGGTGCGGCGGTAGCCCCCCTGGAGTTCCTTGCGATGACCTTTATAAATGAGCAACACACCATAGCCGCCAGGGCCAGGGTTGCCCAAGCAGGCCCCATCGGTATAGATCGTGATGCTTTTCGTGGGAGCGGTCATAATGAACGGGGGTAAGAGCGCCTCCCACTATGGCACCTTCCCCAGCCCTTGTCGATGGGGATGCATTGAGGCGTTCAAAGCAACCGAATCACACAACAATTACGCGAAACAGCATGGCAACCGCATTAATCACTGGCGCATCCTCGGGCATTGGCGCAGCCTTCGCCCGTCGCTTAGCGGCCCAAGGCGATGATCTGGTTTTGGTCGCACGTTCTGAAGATCGTCTGGCGGCGATCGCCACCGCCCTGCAAACCGAGCACGACATTGGGGTTCAGGTGATTGTGCAAGATCTCGCCCGAGCTGGGGCGACCGCAGCAGTGATTGACCAAGTGGCAGCGCAAGGGCACACCATCGATCTGCTGATCAATAGCGCCGGGTTTGGCGACTATGGCCCCTTTTATGCCAGCGATAGTCACCACCAGAGTCAGATGATTCAGGTCAACATCACCGCCCTGGTCGAGCTGACCCATCATTACCTGGGCCAGATGCGCCAGCGCGATCGGGGCAGCATTATTAACATCGCCTCGGTGGGCGGCTTCCAGCCCATGCCCTACTGGTCAGCCTATGGGGCCACTAAAGCCTTTGTGCTCAATTTCACTGAAGCCCTCTGGGCAGAAAACCAAAGTAATAATGTCAAGATCCTGGCCCTCTGTCCTGGCCCCACTGACTCAGACTTTTTCCAACGGGCCAACGTTTCAGCGATCCCGCCGGGCATGAGCCTCGTGACGGCTGAGCAGGTAGTACAAGAAGCCCTCGATGCCCTCCACAACGGCGAAGCCTCTCGCGTCACGGGAGATTGGCTCAACCATCTGATCACCACCTTGCCCCGCATGTTTCCCCGTGATGCCTGGGCGAAGCTTCTGGGTGAGCAGTTTCAGCCGAAGTCCTGAAGACCGTATCAAGCGTGAGCCTTGGTTAAGCGAAGCGATCGCATTCCTCAAAGCCTTACAGTCTCAGTGTCAAACCCGGTTGTCAGAGGGCCAGCCCTCCGACACCGCCCGCTGAGGTGGAGATTGCCACCTCAGACTTCTGCAATATCGGAGCCAGTATTGTTGATTCTGCTGAGTTTCCCAGTCTTTCGTAATGTCTGCTTATCTAGAACTCACATTGATGAGGATTAGGCCTTCCCCGGATTGAGCCCAATCATTTGCCAGGTGACAAACGTGCCGATCGGGCTCCAGAGTAGGTAGGGCAGGAGCAACAGCGCCGCCAGCCCCGACACCCGAGCCACGAGCACTGCCAGAATACAGCCCAAGACAAATCCCAAGCCGCCAATGATGGTGCCCACCGTTAAACTTTTGAGTTTGCACATCATCGGCGTATAGGCCATGATCGCCACCTCGACCAGCAGATAGCCCCCCATTAAGGTCCAGCTGGGGCTGGCCTGCCAGGCCAAAATAGCCGAGCCCATGCCGCAGAGCAAAATGGCAATCCAAATGAAGGGGATCAGCCCTTCAAAAGTCAGCCAGCGCGGACGACGCAACTGGAAAAACCAGCGGATGTCTTTTTGTGATAAACGGTTGAGCGCAAAGGCAACGGCGATCGCAATCGTGGGAATCACCAGCCAAGCTGGAAGCATCATAAACGATCTCTGGGAAACGTGAGTTTCGGTTAAGCGAAATTATCGCATTCCTCAAAGCCTTGAAGTCTCATTGTCAAACCCGGTTGTCAGGAGTCCAGCCCCCCGAAACCTCCCGCTGAGGGGGAAATTGCCCCCTCAGACTCCGGTAATATCGGAGCCAGTATGAAGGTTTTATAGCTAGAAACCCACTATGGGGCAGCGATCGCCCTTTTCTTCAACTCCAGTTTGGGTGATGATAGAGATTCCCGTCGCTTAACAAGACTTCATAATTTATTCCCGTTCATAATGCTTAACCAACTCTCGGCCCTGCTGGGTCGATTCTCGCTGGCTCGTCTCGGTCTGACCGTTGGCGGCGCTTTAGCCCTCTTTGGCTTTGTCGCCTACTTCATGCACCGCCCGACCCTCAATCTGATCGGCTTTTTCTACGGCATCCCCCTGTTGCTGGGCGGTTTGGCCCTCAAGGCCGCAGAAATTCGGCCTACCCCCTACCAGGATCCCACCCCGGAGGCAGTATTGGCTTTGCGTGAGACCCAAGCCACCGAGACCCAAAACCAAATTCGCCAAGACGTCACCCGCTATCGCTACGGGCAAGAGGCCCACTTGGATGAATCGTTGGAGCGGCTGGGCTTGAGTCCCACCGATGAAGAGCGGCCGGTACTGGTATCCATTAAGGAAATCACAATTGCCGAGCACTATGCGCTCGTGCTCATCTTCTACTCTCCCCTGATCACCTTTGAGACCTGGCAAACTCGCCAAGACCAGATTGCCCAATTTTTTGGCCCAGGCATCCGTGTGGAGTTGACCCAACCCCAGGATGATCAAGTAGATGTGGCGCTCATCAGCGTTCCAACAGCGTAATACCAGTTCGCAATTCGCAGTTTACAGTTTCCCCGCTGGGGACGCTGCGCAAAGGCAATTACAAAACCTTTATTATCTGATGATCTGTAACCGGACTTTTGAGGTTTGGTGTAACGTTGCATCCTAATAGATCCCGTTCACAGCGAGCCAGATTCAGGTTGACCTGGGTAAAATCAGACTATATTTCTGTTAACGTGAGTTTCGTTTAAGCGCAGCTATCGTATTCCTCAAAGCCCTGAAATCTCAATGTCAAACCCGGTTGTCAGGGGGCTAGCCCCCCGACACCTCCCGCTGAGGGGGAGATTGCCCCCTCAGACTCCGGCAATATCGGAGCCAGTATTGTTGATTCTGCTGAGTTTCGACTGTCTTGCGCAATGTCTGCTTATCCACAACTCACGTTCTGTTGGCTCTTTTTCTGGGCTTTCTCCTAGTCGGTGCATCATGACTCAGTTTGCTAAGTTGATTAATGCTCTATTCGAGCTGGATTCCGATCAGGTCAGGCGTTACGTTGCCAAGCGCCGCGCCCAACATCCTGATTTGACTCCCCAGCAACTGGCCCAGCGCATCAGCACCCGCAAGTCGATTAAGAATGGTCTGATCAGTGCCAGCACCGGTATGTTTGGTGCTTTGTTGCTGCCATTGATGATTACCGCTGATGCCCTCAAGAGCTTTCGAGCCGAAGCCTTTTTGCTCAAGTGCATCAACGCCGTCTATGGCATTGATCCCGATGATGAAGCCGTGAATGCCCTGTTTCCGCTGCTCTTGGCGGCCGATTCGATCGCTGAATTCGAGCAGGGTGTCGATGTATTTCTCGACGCCCTCTGGCGCAGTGAAGAAAATCAGACCTTTATGATCAACTCACTCAAAAAAAGCGCCTTCAAAGCGGTGGTTAAACAGATGCCCGAATTGGCGAGTAAGGTCGTGCTCTACCAATTTGGCACCGCCATGACCCAGCAACTGTTTCGGCTCCTGCCCAAACAACTCTCGAAGGGGGTGCTCCGCATGGGGGGACGCAAATTTACCCAGCGGGCTGCGGCGCGAGCAGTGGGAAAAGCGATTCCGGTGGTGGGTGCAGCCAGTGGTTTTGCCATGGACTACTATGCCATCCGTCAGAAAGCCAAGCTGGCTATGGAGTTTAATGAAGCTGGGGTCATCCCTTGGGCCTGTGACTTGTTTAAAGTTGCCGAGCCGCAAATTGAAAAGATTGCCGATGCGACTGGGGCTCAAGCGAGTTTAATTTATATCCATGAAGCGCCCTACTCTGAAGCAGCCCAGGAAGAGACCGACCCTGAAGCAGGGCATTCTACCCCCGAGTCGGACTGGTTGTGTCAACTCCGGGCTGGAGGCTGGCAGGGCGAGATCTATCATTGCTGGTGGGATGCGACCCAGCTTGACCCCGCGATCGGGTTGAATCAGAGAGGGACGGGTCAGACCGGGGCAGGTCAATTGCAGCGATCGCGTATTGACTTTAAAAAACAGTCGCAATTCTCAGCGTTGATTGGTCGTCACTTCTTACTGGAGTACATTAAGCAGGCGATTCAAACGCCCCAAGTGACCCTAATGGGTTACTCTCTGGGGGCCCAAGCCGCCTTTGATAGCCTCAAGGTCTGGGATGCGTCCCTGCCCCAACTCCAGGATGTGGTATTACTCGGGGCAACCGTTCACTCCCCAGCATCAACTTGGTTAGACTACACTGGCAGGGTTTCCGGGCACATCATTAACACCTATAATGCCCAAGATCTCTCGCTCAGAACCGTGGAACAATGGGAGCTCCCTGAGTCCGATGAGTCCGAAGTTGGAGCGATATGTGGGCTAGCGCCGATCGCTCCCCATTCAGCCAAAGTGATCAACGTCGATAGCTCCCACACGGTGGGTCAATCCCATGCCTTTGAAGCCTATCTGGAGAGCTTTCTCGCCACTCAGCAGGGTCAGGCCTGGGCAGAAGCCTAACCGGTGAGCCATCACTCATTCTCTAGGTAACGCATTGTGTTCCATAAGATAGTTCAATCTCAAACTGCTATATCTGTTACGAATTGTTTCTAGGGTCAGGCTAGAATACCGAGTGGTGTGAACTTTTATAAAAACGATTCAATTATGACGACTTTAACAAAAACTCAGAGCCTGGCTGATCGTAAAGTAGCCAGTCGTAAGATGGCCGGTGTCCTGAACACCGATCAGCAAATTAAGTATCTTCACTTACAAGCCGAGGTTGAGGTTCTTCTCCAGCGACAGCAGAGCCTCAAAGTCCGCCGCCAACTGGAGGCGCTCGTCAGATAGTCGTCATAGCCTTTACAACTCAGTCCTTAATTGACCTTTTCGGTGTGCTCACAAGCCTGAGCCACCTTTTTTCGTGCCCTAGGGCAGGAACTTGTGTGATCTGAGTCCCAGCGTTTTCACTCAGATCAGGAAGAAAAAGTGAAAAATTGAATTTTTGCTTGCGTATTTATACGTATAAGGTAAAATTCTCCTAGGTGCATTCCCAGAGAGAACATTTAATCATGACTACGCTGACTCAACCATCAACTCACACACTCACCAAAACCATCCGTGTTCTCAATACAGAGCAACAAATCAAGTACATTGATCTCCACGATGAGGTTGAGTGCTTACTGCAAGAAATGCAACGGCTCAAAGTCCGTCGTCAGCTCGAGGGGATGATTCAAGAGTCTCGTCTGGTACCGGACTGTCACTAAGTCAGCTCCCCGCGAAGTTTGTCGGGGTAGCGCCCTTCTACTCCGGTCTGGGTCACTCACCCATCAACCCTCCGTCACGCCACACACCAGGGCAACCACGGGTAGATTGCCCCTACAGGATTTTCTAATGCATCAATTAAGCTGTGCCACGGCAGTCGGTTTAGAGCTAGCCGATGACAACGCCTAATGTGCCCTAAGCGATCGCTCATGATTCCTTCAGGCAGATTCAAGCGACTCCCGTTTGAATCGAGAGTGACCCTCACCCCTCACTCATCCTTGCCATGAAGAACCGAACAAAGGCGATTACACCCTTTTTGATCTTGCCTATCCTTGCCACCCTAGTGGGTTGCTCTAGCGCTGCGATCTCCGACTCCGACGCCACGACAGCTGAGACAGAACAGTTAGCCAGCGCAGAAGTAGCCCTGAATAATGCAGACTTCGCCCGGGTCTTGAGCACCTATGTCGATGATCAAGGCTTGGTCGACTACGTGGCCTTGCAGGGCGATCGCCAGGCCTTAGATGCCTACAACACGGCTCTGGCTACCGTTACCCCTGAAACCTACGCGAGCTGGAGCGAAGCTGAACAGATTGCCTTTTGGGTCAATGCTTACAATTCTCTGACGCTCAAGTCGATCATTGACCAGGAGCCCCTTAAAGCCAGTATCAAAGACATCACTGGGGTCTGGCGCATCCGCAAGCACGAGATTTTGAGTGACGCCAAAACCCTCGACAACATTGAGCATCAGACGCTCCGCGTCGACTTCAACGAACCCCGAATTCATGCCGCCCTTGTTTGTGCAGCGCTCAGTTGTCCCAAGCTGCGCCAAGAGCCCTATGTGGGCGATCGTCTTGATGCGCAACTCGATGACCAGTCCCGTCAATTCATCAATAGTCCCCAGGGGGTACAAATCAAGCCGGAGGACGGCATTGTGTATCTCTCTGCGATTTTTAAATGGTTTGGGGAAGACTGGGTGGCAACCTATGGTGTTGAAGACGGCTTTGCTGGAAATGAGAACGAAAAGGCAGTGCTCAATTTTGTCAGCCAATACGTTAGTGATGAGGATGCCCGCTATCTTGAAGCAGGTGATTATACGATTCAATACCTAGAGTATGATTGGTCACTGAATCAACAATCCTAACTCTGGACTCCTAATCTCACCTGAGTTTCGGTTAAGCGAAATTATCGCATTCCTCCAAGCCTTAAAATCTCGATGCTAACCTGAATTATTCATCGGGCAGACGGGACGCCTGCGCTACGTTTTTTCCTCAATTACAGTCCGTTTACGTAGCGCGGGTATCTTGCCCGCCACCCTGTTGAAGGTGCTGATTCCCTGATAATCGGGTTCGGCAATGAGATGATAAATATTTCAATCCATTCCATTTTGAGTCTGCTTTCTGGATTTGGCATCAGGTTATACCCAGGAAAAAAAAAATTTAGCATATCATCCTTACACCGTTTATAACTCCCTTTAACCAAGGGTAGAGTTGATTCATTAAACGGAGAAAATTTTAGATCTGTTGTGGGGACACGATTTAAGTCCCCAACCTGCCAATAAACAAATCCAATTCTAAACAATGGGTTGTAGGATTGATGGGACTAACGTCGGATTACCGAAACCTAGACCCTACGGGGAATCAAACAGGTTCGACCTTTGCTCTTACTAGAGAATTATCCCTACTTTACCAAAGGGAGGTGGGGAGAGCTTGAAAAGGATTCTGTTATTTTCACAAAATTCCTGGATAGCTTTATATTCACATTCCCATACAAAGTTCTCGACAAGTAGATATGAAGAACCCTGTAGTAGCTCGATTTTGAGATCTTTTTATCGTCTTCTGAGAGGAAAATAATCTTGGACTGATGTCAGTTGCGGAGAGCGTTCTGCAGGTCATTTATGAATGTAATACGGACGTTTGGGAATCGTATCGGCTGATGATGACTGTTGCTGTGCTCAGGGTTCTCATTAACGAAATGCTCAAGTCTTTGCATCGCAGGGTTGTCAGCCCTGAGCTGATTTTGCCGAAGTCGGGCATTCTGTCGCTGATCTCTGCAAACTTCGGGGGTTAATTGATGACCTGGCCTAGGGGAGAGTCCCCTCACTGCCCAGCCATTTCAATCGCTTCTCGGGTAAGAATTGATTCAATCAAGGACTCAGATGGCTCAGCCTCATGATGCTAGTCGACAGCAGTCTAAGGAAGATTCAGTCCTCAGCAAGGGTCAGGACTGTGCTATCCTGACGAGGGTTCAGCTATCGGCTCAAACGTATTTTCTGGTCAGTGAAGTATAAGATCCAACTTTAGACCGCTGGGTCTCTTCTATTAAAATGCGTACACGAATATAGCAATCCTATATCAATTGAGAGCGGCTGAGTCAATTTGACCATGATAGAAAAGTGGTCAGTAATCAATGCCGTTGGTGTAGCCTCTGGAAAAGATGCTGAAGCCTGAACGACGGCTTCTTTTAGATCATCAAGGACTACGATATAAAACGATAATCGCCCAGGTAATCGCAACATTTTGGCTGGCTTTTTACAGCATAAAAACTTTCCCTCAACACCCAAAATATCTTACTTCAGAGTTAACAGAATTCAATAGGAAATATTAACCAATGGAAGACGTGTTACAGACTCAAAAAAGTCGCATTGAATGGGAAAAAGCGATCGCCTATTTGTTCCTCCATGCCAGTTGTTTAGGCGTGTTTTGGGTGGGCAGTTCTCAGACTGCGATCGCCCTTGCGATCGGACTCTATATTGCACGGATGTTCTTTATTACGGGTTTATATCATCGCTACTTTTCTCACCGGGCCTTTAAAACCTCACGGGTTGCGCAGTTCATTTTCGCCGTGCTCGGTTGCACGGCTGGACAGCGGGGGCCCATTTGGTGGTCCTCTCACCATCGCCACCACCACCGCTACTCCGATCAAGCCAACGACATCCATTCACCCCATCAAGATAGCCTGGTGGAGAGCCATATGAGTTGGTTTCTACGGGCCGAGAATGCTCACCTCAAACCCCGCTATGTTAAAGATTGGCTGCGCTATCCCGAGCTGGTCTGGCTAGAGAAGTGGGAGTTGTTACCCTTTGTTGGGCTTGCTGTGCTGTTATTCGTCCTCGGACAGAGCTTAGCGGCCAATGCTCCCCAACTCCATACCAATGGCTGGCAACTGCTCGTCTGGGGGTTCGCCATTTCCACCGTGGCGGTGTATCACGCCACCTACACCATCAACACCTTTGCTCACCTCTGGGGCAGCCGCCGCTTTGAGACGAAGGATCATAGCCGTAATAATTGGTTCCTGGCAATCATCACCATGGGCGAAGGTTGGCATAATAATCACCATTGGTATCCTGCCTCCGCTAGCCAAGGACTGAAATGGTGGGAGGTGGACATCACTTTCTATATCCTTAAGGGGCTTGCGGCGCTGGGGATTATTTGGGAACTGCGTAGCTACCCTGCTGTGTCGCGGGATGCACCAGAAGCTTAGGGGGTGTCAAATTTCTTTATGGACTAATTTCTTGAAGTAGAACACCTGCTGATACTGAAACTGAAGCATATTATCGGGACGATCATGGAGTTTTTGGTTCTTTAGTTCACGAGTTGGGCGCTTGGAGAGCTTAATTTGCTTAATACTAATAAAGCGAGCATGGTAATTCTCCAAGAAATTATTATCTTTCCAAAAGAGTTGACCAATCTTTTTGCAGTAGTGAACAACAGACTCTGCACCTTGCAATTGCTGAATGATTTCTTTATTCGGCGATTTGCCAACTTTCAACTCAATGTAGATGATGAATTGATTTTGTTCCTGAGCAGCGACAATTACAAAGTCTGCTCGTTTCCAAATTCCTCGTACATTATTAAAAAAAGTTTTAGGAATCGGGAACTTGTCCGTTTTGATAGCGATCGTATTCTCTGGGACTCCTCGGATTTTGACTTCATATTCTATCCCATTCAATTCCGGAAGAATGATTTCTGGTTTCCCTGATGTTGGTTGGGGGCGGATTTTTGCTTGCTCATTGAGCATCTCATCTAGAATTTGCAGATCTGTATGACTGTACATTAATCCTCTTCCCAGACAATCGACTCTTGGATACGGTTCATTTCATTAATCGCAGTGTCAAAACTTGTGATCTCAATACCGAAGTCTGATGTAATCTTGGCAGGTATTAAGGTTTGATAGTGCGTTTTTTGGCTATCGTCAGATAATTCCAATGGCCGCTTTTCAGCAAGATAAGCTTTGACCTTATCAACAGAGAGCAATTCTTCAGATTGATAACCTTCCTCTTGGGCGATTCTCTTAAGATAAGACTTATCTTGGTTTAGCATCAGTAAAGTATTCAATTCTTTGATGATGTAATCACTATGGGTTGTAATAAAAACCTTGACTCCAATATTGGCGAGTCGGGCAAATAAACGAGCTAAGCGACGTTGGTTCTCAGGGTGGAGATTCAGCTCCGGTTCATCAACCATCAATAAATCATTCAGTTTTGCAATATGCTTGAGATAAAAGCCGATATCGAGTAGGGAACGAACAGCGCTAGAACTCTCATCCATCGATAGTCTGATTTGTTGCTGATCGGGCATGTAGTAAAGTTCATCATTGTCTGTAACCTGATATTCACCCCCAATGATCTGAGCAAACTCTTGAAGCACTTGCGGATGCTCTTGGGCAATAAAGCTTTGCTGCTTGACAACCGATTCTAGATTACGAGTGAATTCCACATTTTTGCGAATAGGCAATGCATAATTATCATAATCTTTAGAAAATAACGCAAGAGGGTTGACATCTTTTGTCGATTGAATCAACTCTTCCAAGAGGCGATTTCTTGCAAAATTAAGCTCTTTGCGAAAGATTGATGTCCCCGTTCTTTCGACGCTGGCGATAAAAACATTTGGAAAAAGGTTTTGAAAGAGTATATCTCTTAATGTATCAACAATAACTTTATCGATTATATCTCTTGGGAGACCAATCTGATCTTTCTCTGCTAGAAGGGTTACGGTAACTTGGCTACTACTTGCTTCTTTTCTGATTTGGAAAAATTGTGTTTTTTCTGACCCAATCTCACTTTTATGATATTGATCAAATGTTTTTTGGTTGGGCTTGACTTCGATCGAAAATTCTGTACCCTTAAAATGATCTGGATTGGTGGCAAATACGTCGGGCAATGTTTTTGTATACTCCTTGCCGGCGTCTAGTAAAATGTTCTGTAAATTATCTAGATAATCTTGGAGATCTATCTGGATAATGCCATCACCGAGTAATTCATCTAAGCCCGCTTTAGGAAGAGTTAAGTTGACAACTTTTCTCCAGTTTGAAAGAAAGCCAAAAAGCGCATAGGTCGCATAGCTTTTCCCAGTATTGTTTTCACCACAGATAATTGTTATATCTCCCAATGAAAACTCGGCTTTTTTTAAAGCGCCCAGGTTTTTAACTGTGATTTTTATCATAATTCAACATTGATCAGTGTACGATTTTGAGCGGCAATTCAACCTGTCTCTAAGCCCGGTGCTGGGTTACCCAACCTAGATCAAAAACGGTTCGATAGATCTGGTTATAGATCTTTAAGATGCCCTGTTTTTTGACGGCAATCCCCGTGAGTAGAAATTCCTGTTCTTCGCTGCTCTCTGTCGTCGCGATTGTGCCTTGCTCTAGGAGTTGCTGATAGAGCGCCAGCAGTTGGGGGGCACGATCGCCCCGGGTGAGGCGATCGCGAATCGTGCGCAAATGTTGGGGCTCATCCTGGGCCTCCCAATTATCGATCATCCGCGTCCGCACCAATTGCTCCACCCATTGGGCCTCAGTATTAGCCGGAATGGTCGCTTCGGCCTCACGAATCATTTGACACAACTTCTGGGTCAAGAATGGCTGGCCTCCAGTCCAGTTAAGCACCTCGGTGAGCACGGTTTGGGGGTTAGCGACCTTGTCCGAGAGCCCATGTAACAAGGGTTGGGCCTCATGGGCTTTAAAACCGCCCAGCTCAATTGCTTGCCCCAGATTGAATGGCGTCCGTTGGGGGTCAGTGATCAAGGCTGTGGGGGAGGTGACGCCGAAGAAGGCAAAGGTCAGGTGCTGATAGAGAGCCTTGACCCCCCGTTGGTTGTAGAGGGCTCGTAAGAGGGCAAAGAAATTCTGAACCGGAAAATTGAGGCTGAGGACGGTGTCAATCTCATCGATAAAGATAATCACCCGGCGATCGGGCTGGGGGAAGTCTGGGGCTAGACAGCGCACGATTTCTTCCAAAAACTGTCCCAAGCATTGCACCGGCGAGAGGTCTTTGCGCTCTTTCCACCAAGCCTGGAAGGAAATTTTGTCCATCAGGTCAAAAGCCTGCCAGAGCTCGATGGCGATACCTTTGTACCATTGGTTCAGGGTGACTTCATCACTGCCGATACAGGTCATGTCTAGCACTGCGCAGCGATGGCCTTCGTTTTGCAGCTGGTGTACCATCCGCACCATCAGACTCGACTTGCCCATTTGGCGAGCATTAAAGACAAAGCAGAGGTTGCCTTGGCGGAGGGCTTTGTAGAGGTAGCGATCGGCCGCTCTGACCACATAGGTGGGTGCATCGAGAGGTAAGCTGCCCCCCACCTGGTAATCATACTGGCCAGAATCTTGGGCATTGCGGAGGAGATTATTTTCAAACATCAGTTGGGCTTGGGTGGCTTTGAGCACATTCAGGGTCTTCGAGAGTTCGGTGGTGCGCTCTTGTACTTTCTGCTCTAGGGTTCGACTATAGTCGGCGAGCTGTGCGTACAGTCGAGAGTTTTCAATGGAAATCGCCGCCTGGCTAGCCAGAATCTGCAGCACTTGCAGGCGATCGACGGTAAAGGCATCGGTGACTAAGTTATTTTCCAGATAGAGAATGCCATTGAGCTGACCTTGATTGAGCAAGGGCATACAGAGCAACGACTTGGGTTGTGTACAGGCGATATAAGGATCGCTGGTGAACTGACTATCCTGCGCGGCATTATCCAAAACAACGCTCTCGCGGGTGCGGATCACATAGTTAACAATGGCGATCGCCAAAAGCGGTTGTTGAGTGGCGGGGTCGACCTGATGCATGGGAATAGATTGCAAAATAGTGACCGTATCTCCCGTCAGACTGCCCTCTGCTTCAATCAGCCAAGTATCGTTTTGCTTGAGCAAGAGATACCCCTGCTGGGCACCGGCATTTTCAATCAAACTTTTGAGTAATTTCTTGAGGAGATTCTCGAGGGCAATTTCACCAGAAATAGCTTGGGAAACCTTCATCACCGTTGCCAGATCTAAGACTTCCCCCGGTTTTTCATCGGTGTTGGTGGTGACCAACGAATTCTTGGGCTTGGTGGTGATCCCGAGTAACCACTGGGGATAGGCCGCTTCTAATGCCACAACTTTGCGGGTTGCGCCCCACAGTCGATAGCCTTGATAGGCATTTCTCATGTAAAGCTCAGCAAACTTTTCGCGCTGCTGGGCCTGCCAGAATAGTGCCGCTCGTTCATTGGCCAAAGCCTCCTCTTGAATAAATCCCTGTTCGCTGGCGTTGGCGATCGCTTGATCATAGCCATCCATCGCCGCTGCAGTGTTCCCCATCATGTTGGCCATTTCCGCTGCAACCAACTGGTATTTGTGGCGGCAATTCTCGGGACACAGATCAGCCCATTGCTTCATCTGCTGCTGGTTGCGCTCTAGTTGTTCTCGATAGACCGACTGCTCTGCTGCATCCACAGTGGGATAGAGCGCCGCTAAAACCAGAGAGTAATAGAAGTTATAGCCTGTAAGCTCGATGGTTCCCGCAATAAAGGTGAGCAACGTTTTAGCCTGTTCAATGGCTTGCAAGGCAGCGGGCAATTCTCCATACAAATACAATGCTTGTGTCTTTGCAATGTAGTAGTAGCACAAAGCATTCGGGGTACAAGGGCTGTTGCCATTGAGATACTGTTGCTCAGCCAATTCTTGAAAACTGAAGCTGAAGGGATCTGTTGTTTCAGCCAGTAAATTAGCCAGAACCATGCCCTGACCCCAGATGCAATCTGTCGCCCAATGATTTTGGGTTTTTTGACCAAACGGCAAGATGTTGGTTGCTTGTTCCAAAGAGAGAGAGAGTCGCTTTCCCTGATAGAGACGATTGAGTAAATTATGGGTCATTGCAAAGCCGACAAATTGCAACATTCCAGATTCAAAACCTGCCTCGATCGCCTCGATATTCAATACATAGGTTTCCTTGATATGTTTAAACCAAACTAAGGAAAAGTTGGCAAACTGAACAGCGGTCTGGCTCAAGGTGTAGAGATCATTATATTTTTTGCTGAGGTTATAGGCCAGTTGAGCAATTTCATAACTTTGGGAGTAGTTGCCCAACATTGCGTTTAAGAAGCTCAAGTTACTGTAGGCTGTGGCAGCTTTGGGTGTATTGCCATGGGCGAGACAGAGATTGGCCGCTTTTGCCATGACCACACCCGTCATTTCCGGGGCTCCCAAGTAGGTCGGGGGTTGTAATTTATTGAGCAGCTCGATGGCCGCCTTCTGCTGGGGATCAGTCATCTCTGGTGCATCGATCAGTGAGGCGATTTTTCGCTCGCCCAAGACACGATCAAAGGTTTCTAGCTCGACGCCGACCGCCGCTTCAAAATCATGATCTGGCAGTGTAATTCCCAAGGTTCCCAAGGCGGTTCGTCCGGTTTGAATCGCCTCGGCATATTGACCCAGCATTGTATACTGCTCAATGAGCAAATAGTAAAATTCAGCCTGATCTAAAACCGATTGGCACTTCTCAATGGCTAAGGCAATTAAATCTTGCGATGCTTGGAAATTATTATTGAGATATTCAATTTGGGCCAGTGCCTGATATAACTGGAGCGCCATATTGTAGTCAACTGTCCAGGGATCGCCCGGAAAGATGTCTAAGGCAGCATTGAGATAAGCTTGGGCGTCCGCATAGGCTGTCGCCTCTTTGGCTCGGAGCGCAACGTTTAAATTCAGGGCAGCCAGTTTAAGCTGTTCTGTAGGCTCGTCAATAAACGCCTTGCCCTTATTGAGATGATCGGCCAGGGAAAAAAGGTTGAAGTCCACCTCTTGTTCGCTCTGGGTATTCCAGAACATCCGGCCAATCTGGAGATGAACAGTGGCTCTTTGGGTTTGCTCGATCAAGTTGTAAGCGGCCTGTTGGACGCGATCGTGCAAGAATCGATAGTGGATAACCACTAGCGAACCTGCTTCGGGATCATCAGGTGGGGGTTCGAGTCCTGATACAGGTTGTACCAAGCCGGCCTGAATTGCTTCGAGCAAATCTTGATAGGTTTCGATTGCTGTTTTTTGATGGATCACCATCAGGGTTTGCAGATCAAAGCTATTACCAATGCAAGCGGCGAGTTGCAAAACCTGCTGGGTCTGTTGGGGGATCTTTTGGAGCTGTTGAACCAGCAAATCCACAACATTCTCGGTGATGCCAAGTTTTTCAATCTCGTCGAGATCCCATTGCCAAGCTTGCTGGGTGTAATTAAAGCGCAGACTTTGATCTTGATAGAGTGCTTTGAGCGACGCATTGACAAAAAACGGATTGCCGGACGTCTTTTGGTAAAGCAAGTTAGCGAGAGGGACGACGTCGGCAGGGGTCTTGCTGAAGGTGTCGGCAATGAGCTGGGTGACGTCAGCTTGCTGGAGTGGAACCAGCTCAATCACATTGGGCTGGATGCCTTCCCCCTTGAGCCGCTCCAGCATCAGCATCAATGGGTGAATGGGGCTGACCTCGTTGTCACGGTAGGCACCAATTAAGAGCAGCGAGTTGAGCTGCGCGTTGGTCATAATCAGCTCAATGGTTTTGAGGCTGGCGGCATCTGCCCATTGCAGATCATCGAGAAACAGCACCAGGGGATGGGCGGGCTGGCTCAGGGTTTGAATAAACTGTTGGAAAACTCGGCTAAAGCGATTCTGTGTTTCTATGGGGTCAAGGGGTGGTACGGGCGGTTGAGGCCCGAGAATGTTTTCGAGGGTGGGCACTAAGTCAATGATGAGTTGGCCGTTGTTACCCAACGCAGCACCGATCCGCTCACGCCATTGGCTTAAGACAGCTTCATCTTCGGCCAACAATTGCTGCATCAGTTTGTCTAAGGCTGCTGCGATCGCCAAGTAGGGAATATTCCGCTGGAACTGCTCAAACTTACCCGTGACAAAATAACCCCGCTGGGCGGTAATGGGGCGATACAGCTCTTGAACCAAGACGGATTTACCTACACCCGAATACCCCGCAACGAGTACCAGTTCAGCAGGTCTGGCAGTCGGTTGTCCCCCCGTATCGGGCTGGGTAATACGATCGAAGGCGGCCAGGAGCGTGGCAATTTCTGCGGTACGACCATATAGTTTTTGCGGCAGGATAAAGCGATCCGAGTGATCCGTTCGGGCCAGCGGGAAGGGGAGAATCTGGCCCGACAATTGCCATTGCTTTAAACAGGTTTCCAAGTCTGCTTTGAGCCCCAACGCACTCTGATAGCGATATTCAGCGTTTTTGGCCAGCAGTCTCATGACCAGATCAGAGAGCACCTCCGGGATTATCGGGTTGAGCTGATGGGGGGGCAATGGCTGCTTGGCAAGGTGAGCATGCACCAATTCCAGCGCATCCTCTGTCACAAACGGTAATTGCCCGGTTAGCAGTTCATAGAAGGTAACACCTAGAGAATAAAAATCGGTGGTGTAGTTGAGCAAACGGTTCATACGTCCTGTTTGCTCCGGCGACATATAGGCCAAGGTTCCCGTGAGCACATTGGGGTGCATCAGTTTGGATTCTTCACGGCTGAAGCGGGTGGAAATGCCAAAATCAATAATTTTCAGTTCGCCCGTTTCTGGGTTAACAACAATATTGGAGGGGTTAATGTCTTTATGAATGACATTCGCCGCATGAATATTCGCGAGGGCCTGGGTGATTTTAATCGCCAACGGCAGAAACTGTGCTAAGGCAAGGGGTTTTGATTGCGCCCATTGACTCAAGGATTGTCCCCCAAAGTCCTCAAAGATAATCGCTAAGGTATTACGATATCGCTGTAGATCGTAGGCCTGAATCACTCCCTCAACCTGGAGCGATTGGGTGATATCAAACTCTTGTCGATAACGAGTGAGTTCGGTGGGACTGGGATAATCATTTTTGAGGACTTTGACAATGATCGGCTGCTGCTCGGCTTTCGGTTGACTACGATAGACGAGAGAATGGGAGCTTTCATGAATTTTATTCTGGAGTGGATAGTCCTCTAGATTAATCATCTTTTGGGTACTCGAATGGGGGTTAAAACTCGTGCCAAAACTCTCTGGCAAACGACCTTCATTGGCGGGCAAGATGCCCATGCTATGGATTGTGATTGAGGAAAAACCGTAGCGCAGGCGTCTCGCCTGCCTGATGAGTAATGTAGGTTAGCAAACTTACAACTTCTAGTTATACCAGTTCTCTCAATGTCGCTGACCCCAGATCGCCCAAAGCAAGCGAATGATGACACGCCCTAAACATGAGTTTCGGTTAAGCGAAGCGATCGCATTCCTCAGGAGCATTAATATCTCAATGTCAAACCCGGTTCAGGGGATCAGCCCCCCGACACCTCCCGCTGAGGTGGAGAGGGCTATCGATCAACTCCTGTAATATCGGAGCCAGCATCGTTGATTTTGCTGAGTTTCGACCGTCTTACGCAATGTCTGCTTATCCAGAACTCAGGTTAACCTACAATTTAGGGTTGACGCAGCACTAGCCCGGCTTAGTTGCTGAGATCATTTGGTAGTAGACATGGCTCGGCGTGGCTTGAAAATCCACAAATCCGGCTGTGGTGAGGAGGGATTCTAATTCGGTTAGGGTGTACTGTTTGCCACGCTCATGCATTAAAAGGAGGGCAGAGAGACAGGCTACCGTCAGCGGGCCATCAAGGGTTTCAGCCAATGGCATTTCATGGAGCAAAATGGTGCCACCGGGTTTGAGGGCAGCAAACGCATGATGAGCCAGGGTTTGGCAATTGTCTGGATCCCAATCATGGAAAACATTGCCAAATAAAACACCATCCATTGCGGTGGGCCAGGGCTCTTGAAACATATCCCGACTGAGGGTTTTGATGCGATCGCCCAACCCATAGGTCTCAATATTCTGTGCCGCCACCTGGCAGACGGGGTCTAGATCCATGACCGTGCATTGGAGTTGGGAGTTTTGGTCGGCGATCGCCAACGACAGGGAGCCAGAACCGCCCCCCACATCCAGCAGCGTACTGAGCTGCCCAAAAATGGATTGTTGAGCCAGACGCGCCGCCGCTGGCAGCGTCATCATATGCATCCGCTCAGTAAAACTCTGGGCAAACTCGGGGGACTGCTGCTTCATATTGATCGCCCGAGGCATCGGCGGCTCAATTCCCCCACTCATGACCCGCAGTCGCAAGAGGTCGAGATACCAGTCACGGGGCGGACAAAAGCCGCTGTAGAAAAAGGGACTCTCTGGGAGCATATAGGTTTCGGCTGAGGCCGTCAGACCAAATTGCCCCTCACCCTGGTGCTGGAGTAACCCCACGGCAGCCAGCACCGCAACCAGCGCCTCGCTAATCAGCGGTAGGGTTTGGAATTTTACTGCCAAGTCGGCAATGGTGCAGGGCTGGGTATGGAGGTGTCGAAACAGGTTCAGCTCTTGCGCCACCGTGATGACGGGCCCAATCACCCGTTGGCAACTGAGATCAAAAAGCAGGCGATCATCGACGGGAGCAACGGGGAAAGGATGGGACATGGTGAACCTCAAATCTTAAACTTTGAACGCTGAACTTCTGAGAAACAAATCTTGGCTGAGTCCATAACACCCCGAACCCACCTCGGTCGTCGCTACGCGAGAGAGCCCCTCCCGAGAGGGGATGTTCATCCTTAATTAAATCTCCTCGTCCAACCCATACAGGCGAGCAGGGTTATCCCAGAGGATTTTTTGAATGGTGCCAGCGGGGAGTTGTGCCTGGCAGGCGATGAGTTGTTCGACCACATCGGGCTGAAACTCGCCATGGGGATAGTCAGAGCCAAAAATCAGGCTATCCGCGCCAATGTAGTCTACAATCCAGGGCAGATAGGGTTCGCCGGGTTCGAGACCAATAAAGCATTGCCGCCGAAAATAGTCCGAGGGTTTCATCTGGACCGTCTGGGCCACTTCCCAGCTCGAGCTTTCGTACTCTTGATCGAGCCGCCAGAGCCAATAGGGTAGCCAACCGCTTCCAGATTCGAGAAAACCAATCCGTAATTGGGGGTGCTGCTCCAGGACGCCGCCCTCTAGCAAGGTGAGGAAAGCCATCATCTGTTCCATGGGATGGGCACAGGCCCGCATCGCAAAACGGGTCGCAAAACGGTCAGCCCCAGCTGTGGGTAAACGGCTCGGTGTGCCTTCGTGTAGACAAACCGCAATATTAAGATCTTCACAATGCTGCCAGAAGGGCGCGTAGGCCGGATCGCTGAGTAAACGGCCTTGCACCGGATTGGGGCGCAAAAACACGGCGCGCCAGCCAAACTCGGCAATTCGCAGCAACTCCGGCACCATTTCTGCGGGGGCATGGCGATTGATCGCCCCCACGCCCTTGAGCTTGCTGGGATTAAACTGGCAGAAGTCATACAGCCAATTGTTATAGGCTCGCACAAACGCGCCCACCAACGCCGGGGCCATCGTATCGACGGCCAGAATAAACAGGGTGGAGGTGGGATAGAGAAAACAGAGATCTGCGCCTAAGCTCAGCATGGCCTGGAGCTGGCGGTGGGGTTCGGTACCCGCTAGGGGGTCAACTTGCAAAACGGGCTGGCTCCATTGGCGCAGATAGGCTTCCGAGAGCTTGTTAAAGACCGATTCGCCCTGAATTTTCAGATCCGGTGAGGGGGCAAAATGCCGAAAGGCGGGTTCGAGGTAATCTGCCCAAAGACTGGGAGGTTCGTGAACATGGGCATCTGCATCAATGACGCGATAACCGTTGAGCATGGGCTAGGGGGTAAGAACTAGAGGGGCATGGGCAAGGGATTGAGCTCGGATTCAGCGCTTGGGGTCGATCGCCACCCCATCTGAACGGGCACATCGTAGAGGCGACCTAGCCCGAGGCGTTTCCAATAATGCCGCAGCCCCGGCACGATCACCTTCACCACCTTCAAACCGATATCGGGGCGGGTCTGATCCAGAATCAGGAGTTCAAGACCCTGTTGCTCTAGGATGGCCCGAATGGCGTGGATATCGTTGAGCAGATCATGACTCCATTGCGGTGGATAATCGCTAACCACCTTGGGCGTCGCATCGGTTGCGGGGCAGAGGTAGGGCTGATTGGCGAGGGTGGCGGTTTGCCACCAATCTCGGGTGAAGGTTTCTGCCGCCGGGGCGTAGCGCGTTGTGCCATCGGTGTTACGAGGCAGCACCGCTGGCAGAATTTGATTGACCTCGGTTAACGCCCGACTGATCGCTAGGGGGGCATCGAGATGGGCACCAAAGCCGAGGATAATGTCTTCTGTGGGGCGATCGCCACAGGCACTGATCGCCACAAAACTGGGAATGCCCAGATCACTGGTCACATCCAACACCCAGATCTGCCGCTGCAGCGACTGGTAAAACGCTTGGATCTCCAGAAAATAGGGATCGTCAAAACTGGCCAAGTCCACCGCCGGTTTCGCCAGACGGTTATACCACCACAGTGCCACGCTATCTCGTTCCACCAGCTCCAGCAATCCTTGCAGAATTGCTTCTTCCAGGGTGCTCCCCGCCGCACAGCCATTGGTATCGGCCCAGCAGTCCGGTTGGGACGGCTTGGGATAGCCAAAATAGCAATATTCGCTGGGCAAATATTTAAATCGAGAGTCGCTCAGGGACCAAACCGGCGTCCAGTCTCGTTCTCGCTGCGGATCAAAGGGGGCAGGAACCCGCTGAAACAGCTTTTCACAGCGTCGATTCCAGTCCGCTCGCTGGGCATATTGCGTTGGACTAAAGTTCATACAGTGGTTGGGATCAATCACTGCCTCAGCCCCCAACTCAGCCGCTAAGTCTACTTGGGTGCGGCGGATGCGCGGCTCATCCCCTTGAAAGACGCCGGAATAGCGTTCGATCGCCTCCCCTACAGCACTCATTTTCGCCTGGGCTGCTGTGCGTCCCTTCCCACCACTGCGTCCGCCCCGGTTTTCCATCAGCCCCCGCAGATCATCCAACATCGAGCGGAAATGGTGCTGGGCGACATAGGCCTGCTGGAGCCCGTCTAGGCTCTGGGGATGCTTTTCGAGGCTACGAACCACTCCGGTAATGGGGCTAATGTGATGCTGATATTGGGCCAGGAGCACTTCCGGCGGCTGACACCGATGGCCACCATCGGTGGTGAATTTCTTGGGGCGATGCCCCAGAATCAGAGGCAGCGGCTGACTGGAGAGAGCGCGCTGACGCTGGCCACAGCTGGGGCATTGGGGTCGTCGGACAACGGTGTGGCGTTGGCTGGCTAGGTTCAGGAGGTCGTAGGTGAGCAGGCGATCGCTGACATCGCGGTTCACCCGATCCTGGACAATCCACTTAAAAACCGCCATGGCGATCTGACCCAAAGCAATTTGCACGCCCGCCGGGAGCTGGGCTAGGGGCGGTGTTAGGGGTAAGACCGCCTCGGTATGCCGCTCCAGATAGGTTTCTTCGGGGCGGTTACAGCGCAGACGCTGGGCCAGGCAGGCCCAGCAGGCCGTCTGGCCCGGCACAAATAGCGGCCCGAGCCAGAGCAGCGTCCCCACGGGTTTGGCCAGGAGCCAGGGACGCGACTGGTCTAAGGCGGTTTGGTTCCAAACGTCGAGCTCTGGTTGCAGATAGTCGTCACAGAGAACAATATCGAGGGCGGGTTGAACGGGTACATCGGTGTTCGCGGCGGCGGGGGTCGTGTCTAAGGGCGGAACCACCTGAATTTGATGCTGCGCGAGCAGGGGCAAAAGCGCAGCGGCAGTCACCGTCCCGAGAGCATGAACCGCAACGGGTGTGGTTTGCAGTCGCTGCCTGGCGATCGCCGGAGCCACTTTTAAATGATGACTGGCGATCGCCAACGGCGCGGGTAAAACCGACTCTTGAGCGGTTTCTCCATCCGTCGCCACGTCATTGCAAAGATACCCCTGTTGTTTGAGCTGCGCTAGCCCATAGTGAATATAGGCAGCAGGAATCTGGTTTGCGAGGTGTTTGACAATTTCCGCCTCGCTCTGGCCACCCGCCACCAGAGGGATCAATTGAGCATAGAGCGGATGGTTCAGGACGGTTGACTGCCGTTCTGACCGCAGAAAAACATTGTTCTGATCATCTAGATCAAACCGTAAGTCGCCCCTCAACCGGGGGCCACAAGATAAATTCATCGTTTCAAGCGTATATCGCCACAACCGGACTTTGGCATTGGGTCTAGGGGCTCTCATCCGTTAGATTGCAGAGATGGTGAACCATTACTCTACTTGGCTTAGAACCCCTAATTTAGGGTTTGGGCCGGGTGGGTTATCGCTGGTTCGATGCGAGTTCTAAGGTCAGGCGATAACCCATCCTACTACTGTGGCACACCTTAAAGTTGTGCATTAGATGACAAGGGGGTAAATCCCTCAGCACATTGGCGGTGTTGGGTTTCACTGGGCTCAACCCAACCGACACTAAATACACCTTTTGAGCTGTACCATGGCACTACGATCGTCCGCCTAGCAGTTGCAGGTGGCGATGTAAGGATTCTGATTCGGATTCCCCTCATCATAACCATCGACAATCCGTGTGTACAAATCACTGGTTGTCAAGGGAGCATTGATGGTCTCGGGGTTTTCGCTGACCTCCGGACGGGGGGGATAGGCCAGTAAAAGGGTATAGCGATCGTTATTCTGGTCATAGGCAACACAACTGCCGGTAAAGCGATCGACTTGGATGCCAAACCAGAAGAAGTTTGCCAGTAGAATGGATTGCCCCCCGGACTGGATCTCTTTTGTGGCAAAGACGAGATCCTCACCAGTTAGCGTGTTGAAGAGCGTCGGCAAACTTTTACCTGCCACTTCCGTTTCGCCTGTGAGCAGCTTAGACAACTCTAGACTGCAAAATTCAACACTTGCCTGATCTGCTTCACTTCGAGGACGACTAAAATAAGCATCTTGGCTATAATAGTTCAACATTGTATAATAGGCTAAGTTCTTGACAACGTCAATAAACTTTCTTCGTAGTTGGTTATAGCCTGGAGGTGCATCGCCGCCCGAAGATTGTTCCCAGTTGTTTTTGCTCAACCAAGACCAGGCAACGAGCTGAGACCATTGTTCAGACATCTTCTCAGGCAGGCCCTTTTCCACAGCATTTAATCGCTCTTCTAGTTCCGTAATCACCAGTTGCTGCCGATCAGGCAAGGTAATATAGAGCGGATCTAAAGGATTATCGTAATATTGTTTCCTGTAAAATTGCTTATCGTTTTCAGATATTTCAGACATGGCGATTGCCTCCTAAAACAGATACGTGAACAAGTGAACCAAACTGTGAGCCAATGTACCCTGAAGTCTACCAGAATCAATCGAGCCAAGCTGAACCGCTTAACTAAAGTTTTATCTGCATACTTCTTAGGGCTGCTACCTGGCGGCAGCAACAGCTCGAATCGACAGGCATCAAGCCTCTGGGACAAGAAATTGATTGCCTGGCAATGCAGCGCAAAATTGGGGTAAACCCCTTGCGTTTGCATAGATAGACCTGAATCAACCCAATATGGATTCGCGAAATGGTTGAGGGTCAGGAACGCCTTAAACTGTAGTGACACCAGGGAGGACTGCTATGCGATCGGCGATCGCACACATCCAAAGCACTGAGCCACCATTGGGGTTGCAAAGGAAAACCAACGTATAAATGGTCGCTGAACCACATTAAATCGGGGAAGCAGCGGTGGAATAAAATAACAATGCCTAAGGGGGATTGACGATCGACCTTTGAGATAAAGCGCCGACTAGGCTGATCGCAACAGACCAGCTCCAAATCGAATCAGAAACAATCTTCACAGGATCATACTCCATACTTACAAAACGATGTGTATCGACTGAAGATCAAACATTGCCTGGTGCCGTAGCACAGCTAGAAAGGTTTATTAGATTTTTGGTCAATGTGAGGGACAAAACCCAATACAGGTAAACTTTATAGGGCTTTGCTCCTTAAGCAACATAGATACGTTGGGGAATCTAATACATCATTTAAGCCGTGTCACGATACCCGTTGCACTCCTGACTTGTTTACATGTATAACAGATTCGGATTTTAAAATCAAGCCACGAGAGAAAATCCCTCAGCCCAATGTCCAAAGGGTCGGTTTGAGCCGCACCGTTATGTAGAAGTTTTTTTGTAACGTAAGACGTTTCGTTTCTTTGTTTTTATAATGTGCGACAAATGCTATTTTCAATCCGGTAGAATCCGCCGCCGAAACTGATAGGGCTTCCCTTCTGCCGCCCCCCAAACCTGATTCCCCTCGGCATCAAAGCCGCGATCCCAAGTATCCATACCCTGATCATTCAAGATCACCGTATTGGTGATCCGGACTGCACCACGAAACTGAGTCGGACAGCCTTCTGGTGGCGTTGTGCCCACATTCGCCCGCTCTTCCCATTCAAAAAAGATGCTGCAAACTGCCTCTCCCAGAGAACTATCCAGATCTGGACGTTCGGTCACGGGGCGATCGCAAGCCCCCACCCAAGCCGTTGGGTCAAGCAACTTAAACGAGCGCGATACTACCTGGCGCTGACCATTAAGTCCCTCTGGATCAACCGTAATCAGTAGCAACCGCTGACGATAGGGCTGTTCCAGATTCTCAACCAATGCCTGCTCCTGATACAGGTAAGCGCCAAACCCGCTGGGTTCAACCTGACAAGTGGTCATACGCACTTGGGGGCGCTCTGGATGGGGCAAGGTTTCCATGCGACCCAGTAGACGCCGCTCCACTGCGTCTAACTCATAAATAATGGGGTCGGGCGAGAGAGCAGTCGCTGGGCTGACGGCCGTGAGGCAGATCCAGCCCAACAAACCAAGAATTACGCTTTGTCGTCGAGATGGCATTTGCAGCAGTTGGGGGGATGTACCCTAAAATGATAGGCAATGAACCCGACAGTGGTAATGACAGTTTGGCAAACCTTGGCGATCGCCGCCGTCAGCGGTATTGCAGTTCCCGTATTTCAATCAATTCTGGAAGGCGGCGGCAAAGTCCTCGATCGCTTTGGTAAGGGGATTAATGAGCAAACGCGACAGCTCATTTTCCAAGCCTCCGAGCAATACACCCAGAATTTTTCCGAACGCCATGGCACGCTTAAGGTCTTGGGGATGCGGGAGCCGATCGAACTGGAGGCAGTATATACCACAGTGCAGGTGCTCCAGGATGATGGAGCCCAGCCCTTTGACTCCCTCGCTGACCAAGAAGCCACCTTTCGCCAAGGGGGACGTCAGGGGAGTCGGCGGCGTTTTGTCCCCAGCGACATGCCCACCCAGACGGGTCTGGCGATCGCCCAGGAACAGCCCTATCTCCTGGTGCTGGGTGGCCCCGGCTCCGGGAAATCGACACTGCTCAAGCGGGTGGGTCTCGAAGCGCTCCAGGGTAAGAAGGGTCAATTTGACCATGGCTGCATTCCGGTCTTTATTGAACTCAAACGCCTCAGCGCCAGTGACCTGAGCTTGGAAGCCTTTATTGGGCGTGAGTTTGAAATTAGTGGCTTTCCGGAATCGGACAACTTCACGCAAAAAGCTCTGGAGCAGGGGAAGTTTCTGCTCTTACTCGATGGGCTCGATGAAGTCCCTAGTGATAACATCCATCCGATTATGGAGGAAATTCAGGACTTTGTGGATCGCTATGCCCAGAATCGCTATATGGTCTCCTGTCGTATCGGCGCAATTCGCAGTAGTTTCCCTCGCTTTATTGATGTGGCGATCGCCGACTTTGACAATGCCCAGATCGAGCAATTTATTAGCAACTGGTTTAGTTCCGACACTGATCAAGAAGTGGGCACGGCCGAGCGCTGCTGGGCCGCCCTACAAAAACCCAAAAATGCCGCTGCCAAGGAGCTAGCCCATACACCGCTGCTGTTGACCTTTCTTTGCCGGGTCTTCGATCGCTCCCAAAAGTTCCCCAGTAACCGCAGTGTGTTGTATCGCAAAGCCCTGCGCATTTTGCTCGAAGAATGGGCCTCAGAAAAGCGCATTCAACTAGATGAGATTTACCATGGACTCCATACCGAGGCTGAGGAAATCCTGCTTTCTGAAATTGCCTATCAAGGCTTTAGAGCCAATCACTTTTTCTTCTCCAAGCGAGAACTGGTTGACCCAATTAAGACTTTTTTGACCGACAACTTAAATGCCCCCCAAGGTCTCGATGGCGAATCAATTTTAAACGCGATCGTGGTGCAGCAGGGCATCATTGTCCAACGGGCGGAGGATGTCTATTCCTTTTCACACCTCTCGTTGCAGGAATATCTGACGGCCCAATACATCATTGATAATCACTTGATCGCTGAGACGATCCAAGCCCATCTGAGCGATACCGCCTGGCAGGAGGTGTTTGTGCTGATCGCCGGGCTGATGCGCGGTGGCGCAGATGATCTTCTGCTGGCCATGGAGCAACGGACTTTGGCCCTGTTGCACCAGTCGGAGCTGGACGCGGAACCCCAAGCGGTGCGATCGCTCCTGCGGTGGGCGAGCCGGATCACGACTGAGGAGGCGGGCAAGTATGAGCCGACGGCCAAAAGGGCGATCGCCATTGCTCTGGCCCTCGCCCTGACCCCAGCCCAATCCCTTGCCCGTGCCCTCGCCCCCACCCTGACCCAAACCCTCACCAAAGCTCTCGGATCTGAGGGCTCCCCCCAAGCCCTTCTGGAACTCGCCCAAAAGCTCCAGGGCTTGGAGATTTTTGCCCCCCAGCCCTTGCAGACGTTGATCTCGCAACTCGAAAATCGGCAGGCGGAGACCCTCTCGCCGACGCAACTGAAGCAACTCTGTTTGCAGGCGTTTCATCTTCCCCCGGAGATTCTGGAGATTGGCGATCGAGAGATCCAGCGCCTGCGCACCTATCTCTACAACAACCAGCTCCTGGTGCGTTGCAAACAAGCAGCGGTAAAGGTTTCACCCCAAACCTGGGCAGAGATTGAGTCACGGATGTTGCGGTTGGGAGCAGGGTGAGCTAGTGACGCCATCAATCTGCTTTCCATTCCATTTCTGGAATACCCGCACTCACCATGATGTTGCGGAGTGTCCCCACCGGAATCGTTTTACCCTTGTGATCGGGAACCGTCACCTGTAACTTACGTTCCTGATTTCGCCACTTTTGGTGGCTTCCTTTCTGCGAAATTAATTCAAAACCGTACCGTTTCAAAACACGCTCAACCTGGGTTGCCCTCATCTGTCGGATGCGTGTCATCCCACCGAAACCTTACGCAATATTGCCCCCGCCGCTAAATCCAACGGATCCGGCTCAAGATAGAGCGCGATCGCCTCTCGGATATTCTCTAATGCCTCTGTCTCTGTTTCTCCAGCAGAGGTACACCCCGGCAACTCCGGACACCACACTGCCCAGTCTGTCGTCTCGGGATCTTGTTCCAACACCACACGCCACTGCATCGCTACACCTGACCTTATTTTGAACAGTTTATCTTGAAGCGTTTGTTTCGGAAAGTAACGAGTAACAAGTCGTAAGTTCAGACGTACCTACTTTATCAAGGGCGTCGGCGCAGCCGGGGGAATCTCGCTAGCTACAACTCCAGGCAACAATCCATCATCCAATACGATTGAACGCTCCCCATGAACGCCGATAGAATAGGGGCTACCCTTGCCCCTAATTCCAAGCCGTCTGCGCATGACTAGCGATACCCGCCCCGACATTCTTGCCCACCTCAACCCTGCCCAGCGCCAAGCTGTGGAGCATTATTGTGGGCCACTGCTCGTGGTGGCGGGGGCAGGCTCCGGCAAGACCCGGGCCCTGACCTATCGCATCTTTAATCTGATCAACCATCATCAGGTTGACCCCGGTAATATCCTCGCCGTCACCTTCACCAACAAAGCCGCCCGGGAAATGAAAGAGCGGATTGAGCGGCTCTTTGCCGAACGGCTGGCGATCGAGAAATACCAAAAACCCCTCACCCTGCTGACCCCCGAAGAACAGACCCGGCTGCGCTCGCAGATCTACAAAACCGTAATCAAACCCCTCTGGATTGGCACCTTTCACAGTCTCTGTGCCCGGATTTTGCGCTTTGATGTGAATAAATACCAAGACGAACGGGGGCGTAGCTGGCAGCGCAACTTTACAATCTTTGACGATGCCGATGTGCAAGGCGTGGTCAAATCGATTGTTACCAAACAACTTAATCTTGACCCCAAGAAATTTGAGCCGCGCAAGATTCGCTACACGATTAGCAACGCCAAAAACCTAGGCTTGTCTCCTGAAGCCTATTACCGAGAAAACCCAAACTTTGCTGGACGGACAATTTCTGAGGTATATGATGTTTATCAATCTCAGCTTGCAGCAAACAATGGTCTAGATTTCGATGATTTAATCCTGCTTCCGGTCCGTCTCTTTGAGCAGAATGAATCAGTACTGGGCTATTGGCACAAACAATTTCATCATATTTTGGTCGATGAATATCAGGATACCAACCGAATCCAGTATGACTTTGTCCGTCTGCTGACCACGAATGCCGAAACCAAAAAAGATAACTGGGATTGGCGCGATCGCTCCATTTTTGTGGTGGGTGATGCCGACCAATCCATCTACTCCTTTCGCATGGCGGACTTTCGCATTTTACTCGGTTTCCAAGAAGATTTTGGCGATGGCTTAGCCGATGATACTACCCAAACCATGGTCAAGCTGGAGGCGAACTACCGCTCCCGTGAAAATATCTTGCAAGCCGCCAATGAACTGATCGATCGTAACACCCAACGGATCGAAAAAGTGCTGCGGGCCACCCGAGGGCAGGGCGATCCTCTGCTGATCCAGAAGGTGGATAACGAGCAACAGGAAGCCCAGTTTGTGCGCAATACCATCCTAGCCCTCGAAGACGAACATCCAGAACTGGGCTGGGGTAGCTTTGCCATTTTGTATCGCACCAATGCTCAATCTCGTGTCTTAGAAGATGCTTTGCGGGGTAAGATCCCCTACATCATTGTTGGCGGCTTAAAATTCTTCGATCGCAAAGAAATCAAAGATACCCTCGCCTACCTCCGAGCCGTGGCCAATCCGGCAGATACCGTGAGCCTATTGCGCGTGATCAATACCCCCCGACGTGGCATCGGCAAAACCACTATCGAAAACCTGAATACGGCATCGCAAGAACTGGGTCTACCCCTCTGGGAAATTATCAGCGATGAGACCTCGGTGGCCACCTTAGCCGGTCGAGCGGCTAAACGGGTGACGGAGTTTGTCAATCTGATTAAAACCTATCAGGATGCCATGGCCCAGGAGCTGCCTGCAGCAGAAATGGTGCGGGGCATTTTAAAAGACTCGGGCTATGTTCAAGACCTGCAAAATCAGGGCACGGAAGAAGCCGATATTCGCCTAGAAAACTTGAACGAGCTGCACAATGCTGTGTTGCAGTTCCAGGAAGAAAATGAAACCGATCGCCTCGAAGATTTCCTGGCCAATGCAGCGCTGGCTTCCGATTTAGACAACCTACCCGAAGAACAAGAAGCGGTCTCGCTCATGACCCTCCATTCCGCCAAGGGGCTGGAGTTCCCCGCAGTGTTTATGGTAGGGATGGAACAGGGCTTGTTCCCCAGCTCCCGCTCGCTCAATGACCCGGCCAGCGTCGAGGAGGAGCGACGGCTCTGCTACGTGGGCATCACCCGTGCCCAGGAGCAGCTCTTTTTGAGCCATGCCCGGACGCGGCGGCTCTGGGGCACGGCGGAGGGCTGTGTGCCCTCGCAGTTTTTAGGGGAACTGCCTGAAGAATTAGTGCAGTTTGAGGGGGAATACAATCGCCGTCCGCGGTCTGCTCGTCCAGTGGCAGAACGGGAACCGACGCCGAAGGAACTCTGTGATTGGCAGGTGGGCGATCGCATTCTCCATGACCAATATGGCGAGGGGGAGATTACCCATGTGTTTGGTACGAAGAAGAAGGTGCATTTGGGTATCCGGTTTGTGGAGCTAGAGAGCCCCAAGATTGTGGATGCGAAGATCGCGCCCTTGACCAAGTTAGATGAGGCAGGGGTTTAGAGGGATAATTCAAGAGTAGTGGGGGTGAAAGATAATATTTCTCTATTGAGGAGTGTGTGCCCATATATATGTCCTGCATGAATATTAACGACTATATGGTTTTTCATGAATATCTCTTCTCGTCGAAAGAATTTATTTGCTGTTAAATGGCTTGCGAGCGAAGGAATACCTACTCCTACTAATGCTGTGGTAGCTAGTATATCTAGCACTCCTAAGGTTCCCTTCAAAGTCATCAACCCACTCGGGTCAATCCCATTAACCGGATCGCTATTCGCATAAATAAACTTACTGAGCGTAATCGGCTCTTCTATCCGACCTTCTCAAGTATCCCTCCTCGTAAACCGCCCAATACTGGGATCATCATACCGCTGCCGCAGCAGTAGTGCCATGACACAACTAAAAAGGTGAGATAGGATTTTGGCGAAATTTACGCTCTTCCGAGATGATAGTGATTTTCTAACCCATCATTTAAGGTGTGTCATGGCACTACGAGATCGGCGATCGAGCTATTTTTGCTACTGCTGGTAGACTCTTGCTTTTCTCATTCGATAACATTCCAATGTGGATATCTCGAAAAGCTTCATGATTATTAACATCAGAAAAGATTGTTCAGTATTGTTTACAATATTCCTCTATGAGGGCTAGCCCAGGTTTGGCTTCTCTGGCTAGAGTTATTGTCCTGTCTTGCTTTCCACTTTTCTTAGTTTTCTCTTCTATTTATTTTCTCCCTAAAGTGACACAAGAGGGATTATCCACTACAAATTCTGTCGTGCCCTCACCCGGAGTTGTCTGGCTCACCCAAATTTTGAGTTTCCTGGCTGGTCGGGGTTTTGATTTGGCTTTCTGGGCTCCTCTGCGCTTTTTCGCTGGCTTCCCTTTTTTGCTGACACTGTTCCCAAATCCATCGCTGGATGGCAGTTTCGATGAGTTTTTTGAATTCTTATTGAACTTTTCTTCGACATGACTTAGACGCTCACTCAGAATTCGCACTAATACTTGGATGCTCTCTGGCGTTTCTTCCCAGTCAGCTTTGGCAATCTTGATTCCGGCTATCTCTATTTCTTCCCGCATTTCTTCACTTTATCCTATCCCTTTGCTGGTCTGAGACGGTTACTAATCGTGAGGTGTGCTCCTGGGCCATTACCAACGCCAAAATCAACCCTAAAACGATTCCTTACAACGGCAATGACACAATAAATGTGCTGCCCTCCCCGAGGGTCGATCGCACCGCGATCTGTCCGCCCATCCCTTCGACCAGGGTTTTGACGATCGAGAGCCCCAAACCTGTCCCTCCCGAGCGATTGCGACTTTCATCGAGGCGATAAAAGCGCTCAAAAATGCGCTGCTGCTGGGCTAAGGGGATGCCGGGACCGCGATCGCACACTTGAAGTTGTATTTGTTGGCCCAGCGCTTTAAGCGTGACTTGAATCGGCGTTTCGCTGCCGGCATATTTCACTGCATTGTCAATTAGGTTAAGCAATACTTGCTTAAGGCGATCGCGATCGGTTTGCAACACCACCAGCTCAGCCGGGGTTGAGACCTTAATCTCGCCCTGGCTATATTGGCGCGACATCTCCACCACTTCCCAGATAAAGTCGTTGAGCACGATCGTTTCCTTGCGAAAATGTAAATGGCCGCTGTCGGCCCGCGCTAGTTCCAAGAGGTCTTCGAGCAGTTGCACCGTGCGGGTGGCCTCCGAGGAGGCAACGGTGAGGGCCTCTCGCTGAGGCTCGGTGAGGTTCTGGCCCCGGCGCAGGGTACTTTGCAGATAGCCTGAGACAATCGTCAGGGGAGTGCGCAGTTCATGGGAAACATGACCGACAAACTGACGCTGCTGCTCCCAGGACTCATGGAAGCGGTGCAACATCCGGTTGAAGGCCGTCTCTAGGGTCTTGAGTTCGCTGGGGGCATAATCTAGGGTAATCACATCCTGACCCAACTGCTCCGCTGAGAGCTGATCCGTCAGCTCACCGAAGGTCTTAAGGGGCTTGAGGGACTGACGAATATAGAGGGCGATCGCCCCGCACATCAACCCCAGCGCCAACACACTGAACACGCCTAAAATCCAGAGCAGACGATAGAGCATCGTCTGGGCTCCCGTGATGTCGTGGGCAATGTTGAGCTGGCCCCAGTTCGTATTGTTAACGGTCAATGGGGTGCCACACATCACCCAATAGCCATTGTCGATCGCATAGATGCTGGGGTAGGGGGTGAGTTCCTCCCGTGCGGCAATTAGCAGGCCTTCTTTTTTACCCCCCATCGCTAGGGCTTCGGACTGAGCGACCACTTCCCCGTCTTGCACAACCCAAATTGAGGTGTCGCCGGTAGAGAGATGGTTCACTGCCTTTTCCATCGCCATATTGGGCGTGGTCATGTCACTGTAGATCTCCACCGTTTCATTAAAGCGCTGGGTGAGATTTTGCACCTGACGTTTATGGGAGACCACAATCACCCGCTCTAGATAGATCGCTAAGCCCAGTGCCACGACGCCCAAGCCTAAGGCAGCCACTGCGGTGACACCGACCGTCAGTTGCATTTGCAAGGATCGAAGACCCAGCCCTTGCCCGAGTGAGCGTAACCGTTGCATTGATGCTCTTGATGAAGAAATGATCCAACGAGCCTTAGTGTAGGAGGTGTTTCTGAGAGGCGAGTGAGCGATTGCCTTGGGCAGTGCGCTACAGCGCGATCGGCCATGCTATATGATTTGAATTTGTGGTTGCTCTCGGGTTTGGCGTTTGGTTAGGGTGTCTCGAAAAATTCCGATTCAAGGCGGGCGAGACGCAGATTCGACAAGTTCACTGACCGCCCGCGCTACGGAAACGAGAAGCGTAAAGACCGTCGCGCAGGCAGGATGCCTGCCACCGCTCAACTGCATGAATCATCTAACCCCTCCCCCATGACCTTCCTGGATCCCCTCTATAGTTTGTTCTTGGTGCTACTGGTGGTGGGCTATTGGCATCCGGCGATCGGCGGCAACAACGAGAGTCGTCGTTTAGCGCTGCTGCTCTTGGCGAGCTTGGGCTTTTATGCCCTGCTGCAAATTCAATATGTGCTCTTGCTCTTGCTGTTGGTGGTGCTGAATTTTTATCTGGCCCGTTGGATGAGCCAACCCCGGCGATCGCCCGTGACGGGTACCGGTTTTCATCCCCTCTACGGGCAAATCGCGAATGAAGAATGGGAAGAAACGCAACGGCTTTGGACCGGACGGATGGGCATTCTGTTGGTTCTTGGAGTGGTGCTCAATGTGCTGTTTTTGCTGGGGTTTAAATATCTAGCATTGATTACCGATGGGCTGGTGCAATGGTTAGCGCTGCCTGGGCTTGCCCCGACCCATGACTGGCTCCTGGCCCATTTTTTGATTCCCTTGGGCATCTCGTTTTTCACCTTTGAGAGCATCGCTTATCTGGTGGATGTCTATCGGGGCGCACCGGCCAGCGATAGTCTGCTGGAATTTACTGCCTATAAATTCTTTTTTCCCAAACTCATTTCTGGCCCGATCACTCGTTTTCATCCCTTTATTAGTCAATTTCGTGAGCAAAGCCAACCGAATGTGGAGCAGTTTACCGAGGGTCTTTGGCTCTTTGCGGCCGGGGCGATCAAAAAAGCCCTGATCGCCGATCCCTTGGGCATCTTTGTGGATCTCTGCTTTGGCAATAGTGCCCGGGCGGGCAGCGTAGATCTCTGGTTGGCGGTGCTGGCCTATGGGTTACAGCTCTACTTTGATTTTAGTGGTTATGTCGATATGGCCCGGGGCTCAGCGCTGTTTTTGGGTTTTAAGCTGCCGGAGAATTTCAATTTCCCCTATTTCACAACCAGTATTGCCAGCTTTTGGCGGCGCTGGCATATCACCTTGGGGGATTGGTTACGCAACTATTTGTATTTTCCTCTGGGGGGTTCACGGCAAAGCTTGGGACGCACCTGCTTTAATCTCTGGTTCATTTTGTTTATCGCTGGCATTTGGCATATTGATGCCAATAAAGGGGAAGCCTGGGGCTATCTGGTTTGGGGTGTACTGCATGGTTTGGCGCTGATTGCCCATCGCCTCACGGAAGCGCAGGCCAAACAGAGCCTCGATAGGGGGGCGGTTTGGGCCACGCTGCCGGGAACCCTGCTGGCGTGGTTATTAACCCAAAGTTTTGTCTTTCTTTCCTGGATTTTTTTCCGACTACCCAATCTCAAGGAATCGGGCTGGGTACTGGGCCATCTGTTCGGGGCGCGGGGCGATGCCCAGTTTGTCCAGAAGGTCTACGGCGAGGCCTTAGGCGTGGCTCGGGTTGACCTGGCTTGGCTGATTCTGCTGGTGCTGGTCTTTATGGCGATCGCCTATCTGATCCAACGGGGCTTACAATTGCAGCTCAACTGGCATCTTAAGCTGGTGTTGGTGCCCCTGTGTTTTTTGGCGGTCTGGCTCCTGGCACCGGAGGGGGGCACACAATATATCTATTTTGATTTTTGATGACTCGATCGCCCCAAACCACCGCTAAGCCCTGGACCGAAACCTATAGCGAAATTATTGATGTGCGATCGCCCGCCGAATATGCGGCTGACCATCTGCCTGGGGCGATCAATCTGCCGGTACTGGACAACACACAACGGGCTGAAGTGGGCACAATCTATACCCAGGTTTCGCCCTTTCAAGCCCGCAAACTCGGAGCCAGCTATGTTTCAGCCAATATTAGTCAACATTTGGCACACCATTTTGCGGACAAAGCCCCCGACTATGCTCCCCTGATCTATTGCTGGCGCGGGGGTCAGCGATCGCGCTCCCTGGCCCTAGTGCTGGGCCAAATTGGCTGGTTAGTGACACTGTTGGACGGGGGCTACAAAACCTATCGGGCTTGGGTGCGATCGCAGCTGGTCACCCGACCGACACAGCTCCAGTTCCGGGTGCTCTGTGGCATGACGGGCACGGGTAAAACCCAGCTCCTCCAGCGCTTAGCTGAGCTAGGGGGGCAAGTGCTCGATCTTGAAAGCCTCGCCAACCATCGAGGCTCCCTATTGGGTCAAGAATGGCATCAGGAATGGGCTCAGACGGAGGATGCGGCACCCACCCCCCAACCCTCACAAAAATACTTTGAAACCCAGATTCTAGCGGCGCTCCAACACTTCGACCCGGTGCAGCCAATCTGGGTGGAGTCCGAGAGCAGCAAGATCGGCAAGGTCTATGTCCCGGTACAGCTCTGGAACCAGATTAAAGCCGCACCGGGACTCGAAATTGAACTGCCCCTAGCGATGCGGGTGCAAGCTCTGATGGCAGATTACCCCCATTTGATCGCCCATCCCGAGTTTCTCAAGGGCAAGCTAGAGCGACTGCGCAGCCGCTACGGCTCGCGCACGCTGAATCAATGGTTTGCCTGGATCGATACGGGCGACTGGTCAGCACTGGTGGCCAACCTGCTGACCCATCATTATGATCCGGCTTACGGACGCTCGCTCCAGCAAAATTTTCCCCAGATCACGACCAAGCTCCCCTTGGCCAACTTAAGCAAGACAGAAGTCGAGCGGGCGATCACCCATCTCCAGCGTCTGACCCAGATGTAAATCCAGTGTGGGATAGATTACAACCATTCGGGTGAACTTAAGGTTAAAAACCTGCCCTGTTGGAAATTCAGCCCGTGGCAGGCAAGATGTACTCTCCCTCCGGAACACGCCATGAACGACTCCGCTTAGTAACCACCCACGCTACTGATTTCACAATAAACGAGTTTTATTTAGTAAATGATCTGCCCTAACCTGCATTATTCATGACTTCTACCCGGAACTCCTAGAAGCGAGCGTCAATAAAGTAGCGGGCAAGATGCCCACGCTACGGACTGTAATGAGGAAAAATGGTAGCGCAGCCGTCTCGGCTACCTGATGAATAATCCAGGCTAAAAAATCCGGATGTTACGTTGCAGACCTGTAGGGCCATCTATCCCCTGCGAGCCATTTATGATGGTCTTATTGCAATTCGCAGTTTCTTCGCTGGAGACGCTGCGCGAACGCAGTTTACAATTCGCAGTTATGAAACGCTTGTCTTGTAAGGGTTTTGGTCTGATGAGCTCTAGTCCGAATTTCGAGAGTGGGTATGACACCAAATTCGTAATCTTCCTGTGGAGATGCGAGCGTGAACACAATTAGCAGTTACAGTTTTTGCGATCATGAAGTAATGGCTGTGTCTGGATTCAAACGTGAGGCAGGGTTGCTCGCGTTCCTAAACTAGGAAAACGGTTAACTGCCCAGGTCAACTGCGAACTGCGAACTGAAATGTCTGATTTTAACCCCCGAAAATATCCCATCTCCCGCTGGCTAAACCGTCAGATTGCGGATTGGCCGATCGCCAAGAAAATCACCGCAGGCTATATCGGCGTGTTGGCTGTGGCGATCGTGGGTACAAGCATTGGCTTGATCGTCACAGATCTCTACGAACGGGGCATCGAGAAACAACTGCTCCAACTCGAAGCGGATCAGCTCATGCTGCGGGAACTCGAGCATGGTATGCAAAACCTCCAGTCCTATCCGCAGAACCTCCTCCAAGCCATCCAGTCTCCCTACTGGTTCCGACTCGAGCGGGAAAAGGTCAAAAATTACCTGGAGCGGATGGATCAGCTACTCAAAGAGTTTGCCGGTCTCGAAACCACCCACCCCGAATATGCCGAGCGGATCAATGAGTTGTGGTTTGAGTATCAGATCCTGCTGGGGCAATATCAGCCCATCCTGATTGATCTCGATGCGGTGCTACCCTTTTCTCTCGTTACACCCACCCAGATCCAAGAGGCAGAATATCAGCTCATGCGGCTGATCACTAGCAATACCAACCGTCGCCATGGCGATCAGTTCCGGAGCCTCTACACCGAACTCGAACTGTTGATTGATGACTTTGAGGACGACCGCCGAACCGCTCGTGTACATCTCCGAGAAGCCGAACAACTGCGCATCATTTTAATTATTTCCAGTATGGTGTTGGCCCTGGCGATCGCCCTGATGCTCGCCCGAGCCACCAGCCAACTGATTGCCGCCCCCCTCCAGTCCCTCACCCAGCAAGCCAGTCGCATTACCTCTGAAGCCGACTTTTCCCTCCGGGTGCAAGTGGAGACCCAAGACGAAATCCACAACCTCTCCCAGGCGCTCAACCAGCTCATTCAGCGGGTAGACGTCGATACCCACCAACTGCGGATCGCCCGGACGACCTTAGAAGAGCAGGTCAAAGCCCGCACCCAAGAACTAGAAACCCAGAAACTCGAAGCCGAACGAGCCAACCGCGCCAAGAGTGAATTTCTGGCCATGATGAGTCATGAAATTCGTACCCCGATGAATGGCGTCATCGGCATGACCAGCCTACTGATCGACACCCCCCTGACCCCCCGCCAACAGGACTTTGTCGAGACGATTCGCAACAGTGGCGATGCACTGCTGACGATCATCAACGATATTTTGGATTTCTCCAAGATTGAATCCGGTCGCTTTGATCTCGAAACCTATGGCTTCGATCTGCTCACTTGCATTGAGTCAGCCGTGGATCTGTTTGCCCATCGGGCCGCCCAGAAAAACCTAGAACTGACCTACTTTGTCATGCCCCAAACCCCTCGCCACATTGAAGGGGATGAGACCCGCCTCCGCCAGGTACTCGTCAATCTCCTGGGCAACGCCATTAAGTTTACCCATGAGGGGGAAGTCGTTCTACGGGTTAGCGCTCAACCCCTTGAACCCGCTGATTCCGCAGCCGAGCCCACGACAAAGAATCAATATCAGCTCCAATTTTCCGTCAAAGATACGGGCATTGGTATCCCGCCCAAAAAGCAAGATCGCCTCTTTAAGGCCTTTAGTCAGGTGGATAGTTCCACCACCCGTCACTACGGGGGAACCGGCTTGGGCCTCGTGATCAGCCAACGCCTGACCCGGATGATGGGCGGCGAAATGTGGGTGGAGAGCAAAGAAGGTCAAGGTTCGACGTTTAGCTTTACCATCACAGCCGCACAGACCGAGGAGCAGCCGCAACTGTTTGACCCGGTTGAACTCAAAGGCAAAACCGTGCTGGTGGTGGATGACAATGCCACCAACCTGGAAATTCTCATCGCCCAAACTGAAACTTGGGGGATGCACCCCAAGGCCACCGCTTCCCCCACTGAGGCCTTCCATTGGCTCCGCACCAGTGCCAATCCAACGACAGAATTTGATCTGGTAGTGCTCGATTGGCAAATGCCCCAACTGGATGGCTTGATGTTGGCTAACCAAATTCGCCAGCTCCCCCAATGCCAGGGACTGCCGATCGTACTCTTGAGTTCGTTGGGGCAACCCGAGCCCGCCACCCTTGGCAACCTCCATTTAGATGCCATGCTCACTAAGCCAGTCAAACAATCCGCCCTCTACAACACCTTGGTGGATGTGATGAGTCAGCAACCCCACCAGGTGAAGGTACAAGCGACAGAAACCCGTAAACGTAAACCAGAGCGGGAGCTGCCGACCATTGCCCCCTCACCGCTGCAAATTTTGCTCGCGGAAGACAATGTCGTCAACCAAAAGGTGGCCCGTATGACGCTCAAGCGCTTGGGCTACGAGGTGGATATTGCTGCCAATGGCCTCGAAGCTGTGGAGGCAGTGCATCGTCAACCCTATGATGTGGTGTTGATGGATGTGCAAATGCCAGAGATGGATGGTTTTGAAGCCACCCGCCAGATTTGCCAGGACTTTTCGAGCCAAGAGCGCCCCTATATCATTGCCATGACGGCCAATGCCATGCAGGGCGATCGTGAAGCCTGTCTCGCTGCCGGGATGGATGATTATGTGAGTAAACCGCTGAAGATGGAGATCCTCAAGCAGGCACTGGAAAAAGCAACTCAGGTGAGCTAGTTCAGGGTTCAAAGTTCAACGCATTGGGTTGGAGATTTTTGATTTGACAAAATCAGAGAAAAAGTAATCAAACTCGAGTTTTGGATCAGCGAAGCGATCGCATTCCTCAACGCCTTAAAATCTCGTTGTCAAACCCGGTTGTCAGGGGGCCAGCCCCTCGACACCTCCCCCTCATACCAAATCCGTCAATTAGATTCCAAATAAAACTGGGACGAGGGCTGAGACTTCGACTCCGCTCAGTCCGGGGCTTTTCGTTCGCGTAGCGTCCCCAGCGGGGAGAGCCCGGCCGCTCTGACTATTCCTCCGGGAGGCTTCGCCAACGACAGGCTCAGCCTTCG